>NZ_JBRKIS010000042.1:0-62887 GCF_052983315.1 Sinomicrobium endophyticum
TGTGCCCAAGAGCAAATTAATGCCAATATCTGTTTCAACAGACGTAACGCAAACAAGGACAGAGATGACTATTTCGACAAAGAACTTTATGACCAGCGATATGCCATCGAGCGAACCAATGCCTGGATGGACAGTTTCCGGTCATTACTAAACAGGTTTGATACTACCGTGGCAAGCTGGACAGGGTTTAATTACCTTGCTTTTATTGTGTTAGCCTTAAAGAAGTTCAAACTAAGAAAAATCAAAAAAGTTTAAACGAGTTCAATAATTAAAAAAATGGAAATGAAAAAAGTATTAATTACCGGGGCCAACAAAAGTATTGGCTATGAAACCGCACGGCAACTCTTACAAAAAGGCTTCTACGTTTTCCTGGGCAGCCGAAATCTGGAAAACGGAGTGACAGCTGTCGAAAAACTTAAAGCCGAAGGACTACCTAATGTTAAAGTCGTACAATTGGATGTTACCAATGATGATTCAGTTAAATCAGCAAGAATTGAAATCGGAAAAAAAACGGAAGTCCTGGATGTGCTTATCAACAATGCAGGTATCAATGGCGGTTGGCCTCAAGCTGCTTTAGAGGCAAGCATAGACCAGTTTAAACAGGTATTTGAAACCAATGTATATGGTGTGGCAAGAGTGACACAAGCATTTATTGATATGATGCATAAAGCAGAAGAACCACGTATTGTAAATGTATCATCAAGTGGCTGTTCGCTAACTTTGCATTGCGACCCCACTTGGAAATATTATTCACATAAAGCGGCTGTTTATCCCGCATCAAAAGCCGCTCTCAATATGTACACTATCAATTTGGCTTATGAATTAAGGGATACGCCATTTAAAGTAAATGCAGTATGTCCGGGATTCGTAGCAACGGACTTTAATGGTCATCGTGGAACGGGAACCGTTCAAGAAGCAGGTACCCGAATTGCCAAATATGCAATGATTGGCGCGGATGGACCAACAGGAAAGTTTATCAGCGAAGAACACAATCCGGAAACTGGCGACTGCCCCTGGTAAAAATTATTGCTTTTGAATTTTGTAAATTTGAGAATGAAAAAGGAAGAGAATACACTTTATAAATTTGAATCGTTAACGGACTTTCATCGGGTGTTTGGTTTGTCAAAGCCTATGCACCCGATGATTAGTTTTGTAGATATAACGGACTTAGAAGCACTGCCCTACGATTTTCCGAAATCTATGGTAATGAACTTTTATAAGATTTCCTATAAAACGGGAATGTGCGGACAGGCAAAATACGGACAAAACTATTATGATTTTGGAGAAGGTGGCTTGGTACTTACCTCTCCAAATCAAGTGTTTGAAAGTCCCAGTGGCAATCACGCAAGTGGTAGTTTATTACTGGTTCACCCCGATTTCCTTTTAACCTATCCATTGGCAAAGAAGATTAAGGAATATGGTTTCTTTTCCTATGCCACTAATGAAGCACTGCATTTATCAGAAAATGAAAGAAAAACAATCTTATCCATTTTTGAAATCATCGACGACGAATTAAAAAGTAGGATAGATGATTTTAGTCAGGATGTAATGATAGCACAACTTGAACTATTATTAAATTACTGTAACCGTTTTTACAAACGACAATTCATAACTCGAAAAGTCGTAAATAACGATTCATTACAAAAAATAGAAGAAATTTTAGACAACTATTTTAATGACTCCACACCATTGAAGGAAGGAATCCCAACCGTGCAATTTCTATCCGAAGAATTAAATATTTCCCCCAGCTATTTAAGTGATATGTTGAGAACGCTTACCGGTCTAAGTGCACAGCACCATATACACAATAAACTTGTCGAAAAAGCAAAAGAAATGCTCTCAATATCAGAATTGACAGTAAACGAAATAGCATATCAATTGGGTTTTGAATATCCGCAAAGTTTTAGCCGACTGTTTAAGAGTAAAAGCGGGGTCAGTCCGATGGAGTTTAGGGCTAGTTTTAATTGAATTAAAAATAGAAAACGATAAATCCATCCTGAAAGGGGATAGATTGTTGATATCAAGTTCCTTTACAAGTGTATAAGGTTTTCTAGCAAGGTGAGTTTATTGCTTTTGAGATGGAAAAGAAATTAAGTTCAAGTTGCAAAAAATATTGAAGGCCAACAATAATCATCCGTCAAAATTTTCGTTATCTAATCTATAAATAAATCTGAAAAATGTAAAATAGTTCAAGAAATTTGATTGGTGATTAGGCTTGTGGCGGAATGTTAGATTTTGGTATTTTTTAATTAATTTTCAATCGATTTTAGTTTTTTTTTGAATTATTTTAGCCAGTTCAGAGAAAGTGTTCCGTTATTTATGTTAGAAATAATTCAAATAATCGCCCTTATTCAGGGCTTGTTTCTTTTAAGTGTTCTGCTCGTTAAACAAGAAAGTTACAAGCGGGTAAATTTCTTATTGCTTCTAGGGTCAATTATTGCATTACTTTTGAACGTTGTCGGAGATGATGATTTTAACATGTTTTTTTTTAATGCTAATTGGTATTTTTTCCAATCTCCATTAATCATTACACTGTTCTTTTTACTTATAAAATATCACAATTCTAAACAAAATAAATTTCAACTTAGAGATTTTCTTTATTTTATTCCGTATTTGTTTTTTATTACGCTTCAAATCGCAGAAGACGTTAACGGCTTAGTTAATAACATATGGTTAATAATAGGAGAAATTCTGATAGGCGTAACGCTATTAGTTTATTTAGGTTATACCATCTATGATATCATCAAAAACAAAAAGGAAAGATGGATGCTGTTTTTTATAGTGCCTTATGCTTTATTGAACTTAATAGACGAAATTTCATTTATTATAACAAAAAACCATGATTATTTCCCCTTCATAGAAACCTATGGAATTATTGGATTATCAGCAGTACTTCTCTACATGATTTTATTTAAGCTTGTTGTATCACCAAAATCTATACTACCAAAGGCTGATACCAAGGCTTATAAAACTTCAAGTCTTAGTAAACCCAAAGCAGAGGTATATAAAAGGGAGTTTTTAAGGCTCATGGATAAAGAGAAGCTTTTTACTAATAGCAATATAACGGTTAACCAAGTAGCTCAAAAGATGGGTATTCCAAGACAGTACTTATCTGAAGTCTTAAATGTGTACTTAAAATCCAATTTTCAGGACTACATGAACAAGTACAGGGCTGAAGAATTTGTAGAATGTCTCAAGGATGACAAGTTCAAGAATTACTCCATTATGGGCATTGCCAACGAAGTTGGTTTCAAATCCAAATCCTCTTTCAACACTACCTTTAAAAAAATATACGGGGTTACCCCTAGTGAGTTTAAAAAGACATTACCTTCAGTAGTTTAGACATTACCTTTTCTCCTTATTCTTCATAGAAGAATTACGTTCCAAATCCGCTTTCAGAAAACCTCTTAGAAATTAAAGAAGCCTCCACTTTCTGATAAAAATCGGATTATTTCCTTAAATACAATTTCCAAATATTGATACTATGGCAGTATTTATGAGGGCTATTTGGAATCGATAGCCTAAAATAGTATTGCCCAATCTGCAACGGGTTTTTTGCATTACCATGGCTTTTGAGCCAAAACTTAAACTGACAAATCCTCACGACTCTAAAAACGAAAAAAAGCCACAAATTTTACAGTTGGCGGCTTTCTAAGTGCGAGAAGCGCATTTAGAACCTTTTGAAACTACACAATTATCAGAATTTAACAATCTAATAATCAGAGTGTTAAAATCACTATGGTAACAAACAGGTACTGAAAGCGGATTCAAAACCTACTTCATTTTAACCGCTATGCATGCAAGTCTAATTTTACCCCGGTTGAATGAAAACCTTAATCTAAAATTTCTAGTAATTATGACAAAAACAAAGCAATTAAAACCCTTTAGGTCTAGAAAAAGGCAGGCCTTATTTGTGGTGATAATGTTGTGTCCAGTATTCTTTTTTGCACAAACAAAATATACAATTAGTGGTGCAGTCAAGGATGTTGCCAACGGTGAAACACTCTTGGGGGCAACTGTCCTTTTAAAAGGTACTTCCATTGGAAGCACGACCAACGAATATGGTTTTTATTCTATCACAGCGCCTGAAGGTACTTATACCTTAACCATTTCCTATTTAGGATTTACAACTTTTGAAAGGGCTATAAACCTTAGCTCTGATCAAAACCTCAACATTGAGCTCAAAGAGGATGCCGCTCAATTGGATGAAGTGGTCATCACAGCTGAAGAATCCAAGAAAGTTGACCTTCGCACACCACAAATGAGTGTAGCAAAACTCTCAACTACCGACATCAAACAGATACCTGTTGTTTTGGGTGAGGTAGATTTGATCAAGTCCATTCAATTGCTGCCAGGTGTTACCAACGCTGGCGAAGGCGCATCGGGCTTCAATGTACGCGGTGGTGCAGAAGACCAAAACCTAATTCTTTTGGATGAAGCAATTATTTACAACGCCTCCCATTTGTTTGGTTTCTTCTCAGTCTTCAATGCTGATGCCATTAAGGATGTTAAACTTTATAAAGGAGGCATTCCTGCGCGTTTTGGAGGGCGAGCTTCTTCGGTACTGGATATACGTCAAAAAGACGGAAATAGTAAAGAGTTTGAACTCACTGGCGGTATTGGTGCTATTTCCAGTCGTTTGGCGGCGGAAGGGCCAATGTTCAAGGACAAAGGTTCGTTTCTAATGGCTGGTAGAGCTGCTTATGCCAATATATTCTTAGCCTTGGCCGGAGAAGATAGTAGGGCCGGATTCTACGATTTGAACCTGAAGACAAATTATGAAATTGATGAAAAGAACAGGTTGTACCTATCCGGTTATCTAGGCAATGACAACTTTAACCTGACAGGAATTTTCACGAATTCATACGGAAACCTCTCAGGAAACTTGCGATGGAACCATATTTTCAATAACAAGTTATTCTCCAATGTATCCTTAATATACAGTCGATATAATTACAACCTGGAAATTCCCATTGAAGGAATTGATTGGACCTCGGATATCAGCAATTATAATGTGCGCTATGACTTAGGGTATTATGCCAGCGATAAATTAAAATTTGATTTTGGGGTAAATGGTATTTATTACAACTTTAATCCTGGAAAACTCAACCCTTTAGATGCAGATTCGGGCGTAAATCCAGAGAAATTGGACAACAAATTTGCTTTGGAAACCGGAGTATATGCAGGTTTGGAACATAAAATTTCTGATAAGCTCACCACTCAATATGGCTTGCGTTTCAGTTACTTCAATCGACTAGGGGAGCAAACCTTGAACAATTACTCCAATAATTTACCCGTAGTTTACAACGAAGAATTAGGCATTTATGAACGTGCCGAACCTATTTCCAATACCAATTACGGTAAGGGAAAAAGCATAGCTACCTTCAATAATTTAGAACCTCGGTTTGCACTTTCATATCAGCTTAACGAGAAGTCTTCCTTTAAGGCAAGTTATAACCGAATGGCCCAATACCTACATTTAATTTCCAACACCACATCAGCCACGCCATTGGATGTTTGGGCACCTAGCGGAAAATTTATTGAACCACAGATTGCAGACCAATATGCTGTGGGCTACTTCAGAAATTTCAGGGAAAATATGTTTTCCATTGAAGCCGAAGCCTATTACAAAACAATCGACAATAGGGTAGATTATATCAATGGCGCAGAACTTATAGCACAAAACACCATTGAAACCGAAATTTTAAGTGGTGAAGCCCGTGCCTATGGATTAGAATTTTTATTGCGAAAAAACAAAGGCGATTTTACAGGTTGGCTGGCATATACATGGTCAAAATCGCAACAGCGCACACCCGGCGGAGCAGCAGGCGGATTGGGCATCAACAACGGGGAATGGTATAACTCGAACTGGGACAGAACCCACGACTTTTCGTTTACCGGAAGTTACAAACTCAACGAAAAATGGCGATTTGGGGCTAATATGGTATTCCAAACAGGACGACCTGTTACCTATCCTAACGGACAGTTTATATACAACGGATTATCCATAGCGACTTATTCTGATAGGAATGCAGACCGATTGCCTGCCTACCACAGACTAGACCTTTCTGCAACCTTAACACCTCGAAAAAATAAAAACAGAGACTGGCAGGGCGAATGGGTATTTGGCATATACAACGCTTATAACCGAAGCAATGCAGCCTCTATTT
This sequence comes from Sinomicrobium endophyticum, assembly GCF_052983315.1. Classification (NCBI taxonomy): domain Bacteria; kingdom Pseudomonadati; phylum Bacteroidota; class Flavobacteriia; order Flavobacteriales; family Flavobacteriaceae; genus Sinomicrobium; species Sinomicrobium endophyticum. Next base: position 6,171 of record NZ_JBRKIS010000042.1, read on the forward strand.
CTTTTGGTCAAAATCAAAAGACAGGCGTAACTGAAGCCACTCGTACTTCCATATTTGGTATTGTTCCTTCAGTAACATACAACTTTAAATTTTAAAACAATGAAAAATATAAATATATATAACAAATTAGGGGCACTCCTTTTAATACTTGGATTATTAAACTCGTGTACCGATGTCATAGATGTTAATGTCCCAAACGGCGGCGCACGATTGGTGGTTGATGCGTCTATTAACTGGCAAAAAGGTACTTTGGGAGAAACACAAACCATTAATCTGAGAGAATCAACCGCTTTTTTTGATAAGGATCCAAATGTCCCTGTTACGGGTGCATCAGTAACGGTAACCAAAGAAAACGACGGATCAATATTTGTGTTTGCCGACCAGAATAATGGTAGTTACACTGCAACCGATTTTGTTCCGGAATTCAACGCATCGTACACTTTGGAAATCCTATACAACGGCAACTCCTACACAGCAACCGAAACCTTAATTGCAGCACCTGTTATTAATCGAGTTGAGCAAGGCATTGAAGGTTCTGGTGATGACACAGAAATTCAGCTTCAAGTATTTTTTGACGACCCCGGAGATGTTGAAAATTATTATTTAGGCGAATTTATTCCGTCCAATTTACCACTGCCGTCTCTTGCAGTTATTAGCGATGAATTTACAGATGGCAACGAAAATTTTATTGAGAACGATAATGAAAACTATGTTGCTGGAGCAACTGTAGGTATTAATGTATATGGTATTTCACAACGATATTATGACTATTTAAAGATATTGATTCAACAATCTGGAAGTGATGAAAACGGACCTTTCCCAACTACCCCTGTACAGTTAAAAGGAAACTGCACTAATGTCAATGATTCCAACGAAGAAGTATTGGGATATTTTAGGCTAGGTGAATTTGATACTACATCATATACGATTAATTAGCAATAGGATAAAAAGGCAGTTTTAAGGTACAAAAATGCGTATTTGGAACTATTGATGATCAAATGAATAAAATTTATTTACACCAATAAATTTTGAATACGCATCCCGAACCACCTTTATTTTTCTAGCCATTTTCCGCAGACAGGTTTGCATTAAAATGCCTGAGAATCCGATGAACTCTCAGGAAGCTCAACACAAAAATTTTATAAATGAATCCGAAAAAATTCATCAACGCTATAAAGAGGAAAGCATTTAGACATCTTACTGGTAGTTTTAAAAACAAGATAGGTAAAACGGTCAGTACCAATGATGCTATAGAAAGGATCCTAATTTGCAGACCGAATCATAGATTAGGAAACTTACTGTTACTTTCCCCTTTGGTCCAGGAGTTGGAATCCACATTCCCGAATAGCGAGATCGATCTGCTGGTAAACCAATCCTGCGCAATCCAACTGTATCAAAATTATGATAACATTGACCAAGTTATTGAACTTCCGCGGAATCCCTTCAAAAACCCCATAAAGTACTTAAGAACATTTGTAGGGTTCAGAAGCAAGAAATATGATCTGGCCATAAATGCCGTGATGGAATCTTGTTCTGGAAGATTATTTACGAGCATTTCCAATGCAAGCTTCAAGTTTGTAGGTGATAGGGGTACGGATAAAAAAGAAAGACATATTGCAAAGCAAGTGATCTATTCCTTGAGGGAGTTTTTGCCCACTATAGGAGTTAGGACAAATGATGCGATTCCAGCTAGCTTGGACTTGAGACTTGCGAATGATGAACTGATACATGGTGGTAGTTTGGTATATGACATAGTTCAAAACGCACAACCAACCATTTGCTTATACACATATATCCCTGATACCAAATGCCATACAGAAAGATGGTGGCTTAATCTATATGAACATTTACAGAAAGCATTTCCAGATGCAAACATTATTGAAGTACTTCCAAAAGAAAATATCTCTAAGATTGGTTTCAGAGCCCCTGCTTTGTATTCCAACGATGTAAGGGAATTGGCGGCTATGATTGCAAGCACAGATGTTTTCATCGGAGCCGATAGCGGAGTAATGCATTTGGCCAGCTCGTCCCTTACCCCTACCATTGGTTTATTCTCAGTTACAGATACAGAAAAATACAAGCCTTACAACGAGGGTAGTGTTGCCATAAAAACCAATGAGGTAGAAATCGAAGAGTTGATAGTACTTGTTGAAAATGCGCTTTATCCAAATCCAAACACTTCAGCTTGAGGCTTATGGGTAACATCAAAATTTTACAGAGAAGTATGTACGATTTTAGAGCTCTAGTTGCACTTTTATTTTTGAGTTCGTCACTAACGTATGGGCAGATGGAGCCTCTGACCTCATCTCAAAAGACCCATAAGATTGTAGGAGATGTTTTGCTTGTTGCAATGCCAGCTTTGGCTTTGAGTTCTACACTTATTTGGAAAGATGGTCAAAAAGGAACTTATCAATTTTCCAAAGCCCTAGCTGGTACTATTGCATTAACGTATGGTTTAAAACTAGCCATAAACAAAGAGCGGCCGAATGGTGAAAATAACAATAGTTTTCCATCTGGTCATACTTCTGTTGCATTTGCCAGTGCTGTATTTGTACAAAAAAGATACGGTTGGGAATATGGCGTTCCTGCCTACCTCTTGGCAGGATATGTTGGATATACAAGGATCGAAGCAAACAAGCACGATGGCGTGGATGTGCTAGCGGGTGCTGCGATAGGTGTTGGAATGAGTTATTTGTTCACCAAACGGTATGATGGGAAAAAGAAATTAGGAATTTCTTCAGGCTTTATTGAAAACACACCTACAATAGGTTTAACCTACAAATTTTAATGTCTATTGAGAAATATTACTTAAAAAATAACTGATATGGAGAAACATCTGGAGTGGGTCATAATGATTCCAATATACAATGAGGAAAAGAACAACACACAAAATATCATAAATCAATGATTAGGACAATAACACTCTTGCTTTTTTTAACTACATCATTGATGTACGGCTATGCTCAAATCATAGTAACAGGAAAAATCCTGCAAAAGGAAACCAATACCCCTTTAGAGTACGCTACTGTTTCCTTTACAGAAACAGGACAGCCAAACCCAAAATATGGGGGAATCACAGACGAAAATGGGATCTTCTCGATTGAAGTGGAGAAAGGAACGTACACCATAGAAATTGAGTTTATTGGTTTCAAACCATTTTTTCTGGATAATAAAAGGATTGAGAATGATCTGGATTTGGGGATACTCTATCTTTCAGAAGATGCGCAGTCGCTAAGTGAAGTCATTGTAAAAGGCGAGAAAGGTCTATTTGAAAACAAACTTGACAAAAAGATTTATAACATTGGTCAAGACTTAACAGCGCAAAGCACAAATGTACTTCAAGCTTTAAATAATGTGCCTTCAGTTTCGGTTTCGGTAGATGGTGGTATTACGCTTAGAGGTAATACCAATGTACGTATTTTGGTAAATGGCAAACCTTCAGGGGTGATAGGCATTAGTGGCGCCCAAGGGTTGGAACGCCTATCCTCCAATGCTGTAGAGAGTATCGAAATTATAACCAACCCATCCGCACGGTACGATGCCGAAGGTGCTTCAGGGATCATCAATATCATTCTCAAAAAAGGAAGGAATCTAGGATTTAATGGTTCGGTTCAGACAGTTATAGGAGTACCCGAAACCTTCGGTATTGGAGGTAACTTAAACTACCGAACAAATAAATTTAACGTATTTACAAACGTCAATTTCGAAGATTCAAAACGACCGGGTAACGAATCAGTAAACACGACATTTTTAGACGAATCCACAGGCAAAGCAACAGGATTTTTAACCCAAAATCAGGGCATCACTCGTGGCGGATCAGAATATACATTAGCTCTAGGAGTCGATTACTATTTTAACGAAAAAAACACACTCACTTTTATGGGCTTGTATGCCAACGAAGATAATGACAACAACGGGCTTTCCACTTTTAGCACCTTTGATGTTGATAGAACATTGATAAGTACAAGATTACGTGACGAGAGAGAATTGGAAGAAGATGCCAGTGACGAGTACACACTAACTTATAAATCTATTTTTGATGAAGATAAAGAACATTTTTTGATTGTTGAAGCCAAGTATGACAGCAATACAGAAATAGAATCGGCAATCTTTAACGATACCTATAGCTTTGGAAATTTTGAAGATGCTCAAGACCGTACCGCAAGCGACGAACGTCAAAACAACTTATTGATACAAGCGGATTATGTGTTTCCGTTTTCTGAAACTGGCAGTTTTGAAGCAGGCTACCGCAGTACTATGCGTACCATAAAATTCAATTCAATAGTTGAAAATTTTAATACCAACACTAATATATGGGAACTTGACACCAACTTAAGTAATCGAATGGATTATGGCGAAGATATTTACGCCGCTTACTCGCAATACGCCAATACCTTTGGCAAGTTTAATGTACTTGCCGGTCTGCGTTTAGAAATTACCAATATCGATGTTACGCAATTTACGTCCGATGTTAGCTTTGGTAAAAACTACAGCAACCTGTTTCCATCATTCCATTTGGGCTATCAACTTACTGAAACCAGTGAACTCAAAACGAGCTATGGCAGACGTATAAGTCGCCCTAGCTTTCGTGAATTAAATCCGTTTTCAGGCTATTCCAACGATTTGAACCTTCTGTCAGGAAACCCGGATTTAGACCCTGTTTTTACAAATTCTTTTGAGTTAGGGTATTCTAAAAACTGGGGTCAAGTATCGTTGGAAACTATAGGGTATTTTCAATATTCCGAAGATATTGTTCAACTCATAACTACCAATTCAGGTAGGGTAAATGAAGAAAACATCCCCATTTTGATTACCAGACCATTAAATGTAGGTACGGAAAACAGATATGGTATTGAAGTATCGTCCATTTACAGCCCAGCAAATTGGTTACGAGTCAATGGTACTATAAACTGGTATCGTTTTGAACAAGACGCCAGCTTTGATAATACTATTCCAGATCCTAATGACAACAGTGACCTTATTACGCAAAGGCAATCACTAAATACCTCTTCATCCAGTTGGTTTGCGCGATTATCGCCAAAGATTTCTTTGCCCAAGGATGTCGATTTGCAAATAGGCATTCAATATGATGCTCCCTTTAAAGAAGCCAACACCACAAGACGCGGTATTCTTGTGGCAAATGTATCGGTAAACAAAGAATTATTTAAGGGCAGAGGAGCCATAAACCTTAATGTTTCCGATTTATTCAACTCAAGAATTAGTCGCCGAGAAGCCTATAATACAAATTTCTTCTCTAAATCTGAATACCAATACTTTGAGCGTCAAATCAACCTTACGTTTACTTATAGATTTAAAAATACCATAGAACATCATGATGGTGATGATGAAGATTATGAAGATTATGACGAATCTTAACTGATTAAAAAGTGAATGAACAAATGAAAAATAAAGATAAAATAATAGTGACAGGAGCTACTGGTAATTATGGGTATGCCGTTATTGAATCATTGATTGAAAATGGGGTGAATGAAAGTTTGATTTATGCCATGGTAAGGGATTATACCAAGGTAGAGAAATTAATGTCTTTGCATGTAAATATTGTATTTGGCGATTATAACAACTACAGTTCAATGTTGAAGGCCTTTTCTGGTATTGACAAACTACTTTTTGTTTCAAGTGACGAACTGGAAAATCGTAGTGAGCAGCATATCCAAGTTGTGAATGCGGCCATGGAATCTGGAATTAAGTATATCCTTTACACAAGCCAGGAGCATAAAGAAGTTAATTTTTCCCTTATTGAGTTTATACTAAGTTCCCATTTAGCAACAGAAAATGCCATTAAAGCAAGTGGTATGAGTTATACCATATTGCGAAATGGGCTATATATGGACATATTGCCTTCATTTTTGGGTGAGAACATTTTTAAATATGGTATTTACCTGCCAGCCGGTAATGGGAAAATAGGATTTGCACTACGAAGTGAAATGGCGGAAACGGCAGCCAAGGTTTTAACCTCAACGGGGCATAAAAATAAGACGTATAGTGTATCTGGAGATAGTTATTCGTTTTCAGAAATTGCAGAGTATATTTCTCAAATCACAGGTAAAAACATCACCTATTTAAGCCCTGGTTTAGATGCATTTTTCAATACTGTAATTGACCAAGGAATGTCTAAAAGATGTGCTAAAATGATTGGTGGGTTCTCCGCAGCTACAAGACAAGGGGAATTGGAAAGTGACGGTTTACAAATGGAAAAACTATTGGGTCGAAAGCCCTTAAGCGTGAAACAATATCTGGAGGAAATTTTTATTTGGAATTTTTTGAGCAGCATTGGGTAAAGAACAAATCCAAGCAAGAACACACCTTACTTTCTAAGATTATAGTTATACAAATTAAACCTCAAAGAAAACATAATTCTCAGAAAAAATGAGCACCGAGCTGGAAAAGTATGTTTTCAAAACCAATAGGTTGGGTGTTTCAAATGTTTTAGACCTTCTACTTAAAACCTATGTATAAAATTACTCCCTAGCTTGGTTAATAGCAACCAATCAAGTCACTGCCTAGTCTATCCTTTATTGGATTGACAGGGTTGTAATAAAGTTACTAATTTAAATAAACTGAAATGAATAAAAGATTAAATTCTTTACTGTTAAACAATCCCGAATTGGATGCTTGCGTAAATAATAATTTTAATAATTTAAGATTAAATTCTCTTTTTCTTCCTCTATTTTTATTGTTGTTAATTGCTTTGTTTCTCTTTAAAGAAGATGCCTTTTCCGTTGAGGCTTATGCTCATATTCAAAAGGATTTATTCTTTTATCTAAATTCTAAATTATCACAATTTTCGAGTTTACAATATAACTTAAACCAGCTAGGAAACGTACTTATATTTCTGCCTTTTTTGACTTTATTTATGGTTAAAGCACCTAAATTTTGGCAGTCATTAATAACGGCTCTAATTGTTTCAAGTATTTTTTCAAACCTATTTAAAAAAATACTTGCTGTTCCTAGACCTGCTGCTATGTTTGATAGGGATAGTTTTGTAATTATCGGAAGAACACTTTCTGGAAGCAATAGCTTACCCTCAGGACATTCCATTACGACTTTTACAATACTTGTATCTGTATTCTTTGCATTTATGCCAAAAAAAATGGAATTCAAAATAGCATGGTTCCTTTTCATTTTCAGCACAGGATTAATTATTGCGTTTACAAGAGTTGGTGTGGGAGCGCATTATCCTTTAGATGTTATAGTTGGAAGTATTTTAGGTTATTTAGCGGCTCTTACAGGTATTTTTATTACTAAAAAATTTAATCCGTGGACATGGATAACAAATAAAAAATATTACCCTATATCTATAGTTTTGTTTTCTGCCTTAGCGATTGCTTTAATAAACAAAATAGTCGCTATAAATTTAATGATATTTTATTTTTCATTAGTTAGTTTGGTGGCAACATTAATAATAATCACTTGTATTTATGTTAAAAAATAGTGTCAAATTAGTTCATTTTGTATTAATAGCAAGTTTTGTTAATTTCTTATTATTTCACTATCCTTTTTTTAAGTACGTTTTTAATGCACTCGATTATAAAAGTTTTAGCGGAATTACCATTATTGTCTCTTTAGTAATTGCAATGCTCGTTGTAAATGCTTTTGTATTATATCTTATATTTTTTCTTTCTCGATTTATTGGAAAAATTTTATTGGTTTTCTTTTTCATTGTCAATGCTATTGTTGCCTATTTTGTAAATACCTATCATGTTATAATGGATATTACAATGGTTGGTAATATCTTGAACACCAATTACGAAGAAGCCAGTAGTTTCTTTTTTTTTAAATTGATTGTGTATTTAATTTTATTAGGTCTTATTCCTGTAATCTTTATAATTAAGGTTAAAATTATTAAAGAAACAGTCAAGAGATTTTTAATTAATTTTTCTTTGACATTGCTTTTTCTTATCGTTTTTGTTTTTGTTAATGGTGGCAATTGGCGATGGATTGATAAAAATTCAACCAAGTTAGGTGCCTTGGCAATGCCTTGGTCGTATATGGTAAACACCTCAAGATTCTATATTAATAAGAGTAAAGAAAATGAAAAAGAGATTTTATTGCCCGATGCGAAAATAAAGGACAATGTAAAGTCTATTGCAGTTTTAGTTATTGGAGAGTCTGCAAGGAGTGAAAACTTTTCACTTTATGGATATGAAAAACTTACTAATCCGCTATTGTCTAAGGTTGAAAGTCTTCACAGTTTTAATGCAACTTCTTGCGCCACATACACAACAGCAGGTGTAAAGTGTATATTGGAACACACAAATTCTGGTAAGCTTTATGAGATTTTGCCTAATTATTTATTTAGAAATAATGTAGAAGTTATTTGGAGAACCACAAATTGGGGAGAACCTCCTGTTCATATCAAAAACTTTTTAAAAAAAGAGGATTTAAAAGCAGTTTGTGAGGGACAAGTTTGTAATTATGATGAAATTCTTTTAAAAGGGTTAAAAGAGCAAATTTTAGCAAGTAAAAAAGATAAAATATTAATTGTTTTACATACAAGTACAAGTCATGGGCCATCGTATAACAACAAATACCCACCCGAATTTGAAAAGTTCACGCCAGTTTGTAAAAGTGTTGAACTAGGAGAATGTACCCAAGAAGAGCTTGTAAACGCCTATGACAATACCATTGTTTATACAGATTATATACTTGCAAGTTTAATTAACGATTTAAAGGAATTAAAGGAATATAACAGTACGATGTTGTTCGTTTCAGATCATGGTGAATCTTTAGGAGAAAATAATTTGTACATGCATGGAATACCAGCAGCTTTTGCACCTAAAGAACAATTAGAAATTCCTTTTATAGTATGGTTATCAGATGGCTCTAAAAAACTGAAGTCCAACGAAACACTATCACAAAATCATGTTTTTCATAGTATCTTGAATTTCTTAGCAATAGAAAGTCCTATTTACGATGAAAATATGAGCATATTTGAATAAGTAACTGTTTATAGCAATCGCAAACGAACAAGAGTTTAAATGTGAAGTTATGGAAGACAAAACTTGTAAATAAAGTAAAGGTAATATGGCAGAATTTTGGGAGAGAAGTTTTCAGGATAGACAAGAAATGTGGGGATGGGAACCTGCGGATTCTGCTGTTGAAACAGTGGAATTATTTAAAAAAAATGGCTTAAATAAAATCTTGATACCCGGGTTTGGTTACGGTAGAAATGCCAAGATTTTTTTTGACAATGGACTCAAGGTAGCTGGGATAGAGATTTCCGAAACAGCAATTGGTATAGCAAAAGAGTATTTTGGAGAAAGCATAAAAATACACCACGGCTCTACCAGTTCAATGCCGTTTGACCAAGAAGTGTATGATGGAATATTCAGTTATTCTTTAATCCATTTATTAAACCACAAAGAACGAACAAAGTTGATAAAGAATTGCTATAACCAGCTTAGACCCGGTGGGGATATGGTTTTTGTATCCATCTCGAAAAAAGACTTTAGATATGGCGAAGGGGAAGAAATCAGTCCGGATACATTTAAGAAAAATAACGGGGTCACCTTGTTCTTTTATGATTTAGATTCAATTGAAATAGATTTTCGTAATTACGGCTTAATAGATGCCAGAGAGATTAGTGAACCAACAAAAGCTATGGATAATAAACCCTCACAACGGTTTTGGTATATTACCTGCAAAAAAAGGGATTTGTAAAAAATGGTCATTTTCAGAGGGGCTGTTTTTGCTTTATAGCGAGCCTAATTGATATTCGTCTCCTCCTCCAACAGGTTATCCATAATCTTTTTTAGAAATTTTGTTTTGTTCTTTTTTACTTCTTTGAGGAACGGCGAACAATCATCAGTGTTAGATATATTTTTCCCTCCCCAGAGAGCTATTTCTATCAAAGCAGGTATTAACTCAATACCTTTTGGGCTAAGCCTATACAGTCCTTTTACCTTATTGCCTGGATATGGCAATTTGGTGATTATTCCATTATCCTCCAATAGCTGTAACCTGTTCGCTAATATATTCGTTGCTATTTTTTCTGCAGATTTTGTAAAATCTCCGTAAGTACGAGATTTATGTAACATTAAATCCCTCACAATTAATAACGACCATTTGTCTCCGAAAATATCCAATGATGAACTTATTGGACAATTGGATCGCATTTCAGTTGTTTTCATAAATTTTACATTTTTTTTACTTGCATATTAAAAGTAATTATTTACTTTTATACTTGCATTTTACAAGTAATTAGTCCTGGCTACTACTTGCAAAGTAAAAGCAAATTTAATCATTTGAAATAAAAAATATTACATCATGACAAAAATTTTAGTAACAGGAGCCACAGGAGTAGTAGGAAAAAGTACGGTTGAGCATTTGTTAAAAAAAAATGTTCCTGCAAGTCAAGTTATTGGACTTTCTCGAAAAAAAGAAAATCTAGAAGACTTAGCTGCGAAAGGCGTAGAAGTACGTGAAGGTGATTATATGGATTACAATTCATTACTACGTGCATTTGAAGGTGTTGACAAAATCATGCTAACGAGTGCAATTGCTTTTACAGATCGATCTACTCAGCATTATAATGTAATTACCGCTGCCCGACAAATGGGCGTAAAGCACGTGGTTTATATGTCAATTATGCGTAAAGAAGGTTCGGGACGTATTATGCCTGAAGTTACGGAATCGGACCGTTTTACAGAACAAGTACTTAAATCTTCTGGGCTTGATTATACTATTTTATATCATCCGCCTTTTGCCGACCTTTTATCGTTCTACTATGGTCCCAATCCTTATGAAATTGGAATAAAAGTTCCAGCAAACAATGGAAAAATGGTACCTGCGACAAGAGATGAATTGGCAGAAGCCCACGCTGAAATACTTTCTACTCCAGGACACGAAAATAAAACTTATTCATTAGGTGGATCCCATTCCATTTCGTTTTCCAACATAGCAAAAACTCTTTCGGAAATAAAAGGACAACCTGTTTCTTTTACCACCATTACAGCCGATGAATATATTGATGGGATAGTTGCCCAAGGGGTTGCTCGTCATGTTGCCGAATTTATAACGGGTTGGGTACTGGCCATTGAAGGAGGTGAATTCGAATATCAATCAGGTGATTTGGAGCGGTTATTAGGTAGAAAGACAAAAACTTTCAGAGAGCTCATGGAAACAACTTTAGTTTAGAATAATTACATGTTTTAATAAACGAAGTGGCTGAGAATATATGTTTTCAGCCACTTCGATTTAACTCTATCAAATTTTAACTGTTAAAAAAAGGTATGACAATAGGAATTATTGGGTCAGGGCAAGTAGGCAAAGCTCTTGCAAAAAAATTGGTGAATGCAGGTTATCCTGTTATCCTTTCTAATTCGAGGGGTGTTGAATCGTTGCACCCTAGGGATTTGTTCGATATCAAATACTTAATGGAAAACGAAGGATTTACAGATGAAATAAAAAAAGGTTTTTTACTTTGTCTATTGGGAAGCAACCGTCCTTTGCACAAAATGCTCAATCCTAACCTCACAGATCAAAGGCACGCTATGGAAAATCATTTTGCTGGTATGAGCTATGTCCCGTTTACCTATGAAGATTTTGAAAAAACCAGGCATCAACTTATAACGGCCGTCAAAGAGTGCCTAACAAAAGAAGACAAAGATTTCTTATTGGGCTTCAAGAGTCTTACACCGGATTGGAGCGTTTACAATTTTGAAAGATTCCCTGCTGTGCAATGGAAGCTACAAAATCTTATTAAACTTAAAAACAATAACCAGTCAAAATATGATGAATTAGTTGAGATTTTGAAGAATGTACTCTACTAAAGGAAGCTTTCCTGTCCCAAATTCATTCTATTTTTGGGACAGAGTGAATATGAAATTAAGGTAAATATTATTGTGGTTAACTCCTATAATATTCTTGAATCTCAAAAAATATCAATACGCATCAAACCATATTCTAAACTCAAAAATGGCAAAATGTTGTACCTATGTTGTACCCAAACAAAAAAACCTCTCAAAATTGAGAGGTTTTATAACTGCAAATTTGCAGTTGAAAAAGTGCGGGTGAAAGGACTCGAACCTTCACACCTTGCGGCACTAGATCCTAAGTCTAGCGTGTCTACCAATTCCACCACACCCGCAAAACAATACAGTTTGGTATCGGGGTGCAAATATAATTTATTTTTCGGATAAAAGACGACAGTCCCTTAAAAAATATCTTTTTTGTACTTTTGATCAGATTACTAAAAGTTATTCTGCTTCATGGAAGATATTTCATCATACGTTCAAAAAAATAAAGAACGGTTTATCGAGGAACTTATAGAACTCCTCAGAATCCCCTCCGTAAGTGCCGATCCCGCTTTTTCACAGGACGTCCTTAACACCGCCGAAGCCGTAAAAGAGAGCCTTTTAAAGGCCGGTTGCGACCATGCGGAAATCTGTGATACCCCCGGTTATCCTATTGTTTACGGGGAAAAGATCATCAATCCGGAACTCCCCACCGTACTGGTCTATGGCCACTATGACGTACAACCGCCCGATCCGGTAGAGCTCTGGGAAAGCGGTCCGTTTGAGCCGGTCATCAAAAACACGAATGTCCATCCGGAAGGTGCCATTTTCGCCAGAGGTGCCTGCGATGACAAAGGACAGATGTTTATGCATGTAAAGGCCCTGGAATACATGGTAAAAAATCATGTACTTCCCTGTAACGTCAAATTTATGATAGAAGGCGAGGAAGAAGTAGGTTCGGAAAGCCTCGGATGGTTTATTGCACGCAACCAGGAAAAACTGAAAAACGATGTCATCCTTATTTCCGATACGGGAATGATAAGTAACGAACAACCCTCCATTACCACCGGGTTAAGAGGTTTGAGCTACGTGGAAGTGGAAGTTACAGGACCTAATCGCGATCTGCATTCGGGGCTCTATGGCGGGGCTGTGGCAAATCCCATAAATATCCTGACCAAAATGATCGCCTCCATGCACGATGAAAACAATCATATTACCATTCCCGGTTTTTACGACAAGGTAGAAGAAATTTCGCCGGAGGAAAGGACTGAAATGGCCAAAGCTCCTTTTTCCCTGGAAAAGTATAAAAACGCTCTGAACATAGATGATGTTTACGGAGAAAGCGGTTATACGACCAACGAACGCAATTCCATTCGTCCGACACTGGATGTCAACGGAATATGGGGTGGATATACCGGTGAAGGTGCCAAAACCGTGATACCTGCAAAAGCGTATGCCAAAATATCCATGCGGCTGGTTCCGGACCAGGATTGGGTGGAGATCACGGAATTATTTAAAAAACATTTTGAGAATATCGCTCCGAATGGTGCGAAAGTACTTGTAAAACCACATCATGGCGGACAGGCGTATGTTACTCCCATTGACAATATCGGTTACCAGGCTGCGAGCAAAGCTTATAGCGATACTTTTGGCGTAACTCCAATTCCACAAAGAAGCGGGGGAAGTATTCCTATCATATCCCTGTTCGAAAAAGAATTGCACAGCAAAACCATATTAATGGGCTTCGGGCTGGATACGGATGCCATACATTCGCCCAACGAGCATTTCGGTATTTTTAACTACCTGAAGGGAATAGAAACCATTCCCCTGTTCTACAAATATTTCACGGAATTGTTCAGGACTGAAGGAAACGCATAAGAGCATGTTTAAAAAGCCCTCACTCTATAAAAGCCGGAAACCTCTATTTCCGGAATTTGCGCGAAATGACTGTTCATCGGGTTTCCGATATCTTCCTGCCGTTTTACAGGTAGTTGCGGCAGGAATATTCCTGATGATTTTCCACTTCACCGGTACGGACACCTTTAGAGGGATCCGAGATTTTCGCGTTGTTTTTTGGTAAGTCCTTTCACCACCAGGTTATAGGATGCATCTATGAGTTCACCGATGAGTTCTTCCGAAAGTTCGCCACTGTCCACGTCTACCGTATTCCAATGCCTTTTATTCATGTGATATCCCGGCTGTATGCTGTCGTATTCCGCTCTCAGTTCTTCCGTCCTTTCCGGATCGCACTTCAGGTTAACGGAATGATCTCCTGCCTCCCACTTGTCGAGCGAAGTCAGGGCAAACATTTTTCCCATTACTTTAAAAACTATGGTATCTTCTCCGAACGGGTTGTCTTCGGTAGCTCCCTTTTTATTCAGACAATAATTCCTCAATTTGTCTATAGTCATATGTCGGATGTTATGTTAGTGTTTACTTGGTTCTCCGGGGTATGGTGCCATTTTGTTTCTCCAGGATTGGTCAGATATATAAACCTCAATCGTCTTTTGTCTTTTCTTCAATCTTCTCTTTCTCTCCTTCTTTTATTTCCAGCGCAGAGTAATCCACTTTCCAGCCAATGGTCTGTACAATGGTTTCTATCAGCAAAACGGCTTCCAGAACTTCCTTTCGGGCTGTTTCCATAAGTCCGCTCTCGGGGATCTTGTCCAGGATATGCTGTTTTGCCTCCTTGTTGAGTTCGGTAAGGTCTGTAGAAGCAAACCTGTTGAACAGGCCGTTCTTCACATCGTAATACTTGAGATCGGGCTCTATGGACAGGACCTGTGGTTGCGGAAAATCGGTCAGAACAATGCGTTTTCCATTGTTATCGGCCCGCATCTTCACCTTACGGAGATCAAAACCTATATGCACTTTGGCATTGATAATGATCAGTGCTTTCTTTCTGCTGGATATAAGGCTTAAGAGATGTTGCCTGGTATTTTCATAATGATAGATCTCAGCAAAGTCGCCTTCTACTGTAGTCAGTTTACACACTCTACGTATTTTTTCCAGTAATACTACCGACTGCTTTTGTGTGAGTTCCTTGCTTTGTCTTCTCTTGAGGTAAGTATACAACCAGTATGTGGCAATAACCCCCAATACCAGGCCAACCATCAAGGTAAAAATATCGTTCATAAATTATTTGATTTTTTCTCTTTCCCAATTAATCCCAGGTGCGTATTGTTAAAGGAATTCCCGTATTTCAATCCGTATCCCAGCACGCGATCAAAACAGGAATGGGCAAAACATATGGCTCCGGCCATTTGTAAAGCCTGTGACTGTAACAATATCCCGAGCAAATATAAGATTATTGCCATTCCCTTATGATGCAAAAGATTATAGGTAACCGCTCCCGTCCTGGCGCCCCATATATATCCTATCATTCCTATATCCGGCACCAGAAAAAGCCCGAAAAACCACCACCAGGAATAATCGGTCTGCCGGAATAAATATATTCCCAGGATAAGCATTAATAACTCTTCAAGCTGTATGGTCCGTTTCATGTCACCGTATTTTATAGAGTACCGGTTTGCTCGGGGAAGCATCATTTTCAAAAGATGCTATCTGTAAATTTAACAAATATGTTCCATCCGGTACGAAATCAGGGACAAAAATAAATTCTGTGATGGTAGCATCCAGCCTTATTTTACCGTTTATATCCCAGAATGCCTTATGAGCCAGTAATTTCCCTTCATCTTTCTCCCTGTCTACGGAAGGAAGATCGATTAAAAGGTGCTTCACCCCTGTTTCTCTAAGGTACAGGGCTACCTCTTCTTTGAGATAAGGCGGATTGGTATGGGAATATTTCCGGGTGAGCTTGCCTTTGTCGTTGGGCAGGGTGCGGATAATAACCGCTTCCGGATCTTTTCCCGAAAGTGCACTTTCCACCTGCTTGCGTAAGATCGCCCGGTCTTCGCCAACCGCTTCCGGTTGTACGGAGATCAGTTCCGCAATAAAAAAAAACTTTTGCAGCACTTCGTTGACACTGTAAAACTCCCTGGTAATATGCCCGACACACTCCGTATGGGTGCCATGTGCATGCGGATTAAAAAATATATTATTAAAGTTGGTGGAAGCGCCCTGTTCCACACTCCCCGTCCAGTCGCCGGATTGTACGGGGGTTATTTCGGGAGTTCCGAGGTACCACGCCACAGGATTATCTTCCGAGGCTCGTAAAGGGATAGAAATATCTATCGGTTCGTCCAGGTCGGTTCGGTATGTAACTCCCCGGTGTTGTATAGTCGTTTGCATACTGCAATTTAGGAATAATGGCTTAAAGTTGCAGGTCCAGGGTTACAGCTTACAGGTTTACAAGTTCCAGGTTGCAGGTTTACAAGTTCAATTTTAGGTTTTAGGACAGAGCGTAGGTGGCTGAGTGTTCCGGCTCCGCCGGAATGTACCGAAGCCCCGGGTTTCAGGTTTCGAGGTTATTTTTTTGTAGCTTACCGGCAAAACGTATAGATTTGCTTTCCGTAAATTTTTATCCCGATGACCACACGCAAAATAGTATTGTTCTGTTCCGTTTTATTATTCCTTAGCGGTTATTTCCAAACATTTGCCCAGGATACCTCTGTCCGGCCCGATGCCACAATCATACAACAGCATATAAACATCCTGGCCGCGGACAAAATGAAAGGGAGGGGTACCGGCAGTAAAGAACTGAAAAAGGCCGCCCGGTATATCGAGCGTCAATACAAGAAATACGGATTATCGCCCGCAGGTACCCGGAAATATAAACAACCGTTCATTGCCAGGGTAAAAAAAGTGGTGGTTAAAGATAGTTTGCGCAAGGCGAATAACATTATCGGGTTCCTGGATAACAAAGCCCCTTATACTATTGTTATCGGAGCACATTACGATCACCTGGGCCTGGGAGAACAGGGAAGTTCCAAACACCCGGAACCGGAAGGGCTTATTCACAACGGGGCGGACGACAATGCTTCCGGTGTGGCCGGCCTGCTGGAACTCGCCCGTTATTTTTCCGGAAACGGAGAAACCGAACCGTATAATTTTCTGTTCATCGCTTTTTCTGCCGAAGAACTTGGTTTATTGGGGTCCGGATATTTTGTGGAACACCCTGTATTACCATTAAAAGACATCCATTTCATGCTGAATATGGACATGATAGGCCGTTATGATCCCGAACGTGGTATCGGTATCGGTGGGTATGGTACGAGCAGCGACTGGCCTTCTGTTTTTGAAGATGTACAGGCCGGGGTAAAATTCTTTACGGACAATGCCGGAAGCGGTGGCTCCGATCACGGTTCTTTTTATACCAGACAGATCCCCGTACTGTTTTTTCACACCGGCGGGCATCCGGACTATCATATGCCCTCCGACGATGCCGATAAAGTAAATGCCGAAGCCGAGGCAAAAATCATTGACCTGGAAATACAGATCATAGAAAATGCCATGAAAAGGGAAAAACTGCCGTTCACGGAAGTGAAAGGTTAAGATGCTAATACATGACAAAAATCAACTGCCTCGCGTCCCGATAATTATCAGGATCAGGACAGGCGTTGGGGAATAAGACCCATTTAATGGAATTCAATCCGGATTGCTTTTCCGGTCAAATTGTACAGAAACAATTCCTGTCATCTCCTAAAGGTATTAATCTACATAAAAAAGATCGGAGGCAATCCCGTCGGTCAGGAATTTACCTTTAGGCGTAGTCCGCAATATATCTTCCCGGATATCCAGCAGACCATTATCCAGATATTTTGTCGTTTGCTTTAACAGATAATCGTGATATTTTGTACCGAAATCCTCTGCCAGACGTTTGAGGGAAACTCCCCATATCGTACGGAGACCGGTCATAATATACTCGTTGTAGCGGTCGGTTGTGGTAAGCATCTCGGTTTCCTGTGGTAATTCTCCCCTGCTCAAAGATTTCAGATAGAGGACATTATTGGCTACGTTCCAGCTTCTGCTCCTTCCGTCATAACTGTGCGCCGACGGGCCGATTCCCAGGTATTTTTTACCCAGCCAGTAAGAGGTATTATTCCTGGAAAAATAGCCTTCTTTCCCGAAATTGGAAAGTTCATAGTGCACAAACCCCTTCTGTTGAAGGACATCCGTCAGGATAGTGAACTGCTCTCCCGCATGCGTTTCGTCCGGAGCAGATGCTTTTCCGCTTCGGATAAATTTATCCAGTGCCGTCTTGGGTTCTACGGTGAGGGCATATGCGGAGATGTGAGAAATGTCATACTCCAATGCCATATCCAGGTTTTTTCTCCAGCGTATATGGTCCATTCCGGGTATACCATAAATGAGATCTATGGTAATATTGTCAAAATACTCCCTGGCGACTGACAGACATTTATGAGCCTCCCCTCCGTTATGCGCCCGGTTCATCCATTGCAGGTCCCGGTCAAAGAACGATTGTACACCTATACTCAGCCGGTTTATCGGTGAACTGTCCAAACCGATGATCTTGTCCTGTGAAAGATCGTCCGGATTGGCCTCCAGGGTAATTTCGGGGTTTTCATCTACCGTATAATTGGCATAAACAGCTTCAATGATACGGTGTAATTCATCTACGGATAGTAAGGAGGGGGTACCTCCTCCAAAGTAAATGGTTTCCACCACCTCATCCCGGAACTCTTCTTTGCGGAGTTCCAGCTCCTTTTGCAATGCCAGGAGCATCTCCGCCTTCTTTCCTGTGGAAGTGGAAAAGTGAAAATCGCAATAATGACAGGCTTGCTTACAAAACGGTATGTGAATGTATATGGCTCCCAAAATAAACTAAACTGTTATTGTCCGGGTTCAATATCACCCGAAAAAAAAGAATGCTGGCATCTATTTTTTAATACGTCCCTCGTTCTGTTTTACAAAAGCATTCCAGCTGTTGTATGACTTTTCCCCCACGCTTTTTCCGGAATTAAAAAAATGACAGACCGCCGCTGCCAGTCCGTCGGTGGAATCGAGGTTTTTAGGAAGTTCTTTAAGTCCCAGGAGATTTTGTAACATTCCGGCCACCTGTTCTTTACTGGCATTTCCATTTCCGGTAATGGCCATCTTTATCTTTTTCGGCGAATATTCGGTTATGGGTATTTCCCTGGATAATCCTGCCGCCATTGCTACTCCCTGGGCCCTGCCCAGCTTGAGCATGGATTGTACGTTTTTACCGAAAAAAGGGGCTTCTATGGCTATTTCATCCGGGTGGTACGTATCTATCAGTTCTACCGTACGCTCAAAAATAAGTTTGAGTTTCAGATAGTGATCGCTGTATTTCTGTAACTGCAATTCATTCAGTTGCATAAAGGACATCTTTTTTCCGGTAACCCGGATCAGCCCGAATCCCATGATAGTCGTTCCCGGATCTATGCCCAATATTATTCTCTCTTCTGCCAAAATTTTAAAAATTACAAGGCTATTCGGAGCAAAGGTACGAAGATAGAACGGGTTTTATGGAGTACTGGGGGGGAAACGCATCAGGGGTACAGTATGTGAGAATGTGAGAATGGGGTAAGGGGCTTGGGAAATGAGAGGATAGAGATTGTAAGGGAAACCAGGTGCCTTTTGGCTCGCCCAAACCTGCAACCTGAAACTTGTAACCTGCAAATATTTATAATTCTTTAATGCGTTTGCCCCGGGGAAGAAACCGTTGCTGATTGAAGTACCACGGGTAACCGGTATTTGGTGGCTACCGGAATATTTCGTTTTAGTGCGGGATGAAGTACCGGCATTTTCTTCAAACTGACCGCTACGATACTATCCAGGCCGGGAACGTGTTTTTCCCATTTTTCTTTTTGCTCTATTTCGGCCACAGAAATCTTTCCGGTCCCGGAAATGAGAAAGCGAACATAGATGGTATCATCCACACTACCGTGCATAACCACCTGCTGGTCCTCTATTCCCGCATACAGGTACCGGACAAACGTTTTTTCGAAACACGCTTTCTGCCGGATTTTCTCCGCTGTTTCATCACAGGTCTCAAACAAGGGATACTGGTCTACTTCATTCCAATTGATGTTCCTGATCTCATCCTGTACAAGTTTGTCCGAAGAAGGTTTTTCTTCCTTCCCCCTGTTACACGAAGACATTACGACAAACAAAATCATACCCGTCAAAATGCGCAAAAAATTAACGCCAGTAAACCCGATATGAAACGTACAAAAGAAAAAGCCTTCTGATCTTCGCATAAAACACCCGTTGAATGCTGAAAATTACGACTTTTTGAGAAAAATAAACAATCTTATTGTGGTTTCTCTGTTTTTGAAGAGGATCCGAGCGGTTATTCCACACCGGCATTCATATGCATTTCCTTTTTAATGGCAGATATCCGCTTTGTAGTAAAGTCCCTGTACATCCTATCCATACCGGAATCGCCGATTTTTCCCAAAAAATCTTCATAATACCGGAGTTTCAGTTCCGGATCGGCATAATAATTATCGGCGACAAGACATATTCTATAGTGCAAATGGGTGCTGGAGGGGTTTTCTTCATAAGCTTTTTTTAAATAATCCAGTCCGGTCTTCACCTCTTTTTGTTCGAGTGCTATATTGGCCAGGATTTCGTATTCGTTCTCAAAGGTTACCTGCTGTACCGCAATGGCTTCTTTGGCAAAAACATCCGCTTTTTCGTAATTTTTTAGTTTGAGATAAGATTTACTCAAAGCCAGCAAGGTTTTCGGGTTGGGCTCCATACCGTTTAACTTCAGGGCGCTTTCGTATGCCGTAATAGCTTTTTCGTATTCGATTTTACGCACGTAGCAATCTCCCAGTCTCTCATAGATATAGGCTTTTTCTTCTCCCAGTTCCACAAGACGCTCAAATAACAGGGCGGCTTCCCGATGATTGCCATTGTTAAAAAGAACAAGTGCCTTCAGGTTGATCAGTTCCACGGAATTGGCATAAAACTCCAGTCCTTTATCCACATATTTCAATACGGAATCCTTTTCCCTGTGTTTCAGGTAATATTTCCCGATCTCATAGATACTTTTCAAATGGGTTTCATCGCTCCGGAATGCTTTCTTAAAGTTCGGAAGGGCATACTGCATTTCCGGTATTATACCCTGGTAGCTTTTTCCCAACCAGTAGAAATTGTCGGCATTTTCATTGTCCTTTTCCGTGAGTTCACCAAACACCGTTTTCGCTTTTTCAAACTGCTTTGTCCGGAGATACAATTTTCCGAGTTCATTCCGGGCCAGCAGCATATCCGGATGTTCGTGAAGCAGGTTTTCATATTGCAGCATCGCTTTATCGTAATTACCAATGGCATTATAGGCACGGGCAATCTGCAGGCTGCTTTTCGCCGAAGGAACTTTTGCATACATGTTTATAGCCCCGGTATAATTACCCAGGGCATACAGGCTGTCTGCAATGTGCAAGGCCGGGGACTGCGCCCCGGCCACTAAAGTGCTTACCAAAAAACCTAAAATCAGCAAAAATAATTTATTAAGACACCTTGTCTGCATAATTGACTTTCCATATTGTGTTATTATACCATACAGGCTCACTACATCATTACCTCATAATTATTGTGGTCATTTACAGTAAACTCCACATCGGTCAGGCCAATGTAACTCATATGTAAAACATCTCCTTTTGCTGCTTTGATCTTAAAACTTCCGTTAAAATCGGTTATCGTTCCCCTGCCCGTCCCTTTGACAGCCACATTGACCCCGGGTAGACTCATGGAACTGTTTACCACGGTCCCGTAGACATACCCGTCACCTTTCGTCATATCACCGGAAGCTAAAACCTTACCATTATCCGGACTTTTACTAACACCGGAATGTCTCTTATCTTCCACGGAATCCGATGCCAGCCTGAAGGTTATCGGGATGGAGAACGGAATATTAACGGCCTCACCCCTGTGTTTTCCGGGAGTCATTTTCGGAAGCGTCTCTATGATCCGCACCGCTTCCTGTTCCAGTATAGGCGAAGGGCCTCTTTTCCGGATATGCACAATGTTCCCTTCTTTATCTATGGTAAACATTATGGCCACCCTCCCCTGGATACCCTGGTCCTGGGCTTCTTCCGGGTACCGGAAATATTTCCGGATGTGTTTCTGCATGCTTTCCTGGAAACACGCCCTGGGGTCGGCAGAACTCTCACAACCGGGGAATACCGGGACTTGATCTACAACAGCAAAAGGAACATCTAAATCAGAAGAAGAATATTCCACATCCGGATAATCTATTTCAATCTTTGTTTTAGCCTTTCCTTCATAACCTACAACGACTATTTCACTGAGTGTCATTATCTCTTCTCTTTCCTGTTCGGTAATATCCCCTTTCTTTGCTATGGCCGCTTTTAACTGCTGTACCTGTGAAGAAATAGAAGCATTGCCCTCCGGAACTACGGTTTCTTCATTTTCGCAGGAACTGTACACCAGCATCCCGATCACCAGGGGGACCAGTACGAGGTATTTAAACTGCCAGATTTTTCTGGATTTTGATTTTTGTAACATAACTATTCGTTTTTTGATTAATGATGATTTAAAAAATGGATTGATGAATGATATTTTTTCTGTCTTAAAAACCTCTTGTAAAAGCAACCGGTAGCTTTCCTTCTTATCCGGGCCGGCGGTTTTGGCATCGGCGATAAATTCATGCAGTTCGGCCATACGGGCCTGGAAAATATACACCAGCGGATTAAACCAGAACAGGACGCGAAGCAGCTCAAAGAACAAAAGGTCTATGGTGTGTTTTTCCCGGATATGGACCAGCTCATGGGCTATGATATGTTTATGGTCTTTACGATATACCTTATCTCCCAGGTAAATACTTCTGAAAAAGGAAAATGCCGTGTTACTGTCCGGAAGTACCACCTCTTCATGTGTCTGTTTTCTTATGATTTTTCCTTTATGCCGCAACCGGTAAACCCTGGCAATTTTCACTACGAACAGCACCAGGCTCAACACTATCCCGGCAAGCAGTATCCACTGCCAGAAAGGGACCGTGGCTGTCACTTCAATCTCCCTCGCCTGATTTGCCCCCGGGCCTACAATGACCTCCGGGAGCATCACGACATACTCCTGCGGCATTACTTTGCCCAGCCTTTCTATCTTAATCAGCGGAATAATACAGGACAGCAACGGCGTGACCCATAAGTATAGCCGGTTCCAGTTAAAAAACGTCTCTTTTTTCAGGAACAGATCGTATACGATCAGAAAAAACAACTGAAATGCGATGGTCTGCAATAAATAGTGTATCATTTTTCCGGTTCTTTATCGTTAACTTCTTTTAATATCTCTTCGAGTTCTTCCATGCTTATGTCATTCTTTTTCATAAAAAAGGAAACCATACTTTTAAATGACCCCTGAAAGTAATTGTTCACCAGTTTGTTGATAGTCTGATTACTGTATTCCGATTTTTTCAACAGCGGAAAATACAAATACCCCTTCCCTTCTTTTTCATGCCCTACAAAACCTTTGCTTTCCAATATCCGCACAATGGTAGATACCGTATTATAAGCCGGTTTAGGACCTTCATATTGTTCTATAACGGCAGCAACATTCGCTCTTTCCAGCTCCCATAATATCTGCATGACCTCTTCTTCGGCCTTGGTTAACTGCTTCATATTCGACATATTATTGAACTAATTTTTTAGTTTATAAATACAAATATAACTAAACTTTTAGTTTAAACTAATTTTTTAGTTAAAAATTTTCCGGCAGGATCCAAAAAATCCGTACAATGGTGTTTTTTTATTACATTAGCTTTTAATTACATGACAAAAACTGACTTTCGATGACTCCTCAATCTTTGACCCCGGCCCTAAAGGATGATCCCGATAAATATCGGGAGAGGAAAATCAGGCTCCCTCTAGTCCCGATAATTATCGGGAGGGGTCAAGCTGATTTTCCGGTTAAATGGTATCAAAAACAATTTTTGTCATGTACTAAATATTAGATTATAAAAGAAATCCTATGGATGTTACTTTGACGGTTCTCGGTCTCCTGTGTATGATAATCGGTATTGCCGGAAGTGTATTACCCGTACTCCCCGGACCGCCCATAAGCTGGGTGGGGCTTTTATTACTCCACCTCACCAAAGCCGTAACCCTCAGCTGGTGGTTTCTTGGCATTACATTGATTGTAGCTTTGGGAATCACTATTCTGGATTACATTATTCCCGCTATGGGAACGAAAAAATTCGGGGGGAGTAAGGCCGGAATGTGGGGAACCACCATAGGGCTGGTAGTTGGTATTATTGCTCCTATTCCTCTTGGTATCCTTATCGGACCCTTTCTCGGTGCGTTTATCGGGGAACTGTTCAACAAAGCAGACAGTAAAACGGCTTTACGGGCTGCTTTTGGCTCTTTCCTGGGATTTCTTACCGGAACTTTTATGAAACTTGTTGTGACTGTAGTTCTTCTGGTATTGTTTATTGTAAAAATGTGGGAGTTCCGTGCAGGATTGTTTTCTTTCTAAATCCATCGCAAAAAAAGCCCCGAAAGCATATTAAAACGCTTACGGGGCTATTCAAAAAACACAGAAAAATCAACTACCTCAGGGCAAGCCTGCGAGGTATTCAAACAAACAAGCCTTAGCCCATTTCAATACAGAACATCGGGGAATAAGACCCATTTAATGGGATTAAATTAATCGTAGTCGGAATACCGGACGGCAAAAACACAGCGGTTATCACTGCCGTATTTTGAGGTTTCGTATTCCGTGAGGTTCCATAGATAACCCGTACTTTGTTCGTAATACAGGTCTTCCGCCCCGTGGGGCCATCGGTACCGTGCACCTGAGGTATCTCCGTCCCGGTAACGCACCAGTCTGGCGGTAGACCCTTCGTATTTACTCTTACCGGTAACCGCCATTAAAGTGGTTGTCCCCTTTCTGTATACGCCTTGCATATTAAATACCGGGCCGTTATTCCCAGTTGCATTATCCTTTGGCTCTATAACTTCAGGCAAAGGGCTTTGGGTTATTTCTCCCTGGGAATTTACCGGAAAACCGAAAATCTTTGGGGTCCTTCCATCCGAAGATGTAATATACTGCCCTGTCCAGAAGCGCCTTTCGGAAGAAGTACCTTCTCCCAGTGCGATGCAGGAATACGGAGAAGCGCCATCGATATCGTAAAACCCGGTTTGCGGCAAAACATATCCGTAATTAAAGGCCTTGAGAGTGCCGTCCGCCTCTTTTCCCAACCTGCTTTTCGAAGCATCGCCGGATACCTGGA
Organism: Sinomicrobium endophyticum; assembly: GCF_052983315.1. NCBI lineage: Bacteria > Pseudomonadati > Bacteroidota > Flavobacteriia > Flavobacteriales > Flavobacteriaceae > Sinomicrobium > Sinomicrobium endophyticum. Next base: position 31,065 of record NZ_JBRKIS010000042.1, read on the forward strand.
TGATTTTGTTAAGGTCGAATACACGAATTCCCAAACCACTGGAGGCAACATAGATCTTCTGGTTGTGATAAGCCACTCCCCCGGCATGAATACGTACCGGGCCGAATTCACCCAACTGGGTATATTTATCAGATTCTTTATAAAACCGGTTATTTTTATCCTGTACCAATAGAATATGCCGGTATTTAATATTATTCATATCCGTAATATCCACCAGTGACACCCGGGCACCTTTGTGCTGGTTCTCCACACCGGGTATTTGCGACGGCCCTACACCGTACCAGGTGGTCAACAGGAATCTTCTTCCGCCCCACTGAAAACCGGTAATACCCTGTGGCCTCCAGTCTTCGGTCTGCTGGTCGCCACTGTTCCACTTAAACCCTGTTACCTGACGGTTTGCGGGAATGTTAAATCCGTATACAGAATTGTAACCGCTTTTGGATGCCGTCCGGTTGAGATTAAGCTGTACCGGTGTTTTAAAACCATAAGAGGACAATCCGGAGACGAAGCTGCCTTCATCCGTATGGGAAAACGTCACATCAGCAGCAGGGGTGCTGACGGAAAGGACCTCGCTTAAAGGAGCTTCTTCCGTTTCCGTAATATCATGGTCGGAACAGGAAAAGCATGAAAGGGCAAAAAAGGCAGAAATGAGATAAGTAGGTTTCATGTTTCTCAATTTTTTGGTTTGTTTATTATTTTACGGTTTCTTTAAATACATTTCCGAACCGGTCTGTCGCTTCCACTACAATGTTTGAAGCCGAAGCATTCGGTTCAAAGAAAAACATATGATCGGTAAGTTGCGGCTCTACCCATTTTCTCCTTTCGGGCAGATCGGGGCCTTCGTGCAGTTTAATGCTGAGCGGGTCTCTGGCCGTCACTCTTTCCAGTTGCCCTTTGCGCATTCCGTCTTCATACCAAACTACATTCCAGTCCGCATCCCAGTTCCACACATTGGCCGCCCATTTTTCCGGGTGATCCGGGTGTTCCCCTTTCTTATATATCCGAAACTGATAGTCTTTATCCATCCCGGTGGACTTATATCGCCAGGACAGGTCGGAACCTTTCGCCTGGTAAACCCCATATCCGCTCGGTGTACCGTCATGGCATACAGGCCCGCTCCACCAGGCTCCGCATACGGTTCCGTGACAGTGTTCATACAGGTTATCTGCCAGTTTCATATTGTCGTTAAAGTGGGTGTGCCCGGACATAATATGTGCCGTAAAAGGCTCCAGGAGTTTGTACAGGTGTTTTCTGTTATTCACTATTCCGCCTATGTGGTCTTTATCCGGATAGCGCTTCACCGAACCTGTGTAGGTAGGTATGTGCAGGGATACCACCACAGTTGTTCCCGGCTCTACGAAACTCAGGTCCTTTTCCAGCCAGGCCAGTTGTTCTTCGGTGATATAACCGATATACTTTTTATTCCTGCCTATAAAAAATACGTCGTCAAGTACCACATAATGAATTTCTCCTCGATTGAACGAATAATAGGTAGGGCCAAAATGGCTGTTAAAAGTACCTGTTGTACTTTCGTCACTTCGCCCACCCAGGTCCATATCGTGGTTACCGATAACCTGAAAGAAAGGGATGTCCGTCTGTTTTACCATGGCATTGTAATCTTTGAGCAATTCCAGATGGTCAAAAACAAGGTCGCCACAGCCTATTCCGAACAGGTTGGGATCGTTAATCTCTTTTACGGTTTTCACCAGGTCAGGTGTGGATACGGTCAGTAATTGCTCCGCCTCGTACTCATTTTGTATCTGGGTATCAGCCAGAACAAGAAAGTGATGATTTTCATCCGAAGTTTCCGATTTCCGGAGCTGAAAATGGAACTCCTGGTTTTCTTTATTCTTTACAAGTGGCTTAAAGTAATTGGCCGAACCGTTTTCCATCCGGTCTATGCCATAACCGGAGGGCAGGCTGATATAAACATAACTCCTGCCGTTATTGCTTATAAATTCAAAGTGTCCTCCGGAATCGGTCTGTACTACATTCAGACCATCCGTCACCGTTACGCGGGACAGTCCTTTGTTGCCGGAAGTCACTCTTCCCTTAACCTTTACCGGCTTGTAAAGATCGAGATCCAGCAGATTGCCATATGCCGCGGCGGGGAAAAAGCCGAGAGCGGAAATCCCCCCGGTGGCAAGGCCTACCTTTTTAAGAAAATCTCTTCTGTTTTGCATGGTTGTGATATGTTGTTTACGGTTTATTGTTAGTAGTTCGGTGATTAGTGCTTTTAGGTGTGATCCCCCTCTGCCTTCGGTATCTCCCCCTGAGGGGGAGAAAGTTATCTTTTAAATCTCATTCTTTAACTCATTATCGAATTGGCACATGATTTCATCAGCTTATTTACTTCATCCTTCTTACTTCTAACTTCATACTTTAATCCACATCCCACCACACTTTGACATTGATCTTATCCCCTCCTATTCGTTCCACTACCTTTTTGTAGTTTTCGTTATTCCTGTCTATTTCATTCAACGGATAATACAAACGTGACGGCATTTCTCCCCCGTTCCTCATCTGGGAGTTCACCCCCAGCACAGGAAGTCCGGTCCTTCGGTGTTCAAACCACGCCTGGTAGTCCGTAAAAAACAGGGCATAGTATTTTTGCAGTATAATACGTTCCAGGGTACCGTCATATTTAGTATACTCATTATTAAAATAGGCATTGGCATCGATGATCACTCCTTCTTCATTTCGTTCTTCGGGCATCTCCAGTCCCCACATTTCGATGGCGGCGGTCACTCCGTTTTCGTAATGTTCTTCCGCATCGGATATATATCCGCGTTGGGCCAGCTCGGCCTTGATAAACTCCACTTCGGCGTAACTCATAAAGGGAATAATCAACGGTTCGGTGGCCAAAGCGTTGCGCACTCCGGATGGTGTAGCTATACTATCGGGCAGGGACGATTCAAAATCCACCGGTTGTCCTATAAACCCGACATTATCGGTATCCTGGTTTTTGGCCTGGGAGGCATAGAGAGACAGGCGGGGATCTTTAAAATTCTTAAGATTATCTATAAAGAAATCGCTGTAATACCTGAATGTACCGAAATCCTGTGGGCGGTCCCAGGGAGATAACAATGGAGCAACACCTTCTATATGCAGTACGGCCCCTTCATCATTACTTTCAAAGACAGGATATTGTGCCGGGTTGTTGATCATTGTTATCATTTTTGTGAAAGCATCCGTTTCAGCACGACCGGAAACCCGGAGCAAAAGCCTTAGATGTAAGGAGTTCGTAAATTTACGCCACTTATTGAGATTATTGTTAAACAGGATATCGCTTACATAGATCATACCTTCATCCGGAGTATACAGGGTGTTGGCCCTCTCCAAATCGTTCAGTATGGTTTCGTATATCATTTCCTGGGGAGTAAATTCCGCATACCATATACCTTCTTCTGCCTGCAGGGCCTCTTCAAATGGCACATCGCCGAAGCAATCGGTAAGCATGGCAAAGGCATAAGCTTTCAAGGTCAGGGCAATGGCCTCATAGTTATGCATTTCATCGCGAATGGCAGCAGCTTCCATCTCCTTGAGGTTATTCAGCCAGCGATAATAATCCCGCCAGGTCGTCCCTCCTATATTGACGTCAAAATCGTACAAAAAAGGAGAATTGATATAATCGTCCGTTACCCAGAACATCTGTGTCAAAGGAGCACCTACACTACGCATCTGTATACCATTCCGGCTGGCCAGTTCGTATAGCACCGGGTTCAGAACACTTCCGGCAGTAATACTTTCCAGATTATTAGGGTGCGTGTTGGTCTCCTCAAAATCCCCCGTACAGGAACTCATCCACAGGGTGAGCAGACTTAGCAATGCAAAAGCTTTAAAGATTTTCATAAAATATTTTTTTCAAATTAAAACCCAAGTTGAATGTTCATCCCGAATTCCGTGGGTACGGGCATTTGTCCTACTTCCACGCCAGGATGCATATTGGTGCCGCCTGCCAGTCCGGCAACTTCCGGATCGTATATCGGGAAATCGGAGATCACCGCCAGGTTCCTGCCATACAGAGAAAGGCTGAATTTATTAAAAAACGTACCTTCCAGTAACTTTGCCGGGAAGTTATATTCCACGGTCACTTCTCTCAGTTTTATAAAGGACGCATCAAAAGAATTAGCTTCGGTGTTAGCAAGCAGGTAATGGGTGTCGTAATATTCTGCTATAGGTATTGCCTTGGTATTAGGCGAGTATGTACCGTTACCATTATCTACTACTCCCTTTCCTACCCGTTCTCCTTCTTCTCTTCCTTTAAGCGTGTGTTTCAGTTTCCCTTGCTGGGTAAGTTTGTGATGGGTGTGCGAATATATGGTTCCTCCGTATTTACCGTCAATAACCGCACTGAGCCTGAAATTCTTAAAGCGGACGCTATTCATAAAACCGGCTACCCATTTGGGTTGTGTATCTCCTATGTATATAAGGCCATCGCTGAGTACGGGATAGCCACTGTCGTCATAAATGACATCTCCGTCGGGAGAGCGTTCGAATCCTCTTCCGTAAAGGGCGCCCACCGGGCCACCTTCTACTGCCATAAGCCGTGCACCGGAAGAACTCAATAGCTGCATCTCCCCTCCTTCTATTTTTTCGTGAAGGGACAATACTTTGCTCTCGTTCTTGGACCAGGTCAGGGTAGTATTCCATTCCCAGTTCTTCGATTTTACAGGGATAGCGTTCAGCATCAGTTCCACGCCCTGGTTACGGACCTCTCCCGCATTGATCGTTACATTGTAATATCCTGAAGATTCCGGAAGCGGGATATCGAGAATCTGATTCCGGCTATTCGTCTGGTAAACTGCCGCATCCAGTGAAAGACGTTTATTGAAGAACCTAAGGTCAAGGCCTATTTCCGTACTGGTCGTGCGCTCAGGTTTGAGATCGATATTGTACAGGGAAGTAGGCGCCACTGCCGACCCTCCGAAATCGCTTCTTCCGTAATATTTTCTGGTACCGTACCGGTTGCCATACTGACCGGCCCCTCCCACATCTGCAACAGAAGCCCTCAACTTGGCGAAGGTAACCGCTTCGGGCATCTCGAATATCTCGCTGAGAATAATACCCGTACTGGCCGAAGGATAGAAAAATGACCAATTGTGTTTAGGGAGTACGCTGTTCCAGTCATTACGTGCCGTAAGGTCCAGGTATATCTTGTCTTTCCATCCCAGTGTCATCATTCCGTAAAGGCTGTTCGCCTTATTGTAACCGTCAAATTCACTGGTAAAGGTTTCCGAACCGTTGGCTAGATTGTATGTGCCGGGGATTTCTAATCCTACGGCCCATCCGTCCTGCCGGTTATACTGGTAGTCCATAGTGTTTCCCCCGGCATTGACACTGATGTCAAAGTCTTCTCCGAGGGTATCGGTATAGGTCAGCAGAAAATCGAGATTGGTTTCTTTTTTAAAGATCCCTGTTTTCCTGTAATATCCTTTTGCGTAGCGGTTAATATCATAAGGACGGCGTTGTTCCATACGTTTGTGGTACATGTTCAGCCCTCCGCGGAGCATCAGGTTGAATTTGGGAGAGAGCTCTATGTCCATTCTCAGGTTTCCCGTCACCGCATTCTGGTCCAGGGTATTGATAATCTCATAGGCCATGGCATAAGGGTTATCGATATAACTACTGTAGGGACGTATCATATCTACCTGTTCCTGCCCCTGTTTCCAGATAGGTCTGTACCAGTCGAGGTCTACATTGGGATTCTGGAAGATCATAAAATATGCGATGGAATGGTTGTTATATCCCTGTCCCGGCAGGTTATCGCTCTCCTTATCCCTGTAATTTACTACGGAGCTGAGTTTTATACGATCGGATACCTGGTAATTGGCGTTGACGGAAAAAGACAATTGTTCAAAGCCGGTATTGGGCATGATCCATTCGTTTTTGGTATGGGTAATGGAACTTCGTATAGAGCCTTTTTCTCCACCGCCCTGGATGGAAATATTTTGCGTATTGGTAACTCCGGTTCGCCAGAATGACTTCCTGTTATCCTTATACGGTTGCCAGAGCTGTCGTTCCGGCGATTGCCCTTCTACTTCCGGATCGTACTGATAATAATACTGTCCGTCGAAACGGGGTCCGAAGGCGCTGCTGCTTCCTGCGGTACTGTTGCCGTCTTCCGATGCCCCATACGTATAATACAGGCGGTCGTTATAGGGTATCGGGTTACCGTTTTCATCTGTTCCGGGCTTCACATATCCTCCTTTACCGCTTCCCTGTCCGTATTCGTATTGCCAGTCGGGCCAGCGGGTAATAACATCGAATTTGGTATTGGAACTTATGGTAACGCCCAGTCCCTTTTGTTTTTTACCGGCTTTGGTAGTGATAATAATGGCACCGTTAGCTGCCTGGTATCCATAAAGTGCAGCTGCCCCTGCCCCTTTAAGTACGGATATACTTTCTATGTCTTCCGGGTTAAGGTCGGAAACGGCATTTCCGAAATCCACCGGGGTATCGTTGGAGGCATCTCCCCCCATATACCCGTTGGAAGCTCCGGAACCGGGGAATTCGTTTTGTACCACCACCCCGTCTATAACGATAAGTGCCCCGTTGTTACCAGGATCCAGAGAACTGTCTCCCCGTAGTTTTATCTGTTGCGAACTTATGGGCCCTCCCAATCCGTTTATAGACAATCCGGGTACTTTCCCTCTCAGGGCCTCCGACCAGTTATTCGGCCTGGCATCGGTCAATTGCTCGGAAGTGACGGTTTGCTGTGCATATCCAAGCTGTTTCTCTTCGCGTTTAATTCCCAATGCGGTAACAACTACTTCATCCAGTGAACTGATATCTTCTTCGAGCACTATTTCCAGGAAGGTAAGTCCCCCGACAGGCACTTCTTTTGTCTTGTACCCGATAAAAGAAACAAAAACACTTTCGGCCCCGTCCGGAACATCGATATGAAAGTTCCCGTCAAAATCGGAAGTCGTCCCGTTTCTGGTTCCTTTCACCACTACGGTGGCTCCGGGAAGAGGGGTTCCGTCCGAATCTTTAACAATTCCGCCTATACCTTTTTGCTGAGCGGATATTAAAGTGACGGTGATGGTATTGTTTATTTGCCGAAATACGAGGTTCTCTCTCGATTTCAGGTCCTCCAGTATTTCCGATACATTCTTATCCGGATAGAAAAAGGTGTGTTTCCGGGTAGTGTTCAATACCTTTTCGTCATAGACAAAGGTGAATTCGGTTTGGTTCTCAATTTCGAAAAACAACTGTTTTATCGTGGCATTCTCCAGTTTTATGCTGACATTTATCGCTTTCGGATTCTGTACTTCCGAAGCAAATGCGTACAATTGAACACAAGATAAAAGAGATGCTAAAGAGCAAACACAGATATTTATCGTGTTCAATAATAATTTTTGTAGTTTCGTATTCATTTTTTGGCTAAAAGGATTTCTTAACGGATTCTGTCTGTAAACAGAATTCCTGTAAGGAGTGATTACTTGATTAGTCCAATCTCCGTTCTTCGGCTGTAACCGATATAGGAGACACCCATTTCTGCTGTAACAGAAATGGGTTTTGTTTTTTAGGGGAACTGTTACATGGGCTTTGGTTTTTGCTGGTTAGACATATTTCTTATTTGTATTTTTCCCGGGGCTGTAAAAGTGTAGTCCACTTGTTTCAGGAACTTGATACTCTCCAGTATTTCCCGGATATCATTGGTTTTATATTTACCCGAAATTGTCTTGCTCTCCAGATCTTTATCTGCAAAAACAATTTCCACGTCGTACCATCTTTCCAGCATATCCCCGACCTCTTTCAGGGTATTGTTTTCCATAACAATAACATTGTCTGTCCAGGCCCTGTATTTGTCGGCATCCGCTCCGGACACTTCCAACTCTCCGGGTTTCTCCGGGAACAGTGCCTGCTGATTTCTCTTCAGAAAAGCTTTTTTGCCTTCCGGCCTGGTATCGGTTACCTGTACTTTTCCTGTGTTAACACTGACACGGACCTGCTTTCCGGAATATGCATTTATATTAAAAGATGTTCCTAAAACCTTGGTTTCCACATCACCAGACCTCACTATAAAGGGTCTTTTGGCATCTTTTGCTACTTCAAAAAAGGCTTCCCCCTTTAGGGTAACTTCCCTTACGCCGGAAAAACGCCGTGGATATCGTATGGAACTCTCCGCATTCAGGTAAACCATTGTTCCGTCTTCCAGTGTAATTTCTTTCTTCTCTCCGCGCAGAGCTATTTCTTCTTTATACTTTTCTCCCAAACTTACATTGTAGAATAAAGCCACTCCTATCAGAAGTACCAGAGATGCCGCGATACCGGTAACCCGGTACCACCGCAGCGTGTTCCGGGGAATCCCGCTGTTTTTATCGCCCCTGTCTATCTCTTTTCGGATCCGCATCAGCATTCGCAGGCGTCTCTCTTCATCCGCGCTCCATTCCCACGCCGTTTTTTTCTCCTGAAACATATCGAAAAAAGTTTCAACTACCTGCCTTTCCTCCTGGGTACAACGACCATCGGCATATTTCTCCGCGAGTTTTATAAATTCCTGTTTTTTCAAGACACTCATTTTACTACAAGTCACACAAAAAGCAACAGACACGTAAGAGAAAAGGAAAAAAAACACGGGTTTAATATTTTGGTAATAAGGAAGAAAGAGTATTAACCTTTTCCTAACGTTAGATTTTCCATTACAAAACACAAAGCGAAACCAAAGCCTTTTTACAAGGCATAACGCATCAGAAAGCATATGAAAGACTCAGACAGTTTCTCCGTTAAGAAAAAAATATTGCAAAGCTTCTTCCACCACAAAATCCTTTTTGCAGGGAAGGGAGATTTGCTATGGTACGGGCGAATACTATAACATAAAGGGCAATGTCCTAAAGGGTAGTATTACCATTTATATTTTACCAGGATACTCTTTTAAATAACAGGAATCAGTGATCAGAAGAGGGAAAAAACAGCAATAGCATATACGTGAGCTATATGAAGATTCATTTTCAGATACTTGAGAGCATTGCTTATGTGTGTTTCGACGGTGCGAACGGAAATATCCAGTTTTTCAGCGATTTCCGGATTGGTGAGACTGTCTACCCTGCTCAGACAAAAGACCTGCTTACAACGATGTGGCAACCGGTCTACCAGAACAAACACTTCTTTTTCGAGCTCCTGGTATTCCATTTGCCGGGTTGCCGGTGGTATTTCGGGAAGACCGGAGAGGGCATCCGTATGCCGGACGGTAAATTTCAAATTGCGAATAGAATTGGCTAGTTTATATTTTACAGCCCGGAACAGATAGCCTTCCAGGTTATTTACAGACAATTCCGCAGACCTTTCCCAAAGGCTTATAAAAATCTCCTGAACCATATCCTCACATACCACCTCATCTTCATAGATTTTATAGGCATAGGAAAACAAGCGCTTCCAATACCTGTTGAATATCTCTTCAAATGCGGACTTGTTTCCCGCTTTGAGTTCAGCCAATAATTCTCTGTCGGATAGTTCGGGAGTTTTTCTATTCATTTTTATTAATATACCGGATGAACAAATGAATTGAAATAATCAATACACGCAAAAAATCGAGGTTTAAGCTTCTGTTAACTTGGTATTAACTTATTTTTAAACATACCAGAAACAACAAAACACTAATAAACGGATCAAAATAATGCTAATTTATCAATAAAAATGCTATTTAAATACCTAGAAGGAAAAATTATTAAGAATTTACGTTTGCAGGTAGTTTTTTGCTTCACGGCTTAATCGCAGATACGCGCTAAGAAAGTCGCCGATAATCCTTTCGGACAGGGAAAGATTATGATTTTATTTTCCGGATGGAATAAAACATGAATTTATATCCCGAAGCCGGGCCGGCCCCGGGATATAAATTTAAACAGTTTCTTATTTTTTTCTGAAGTAAATATCTATAGGCACCCCGTGAAACCCAAAGTGTTCCCTGAGTTTGTTTTCTACAAAACGGCGATAGGGGTCTTTGATGTATTGCGGCAAATTGGCAAAAAAGACAAATTGCGGTATCGCTGTCGGAAGCTGGGTACAAAACTTGACCTTTATGTACTTTCCTTTATTCGATGGTGGCGGGGTATGTTCTATTATTGGAAGCATTACCTCGTTGAGTTTACTTGTAGATATCCTCTTGCTACGGTTTTTATATACGTCTACTGCGGTTTCTATAGCTTTGAAAATACGCTGTTTGGTGAGTACGGAGATAAAGACAATAGGTACATCGGTAAACGGTTCTATCGTTTTTCGTATTTGCTTCTCAAATTCTTTGGTCGTGGAAGTATCCTTCTCTACCAGGTCCCATTTGTTCACCAGGATAACAATCCCCTTTCTATTGCGCTCCGCCAGCCAGAAAATATTCTGATCCTGACCTTCAAATCCCCGGGTCGCATCGACAAGCAGGAGGCAGATATCGCTGTGTTCAATAGCACGTACCGAACGCATCACCGAATAGAACTCCAGGTCTTCCTTTACTTTAGCTTTTCGTCGTATCCCTGCAGTATCTACCAGGCTGAACTCAAAACCGAACCGGTTGTAACGGGTATCGCTACTATCGCGGGTTGTCCCTGCTATGTCGGTAACTATATACCTGTCTTCCCCGATAAGGGCATTGATAAAAGAAGATTTCCCCGCATTTGGCCTTCCTACCACGGCAAACCTGGGCAGTTCCTCCTCTACTTCCTCTTCTTTTTCCGGTAAGACTTTTACCAGGGCATCCAGTAATTCACCTGTTCCGCTTCCGTTTATCCCCGAAATAGTGTAATATTCACCCAGACCCAGAGAATAGAATTCTACCGCATCCGCTTCGCGTTGGGAATTATCCACTTTGTTGACGGCCAGCAATACCGGCTTATCTGTTTGTCTGAGCAACTGGGCGACATCCTCATCCATCCCGGTTACCCCGGTCTCCACATCTACGACGAATATAATGGCATCCGCTTCATCTATGGCCAGTTCCACCTGCTTGTCGATCTCCTGTTCAAAGATATCGTCACTTCCCATGACATAACCACCGGTATCTATCAGAGAAAATTCTTTTCCGTTCCAGTCCGCCTTTCCATAATGCCTGTCCCTCGTTACCCCGCTAATGGCATCTACAATGGCATCCCTGCGCTGGATCAAACGATTAAAAAGCGTTGATTTCCCCACATTCGGCCTTCCTACTATCGCTACTATATTGCTCATGCAAAAAGTTTTAAAGGGGCAAAGGTAATACTTCCTTTTTTAAGAGACCGACTAAGTTTTATCCTTTGGCTCTTTTATGGTGTTTTTTTCAGTACATGACATTTTTTTATTTCAATTAACATCGTATGTGTTGCCACAAGGCAAAACGCATCTTGACCTTTGGTATTCGGGTATACGGGTATATGGATGGATATGGATAACACGTACACCCGACCACAGACATACTCGTATGACGAAATTAATTTTTGTCAGGTACTAAAGTGTTTTTTCTTAAAAAAAGGAGTATATTTAGTATTCTAAAAAAACAGGTAATGAAAAGCCTAGGTGACAAGATTGCCCTTGATCCGCAGTTTTCCGTCGAACTCCCCAAGAACAAAAATTCTGTCGTATCTGCTTTTTTGCAGACTTCCAACCCGCTTTACAGGGTAACGCGGTCCAATGACACCCTAATTGTCATGTCCGAAAGCAAAGAGGAATGGTGGTCACCACAACTGCACCTGGAAGTAAACCGGATCGATGAATCCAGAAGTGTCCTTTCCGGATGGTTCGCCCCGCGGTCGCCTTTGTGGAACATGCTGCTATACCTGCAACTTGCAACGGGTATTGCATCCATCACATTAATTACCTGGACTTTTTTGAACTGGTATACGGGGACAGATTATATCCTTATTACAGCACTATCCCTCCTGATGATCATCTCCTGGGGAATATTGTATGTCGTCCGGAAGTCAAAAAAATCTAAGGGAAAAACGCTTATTTACGGTTTTTATGAGTTTCTGAACAATCGAAGTCTGCTGAACTGACCGGAAAATGTAATTTCCCTACCCTTACTTCCGGTTATACCCGAACCGGCGCAACTGCCTGTCATTACTTCTCCAGTCTTTGTTTACTTTTACAAAAAGTTCGAGGTGCACCTGCTTGCCAAAAAAGGCTTCAAGGTCCTTCCTGGCTTCAATTCCCACTTTTTTCAGGGCACTGCCTTTATGTCCTATGATAATTCCCTTCTGGGAATCACGTTCTACCATAATTACGGAACGTATCCGGATGATCTCTTCTTCTTCCAGGAATTCCTCGGTCTCCACTTCTACGGAATACGGGATCTCTTTTTTATAGAAAAGCAGTATTTTTTCGCGAACGGCTTCATTGACAAAAAAGCGTTCCGGTTTATCCGTTATCATATCCTTGGGATAAAACGCGGGGGATTCCGGCAGCAATTCCAGTATCCGTTGGAACACTTCCCGTACATTAAAATTCTGCAGGGCCGAAATAGGGTATATCTCAACGCCGGGAAGCTCTTCTTTCCAGTAGGTTACCTGGGCTTCCAGTTCCTCCTGCGAAGAAGTATCTATTTTGTTCAGCAATAGCAGTACGGGAATTTTTGTTTTACTGAGTTTTGCGAAAAAGGCTTCGTCTTTAAGTTTCCTCTCGCCTATTTCCACCATATAGACAAGTACGTCCGCATCTTCAAAAGCGGATTTTACAAAGTCCATCATGGATTCCTGCAATTTATACGCAGGCTTTATGACCCCCGGAGTATCGGAAAAAACCACCTGGAAATCCTCTCCGTTCACAATACCGAATATCCGGTGCCGTGTAGTTTGTGCTTTAGAGGTGATAATAGATAGTTTTTCGCCTACGAGGGCATTCATCAGGGTAGACTTTCCAACATTGGGATTCCCTATAATATTTACAAAACCTGCTTTGTGCATGGATACTGAATTGTGATTCTCCGGCAAAATTAATCAATTACGGAACAACCAAGTACTATTTCCCCGGTTATATTCTCCCTTACCCTGCACAAAACCATGGTAATATCCTGTATTGAACATTTTATTTTCCGCCGTTCGCTCTGAGATCGGCAAGGCATTGTGCATCCAGTTCCGGAATTTCTCCTCCGCTTATGAGATCGGAAATATTTCCACCGGATTCCGCCTGGTGGAACATAAGGCACTCTTCCACATCGCAGTGATGACCGTTCGCTTCGTCGAGATGGTCTTCCTGCATTTCCGTTCCAAGGTCAACCAGTCCCAGCAAATGTCCGAATTCGTGTTGTAATACGGTGCTTTCCATAGTTACCCTGCTGGGAGCTCCTGCCCTGTCCGATACCTCACGTATCGTAGATTCGTAGATCACAAAAGAAGTATTCAGATATGCGGCTCCGAGGACTACTTTATTTCCTTCGTCCTTGTCCGATCCTTTATCCGCAAAAAAGGCAAAAACCGTAATTTCTCCTTCTTCTTTATCGGAATACCGCATCCGCTCCTCCTTTTCCAGTTCAAACACCGCATCCGCACTGTATTCGGAAAGCCCCGGAGAGTCTATCCACCTTTCTTCAATGACAATCCCGCCCGGTTTATGCATCCGGGCCTCAATAAAGGACTTGAGGTTTTCTACGGATTGGGAAGAAGGTTCGTATCCTTCTATATAAATGAATTCTAAAACAATCCTGGAATAGTTCTGTGCCGAAAGCAAATCGTGCGCAGCATCTCCTACTTTCTCACGGTTTAAATTTTTATCCGGTTCCGTCGGGACCATTCCCTTGTTATCATCATCACCGGAACAACTTATTATTCCTGCGGACACCACAACGAAAAGCAACAACCCCCATAAACTCTTTTTTGCCGACATATAAATAGTTTATTAAGCCCGTAAAGATGCAAAAGAATTGTTAAAAACACAATACAAAAAGGTCATAATGACCATAATATGTTTTTCATATCAGCCACCGTCCCGGAAGAATCCTTTAGCTTTTTAGCAGTGTCGTTCGTCGATTTTAATTGTTAAATTTTAACTTTTTCATAACATTTATATTCGATTCTAAAACGTTTTAGGCAATTTCATTGTTTTGAAATGTTTTCGATAACGTAATTATTAGAACCAAGTAATTAACTAACTAATGAAGACAATGATGTACAAAAGAAAATCAGCTTACATGCTTTTTGCAATTTTCTTCTGGTGTCAATTGGTATTGGCACAGGAAAGGACCGTTACCGGTGTGGTAACCGATGCAGACGATGGTATTCCCTTACCGGGAGTAAATATTGTAATTAAGGGCACTTTCAAGGGTGTCTCCACCGATTTCGATGGCAATTACACCATTGAGGTTCCTGAAAATTCTGTTTTGATATTTTCCAATATCGCCTATACTTCGCGGGAAGTTCCGGTTAACGGACAATCGGTAATAAATGTATCTTTATCTGCCGACACCCAGGAATTAGAAGGCGTAGTGGTTACCGCCCTGGGTATTAAAAGAGAAACCAAAAAACTGGGCTACGCCATGACCGAAGTTAAAGGGGAAGAACTGGCCAAAGTAAATACCGTTAACCCCGTCCAGGCCCTGCAAGGAAAGGCGGCAGGGGTTAGTATCGGAACTTCCGACGGCGGACTTTTCGGGAATTCCAAAATACAGATACGCGGGGTATCCGCACTTAACTCCAAGAACAACCAGCCTATTTTTGTAATTGACGGCGTGATCCTGGAAAATGAAGTATCCAATGCCAGTGCGGACTGGGACGGAAATGCCAATGACTATGGTAACATCCTCAAAAACCTGAATCCGGATGACTATGAGAGTGTTTCCGTATTGAAAGGAGCCGCTGCCACAGCCCTGTATGGTTCCAGAGGATTAAACGGTGTGGTTCTTATAAAAAGCAAAGACGGTTCCAGGGCCAGGGGACTGGGAATTTCCGTAAAACAATCCGTAGGAGTCGACCATGTATATCGTCAACCGGACATACAGGACAAATTCGGTCCGGGGGCCCTTGCAGGGTATACGGATTACGGAGAAAGAGATCCCAATGGAAATTATCACCGTTTTTCCACAAACCAGTTTTATACTAATGATGATGGGGTACCGACAAAAATAAATCATCCGTGGGCCGGTTTTGGGTTTGGCCCCAGGTACGATGGCAGGCCTATTGTCGGCCTTGATGGCGAGATGACAACGTACGACCCGGTAAAAGACAATTTATTAAGAGCCTACGATACCGGGTGGAACACCAACACTTCCCTTTCCCTTACGGGAGGAAACGAAAAGGGAAATTTTTACCTGTCGCTTTCCCATAATGACAGAACGGGGACATTACCTAACAATAGTTTTAAAAGAGATGCCTTATTGTTTTCCGGATCGTACAATCTCGCCAATTGGCTAAAAGCGGATGCATCTATTTCCTTCACTACTTCCAGAGCCAGAAATGCCAGAAATGATATTTCCCAATTATTTATAAGTACCGCAGGGTGGTCAAACTGGTACGACCCCAAAAAATACAAACAGCGCCAGTATTGGCAAGCTTCCCATGGCGGCACACCTTCCAATGCCTATGGTGATGAACACGCCTTTATTCCAAGTACAAATACCTGGTTCCAATATTACATGAACAGTGCGGAAAGTGACGAACAGGTAACCCGCCCCGTAGTTCGTTTAACGGCAGAACTTGCCGATTGGGTTACGGTCACTGCCGAAGGGAACATGAATTACTATACCACCAAATACGAAAGAAAAGATCTGGGGACCGGATTCCTGAATGACGGGGGAGAATACCAGTTAAGAAATAATACCGATAAAAGTTATACCGGTAAACTCACGGCTAATTTCCGGAAAAACCTGACTTCCGACCTTTCCGTACAACTGCTCCTGGGCGGAGAGTTCTGGAAACAGGAAAAATCGGAAACCGATATCCGGACGGACGGGGGACTCATAGTTCCGGGACAATTTTTCCTCGAAAACTCCAAACGGGTCCCGGTATCCAGCGGAAGGATTTACGGCACCAAACAGATCAGTTCGCTGTACTTCCTTTCCAGTTTTGCCTATAAGGACCAGCTTTTCCTGGATATAACCGGGAGGAACGACTGGTCTTCTTCCCTCGTATATTCCAACGGAAATGGAAATTATTCTTACTTCTATCCTTCCGTAAGTACTTCATGGCTCTTTTCCGAGACATTGAATACATCCAACTGGTTCACCTTCGGGAAACTCCGGGCATCCTGGGCACAGGTAGGTAGTGACACTGACCCCTATGCCATTAATAAAGGGTATGAAATTGGAAGATATCAACTGGACGGAGAAAGATTCGTGTATCTGAACGATATTACCACAACTCTTGTAGACAGAAGTATCCAGCCCGAAAGGAAAAACTCCTATGAGATCGGGGCCGATGTACGGTTCTTCAACAGCAGGCTGGGACTTGACGTGGCATATTATAACGAAACCATTAAGAATCAGATCGGCGAAGTTCCGCTTCCCCAGGAATCCGGTTACAACTCCTTATTCACCAATATCGGTACCTTAAGCAATTACGGATTGGAGATCAGCCTTACCGGAACCCCGGTAAAGACAAAAGATTTCGAATGGAACGCCACTTTTAATTACTGGAAAAATACGACCAAGATAAAGGACCTGCATGAAGATTACGGCGCTTACAAAGCCCTTGGAGGTGATGTTGCATATGGAAACTTCCGAATAGGTTCCGTAGCCTTTGAAGGAGGAGAATACGGCGTCCTGATGACCGACAGCAATCCTAAAAAATGGCAGTCCGATGACTCCAACGATCCAAGAAACGGCATGAATCTTTTAATCTGGAACGATTCGCGCAGGGGTGCTCTTTATGAAAGAAGTTACGAACCCGAGAGAATAGGTAAAATACAACCGGATTTCGAAGGTTCCCTTAATAATTCCTTTACTTACAAAGGGATTTCCCTGTCCGTACTCCTGGATGCCAGGTTCGGGGGACATATCGCTTCCTATTCCAATCGCTATGGAACGGCGTATGGCTGGCTCGACACTTCTTTGAAAGGACGAAGCCCGGAATACGGAGGTTTAAGCTGGACATCTCAATACGGGGACAGCCAGGGGCAGCAATTTCATGACGGTGTTATTCCCGAAGGGGTATTCGCACCCGGGCAAATGGCAACCACTCCGAACGGAACTTCCGTGGATATCGGGGGAATGACTTACCAGGAAGCCTTTGACCAGGGATATATAGAGCCCACCCATGCCAGTTTTCATCATTACTTTAAAAATTCGTGGGGAAATGGCGTTGTAAATGACGATTGGTTCAGCGAGGTGAAATATATCGCGCTCCGGAATATTTCGCTGGGATACAATTTTCCCAAAAAAGTTTCTGATAAACTGGGAGCCCGTAATTTTTATGTCGCACTCAATGCCAGAAACCTCGGGTATCTCTATAACAATATGCCCAACAACTTAAACCCCGAAAGTTTCAGAGGTACCAGCAGCAGTGATTCCTATAGGGAAAGAGGTTTTATACCGTATACTGCGTCATACACCATGACTATAGCCATTGATTTTTAATTCGTAAACAGACATGACAATGAAAAAATCACATATTATATATTTATCCGTACTACTGCTTACCATAACAGGATGCAGCAAGGATGATTTTGCCGATTTGAACACGGATCCGTCAACCGTTATCGAGCCTGACCTTCGCTTTTCCATTACCAAATCTATTGAACAGATGTATCAGGACGATTATACTACATGGTTTTACAATAACTTCGATTACGCGTTTCCCTGGAGCCAGCTTACCGGCACGGGACTTGGAAACGATGAAAGATTTGTAGAAATGGGCCCCTCCGGCGGGCATAACATTTACGCTTCCCTTTTTCCGAATGTAAGGGATATCCGGGCCAGGATCGATTCTATGGACGCGGAAAACAGGGCGGTAAGAAGATCGATGAGGGCCATGACCTATCCCATACTCATACAGCCGGCAATTACAGAAACCGATAACCTTGGATCCCGTATTTACACCGAAGCCGCCCTGGCCGGATATACCAATCCCCGCCTTTTAACACCGGTCTTTGACAACCAGGAACGTCTGTTCGAAACCTGGCTGGAAGAACTGGATAATGCTATTCCGGAACTCATGACCTCCAACCAATACGATATGGACGCCCAGGACATTATCTACGGGGGAAATTATACCAAATGGGCCAAATTCTGTAATCTCCTTAAATTGAAAATAGCCGCAAGACTTATCAACAAGGACAGGCCGAAAGCTTTACAAATAGCGGAAGATGTGGCAAACTCTCCTGCAGGCTATATGGACGACCTCCATGATGATTTTATCTACAAACGCGGAGTGCTGTACTACGGCACCGGCAATGGCACCCAACCCGGAACCGGGGGTAAAAACATTGTGGAATTCCTGGTAACCAATAAGGACCCCCGTGTCCGTTTTCTGTTCACTAAAAACCACTTCAATGCCGAAATTATCCAGGCATTTATAGATGCGGGAAAAGACCTCCCTCCCTATATTGAACAATATGTGGAAAAGGATATAAACGGTGACTTCGATTCCTGGAAGGCTCCGGGAGAACCCTGGGTACGGTATTTTGGCGCTCCTCTTTCACCGGATGCCCGGTTTGAATCCTCAAACGATCCGTACTTTAGACAAAACGAATTAAACCGGATAAGTATAGGTGGGGTTGAAAAGACTTATACTTCGACCTCCAGCTATTCCGAAAGGATAACCCGTACCGGAT
Organism: Sinomicrobium endophyticum; assembly: GCF_052983315.1. Classification (NCBI taxonomy): domain Bacteria; kingdom Pseudomonadati; phylum Bacteroidota; class Flavobacteriia; order Flavobacteriales; family Flavobacteriaceae; genus Sinomicrobium; species Sinomicrobium endophyticum. Next base: position 49,731 of record NZ_JBRKIS010000042.1, read on the forward strand.
TCAACCACACCTATCCGACCAAACCCGGGGGAAGAGTCATTGAACAAAGAGATAACTATCCGGGACTAAATGTTATATTGGGATCTTCCGCAGAGACCAACCTGTATCTGGCCGAGTTTAAATTACTGGGGGCTAACCTACCCAAATCCGCCCAGGAATATTTTAACAGGGGGGTGGAATTATCCATAAGAAGACTGGATGCCTTGTCGGCAAATAACCGCATGCCCTATTATGAAAAAGACCCGGTCTACACCGATGAAACAGAAGCAGCCCGGGCATCCACCCGATTAAAAGAAGGAGAGATAACTGAGTTGCTGGAACAACCGGCCTATGACCTGGGCACGGATGCGTTGGAAAAAATATACATTCAACAATACGTTAACTTTGCGGGTACACCCGGTGATCTCTGGGCACTGGTTCGCCGTTCCGGAATTCCCAGAACAGGTAGCTCTTACCTTCCGAGGGATCCTTTCCTATCATCGGGAGCTGAACTTACCGTGCCCCGCCGTTTTGTAATCGGTACCCCTACGGAAGACAGCAAAAATTACGAAAACCAGGTAAAAGCCGCACAAGAGCAAGGCTTTACCACAGGAACAAATAATCCGAACACCTTAAACTCGGAAAGGATATGGTTCGATCTGGAAAACCCGGAATACGGGGCCGGACCTAAATCATAAACAGGTAAAAATTCAGATAAATTATTATCACCGGGATACACAAAATTTATCCCGGTGATTTTTTTTAAATATACAGTACCGGAAAATATACTTATTCGAAATATTATCTCTTTAAAGTGCTTACCATTCAACAGGATATCCGGACACTAATGTTACACAGAAGTTAAAGCACCTTAATTATTGTTAAAACCATAGACATCCCACACTAATACCCTTTTTTCATTACTATTTTCACCATCATTACATTAAGTTGCTTAATTATTACGATCTCCCCGTATGGCCAACCTTTATTTTCACAGGTAAACACGTTGATTTAAAAAATAAAAAGATTAAATATCACTTAAGATAAATCATACATTTTATAATTACCTCTTACACACAACCTTTTTACAAGAATATAATAACACATTCTTAACACTTCCTTCGGCTTTTCAGAATTGTCATTAGTCGAAAAAATTTCCTTATGTTCATTTTTACCATAACATTTATATCCCTTTTCTAACGAAAGGGGCAATCACTATTTTCCGGAGTGGCCCAAGTGGTCGCTCCATATTTTTAACTAACTCAAAATTAAAATGTGTAAAAAACAATTAACTTTTGTATTTACTGTTCTTCTCCTCTGCAGTCAGTTACTGCTTGCCCAGGACAGGACGGTCACGGGAGTGGTTACGGATGCCGAGGACGGTATGCCATTGCCCGGGGTAAATGTGGTGATTAAAGGTACTACCACAGGAGCTTCAACGGATTTTGACGGAAATTTTGCCATTCAGGTTTCCGAAAACACTGTTCTGATTTTCTCCAATATGGGATATGCAACCCAGGAGGTACCCGTTGCCGGGAAAACCACCATTAATATTGCCCTGTCTCCGGATGCACAAGAACTGGAAGGAGTTGTTGTAACTGCCTTGGGGATAAAAAGAGACGCAAAAGCCCTCGGATATTCCCTTACCGAAGTTGATGGAGAAGAGTTTTCCAGGGTAAAACAAACCAATGCCATAAATTCACTTGCCGGAAAAGTAGCGGGAGTAAATGTAACCGCACCTACTAGTGGAGCAGCTGGGTCGAGCAGGGTTGTTATAAGAGGTACCAGTTCACTGAGTGGAGAAAACCAGCCTTTATATGTAATAGACGGTATTCCGATAGACAATACCAATATAGGTTCTGCCAGTGAATGGGGAGGCTCAGACTTCGGAGACGGAATTTCCAGTATCAACCCCGACGACATTGAATCCGTAAGTGTTTTAAAAGGAGGTGCCGCCAGTGCTTTATATGGCTCCAGGGCTTCCAGGGGGGTGATCATTATAACCACTAAGAGCGGAAAAGGCCAGGATGGACTGGGAGTAGAATATTCCAGCTCCCTGACCTTTGATACGGTAAACACCGATATATATGATTTTCAAAAAGAATATGGTCAAGGATCAAGAGGAGAGGTTCCTTTATCTTCTACTGCCGCTCTGGACGCTGCCTTTTCCTCATGGGGCGCCAGACTGGACGGCTCGGATGTCGTTCAGTTTGATGGAGTCAGCAGGCCATATTCTAATACAGGCAATAACGTAAAAAGGTTTTACAGGACTGCAAATACTTTTATAAATACTGTGGCCATTAGCAGTGGAGGAGAAAAGGGAAGTTTCCGATTCTCTGCTTCAGACATGACCAATAAGGATATCACACCAAATTCAGGAATGAACAGAAAGTCATTTTCCTTAAATGCAAGTTCCATTCTGGCTGACAAATTAACTGCGGATATCTCCGCCAAATACATCATAGAAGATGTAAATAACAGACCCAGATTATCAGATGCTCCAGGCAACGCCAACTTCTCCGTAGCTTTGTTACCGGCAAACGTCGATGTTTTAAGTTTCCGACCGGGTTATAATGAAGACGATACCGAATATCGCATATCCTCAAGCATTTATCAGCAAAACCCCTACTGGTCCGCTTATAAATTCAAAACACACGATAGAAAAAACAGGACCATCGGATCTGCTACCCTCAGGTATCAGGCCCTGGATTGGTTATACTTATCCGGGAGAGCCGGTCTGGACCATTACACTACCCGACTGACCACTGTAGAACCTTGGGGTACAGCTTACAGACCATTGGGAGCCATGCGTGAAGCCCAATATAATTCTACCCAGGTAGATGCAGACTTTATGATAGGAATAGAAAAGAATATCACAGACAAGATCGCTACCAATACCATATTAGGTGCAGGTAGTAATACGGTTAAATTCGAAAAACTTGAAAGACGAGGCGAAAACTTTATAGTTCCTGGCCTGGAAACCATAGGTAATACGGCCAACCTTGTAGCGGCCAATGAGGGTTATGAATATACTGAGAAAAAAATAAACTCACTCTATGCTTCGATAGAATTATCTTATGATGAATTTTTGTTCTTAACTCTGACAGGACGTAACGATTGGTTTTCCACGCTATCAGCTGTTGGCAAGACAACACCGAATAACGACTTCTACTATTCTGCAAATACCAGTTTTGTCTTTACAGATGCGCTTCAAATGCCCGAATGGATCAGTTTCGGTAAGATCCGGGCAGGTTATTCTTCTGTAGCAGGCGGAGCTGATGACCCCTATAGACTAAGTCTGTTATATGAAATTTTCGGTAATCACCTGGGAAATCCGATAGGGCAAATATCAGGCGACCAAATACCAAATGCATACTTAAAACCCTACACTAAAGAAGAATACGAAATAGGGACTGACTTAAAATTCTTCAATAATCGTATCGGGATAGACTTTTCCTGGTATTATAACAAGACTACAGATGATATTGTAGAAGTAAACAGATCTGTATCTACAGGATATCGTAAATCCTTGGAGAATCTGGGAGTTCTTGAAAATAAAGGAGTAGAACTTCTGCTTACTGCCAGCCCGGTCCGAAATGAGAACTTACGATGGAATGTAAGTTATAATCTGGGATATAATCAAAGTAAAGTCGTAGCAACCGACGAAAACAATAACGATGTTACTTTGGGAGTTGGTTACGGGTTTGCCGATGTAAGAAACGTAGTCGGAAAACCGTACGGGCAGATCTATGGTACTACTTATGCCAGGGATGAAAATAATCGGATTATTTACCAGGATGACGGCAGACCTGTGGTTGGCGACAGAGATATCCTTGGAGATGGTGTTCCTCCGTGGACTATGGGATTAAATAACAGTTTTAGCTATAAGAACTTTAATCTGGATTTTTTAATCGACGCCAAGTTTGGAGGAAAGATATGGTCCGGCACAAGTGCCTGGGCTACATACAACGGGTTGAGCAAAAACACTCTTGAAGGACGGGAAAACGGACTGACTATTGCTGGTGTAAATCAGCAGGGAAATGCGTTTACAACTACAATCGCCGATCCTGACCGGGCTGGAGAAGAGGGAGAGATAGCTTTGCAGGATTACTACCAAAGAGTATACGAAATCGCAGAAGAACATATACAAAGTGCGGATTTCATCAAATTTCGCCAAATAAGTCTGGGGTACAGCCTACCGTCGGAAATGCTGGAAAACACTTTCTTAACCGCAATCAATTTCTCATTGATAGGCAGAAACCTGTTTTTTATCAAAAGAGATGCCGATAATATAGATCCGGAATCTGCATTTAACAATTCCAATGCCCAGGGACTAGAGCGTTTTGGTGTTCCGTCAACCAGAAGTTACGGTTTGAGTGTAAACATTAAATTCTAAAGAACGGCCATGAAAAAAATAATATATATACTTACATCTGTTTCAATCCTGTTATCTTCCTGTGATAAAGGATTTGAGGACCTTAATGAAGACCCCACAAAAGCGGGAAACCTAGCTGTTGAACCAAAATTTACAGCAGCTATGCTTAATACCTCGGGTGACGAATATGAAAGCTGGAGGGCAAACCTCATCTATCTCTCCACTATGATGCAGCATTGTGCTACAACTGCAGGATATTGGTCCGGAGATAAATATTTCTGGAACCGGGATTACGCCTCTTCTTTATACGATGCTATGTACCCTAATGCTGTTAAAAGTATAGAAGATATCATAGCCCAACTAAATGAAGAAGGCAATACGGGAGAAATGATGTCCATAGCCAGAATTTTAAGAGTGGTTATCTATCATAGATTAACCGATCTATATGGGGACATCCCTTATACCGAAGCCGGAAAAGGAGTATTAGAAGAAATCGTAAGACCTAAATATGATCGGCAGGAAGACATCTATGCAGACATGTTGAAGGAACTTGAAGAAGCTGCACTGCAATTAGAGACGGGGACCTCCGAACTGGGAAATGCCGATATTATTTTCCAGGGAGATCTGGGCAAATGGAAAAAATATGCATATTCCATGATGCTGCGCCTGGGACTAAGGTTAGTTAAAGTAGATCCGACAGCTTCCCAACAATGGGTAACCAAAGCCATAGAAGGTGGTGTTATGGAATCTAATGACGATATTGCCTTTGTAGCACACGAAGTTGCGGCCGGAGTAAATAAAAACGGTAACGGCCAAACCTTTACCAATGACAATAGTCCAAGACTAAGTACGACTTTTGTTGCACTTCTTCAAGACGATCCAAGGTTAACTATATATGGAGCATTACCGCAAAACACCGGTGAAAAAGATGAGGACGATAAAGATATACTCAGAACTAATGAAGCGCGCTTAAACCCGGCAGCACAAAAAGGTTTACCTAATGGACTGGACGGGAATTCCATAGAGAACTATCCTGGCGGGAGCAATTTGAATACATATACCGAGCCCAATCGTTTATATATTACAGGCGAGAACGACCCTATGTTCCTCCAGACCTATGCCGAAGTAGAATTTATGCTTGCGGAGGCCGCATTCAGATGGGGGCTTGCCGGAGGAAATGTGGAGGCACATTACGATGCCGGCGTTACCGCAGCGATGAAATACCTGGAAATGTATGATCCTGAAGCTGTTATTTCCAATACCGAAATTGCAGAATACCTGTCAGAAAACCCTTTTGACCCCAACAAGGCGCTGGAACAGATCAACACACAATACTGGATCGTAACCTTCCTCAACGAATACGAGGCTTTTGCCAACTGGCGAAGGACAGGGTTTCCCGAATTAACTCCGGTAAACTATCCTGGTAATGTCACTAATGGCAGTATACCCCGGAGACTCACTTATCCTCAGGGAGAAGTACTTACCAATAGAGAAAATTATGAGGCTGTAATACAAGCTCAAGGCCCGGATGTTCTTACAACAAGAGTGTGGTGGGATGTGGACTAACTCATGAAAAAAGGAATCACATAACCTAACTACTAACTACGAAAAGAGGTTGTTACTTTAATTACAACCTCTTTTCTTATTAATTTTGGAAAAATTCCGTACAGACAATGAAAGCACTCCGGCATGCCATATGGATCACACTTCTCATAAGTCACTTACCTGTTACCGCCCAAAAAAAGAATACTACTCTTCCCGTTTATAAAGACAGTTCGGCTCCCGTTGAACAAAGAGTAAACGACCTGCTGCAACGCATGACCACCGAGGAAAAAGTCGGGCAGCTCAGCACGCTTCTCGGATGGGACATGTACACCAAAAAAAGAAATAAAGTCACGGAAAGCGATGCCTTTCGTAAGGCTGTAAAAAAACAACATATAGGAATGCTGTGGGCAACGCTTCGCGCAGATCCGTGGACAAAGAAAACACTGGAAACGGGACTCCATCCCGAACTGGCCGCGAAAGCCACCAATGCCATACAAAAATATGCCGTAGAGGAAACAAGACTTGGCATTCCCCTTCTCCTTTCCGAAGAATGTCCCCACGGCCACATGGCCATAGGCACAACCGTATTTCCCACCTCCATGGGACAAAGCAGCACCTGGAACCCGGAGCTGATCAAAGAAATGGCAGCCGTTATTGCCGAAGAAGCACGCCTCCAGGGCGGTCATGTCGGTTACGGACCGGTACTGGACCTTGCCCGCGAACCACGTTGGTCGCGAGTAGAAGAAACCTATGGCGAAGATCCTGTGCTCAACAGTAAAATGGGTGAGGCTATGGTTCACGGATTTCAGGGGAATGACCTGAAAAGCGGATACAATGTTATTTCCACACTGAAGCATTTCGCTGCATACGGTGTCCCTGAAGGCGGACATAACGGCAATGCAGTTCATGTGGGAACCCGGGAATTACAACACAGTTACCTCCCTCCTTTTAAGGCTGCGGTAAATGCCGGGGCCCTTTCTGTAATGACTGCATACAGCTCTATTGACGGTGTACCGAGTACTGCCAATCACTGGTTGTTAAACGACCTCCTTCGCAACGAATGGAATTTCGGGGGTTTTGTCGTTTCCGACCTGGGCAGCATAGAAGGTCTTTTGGGAAATCACCACATCGCAGGTACTTTCCCGGAAGCAGCAGCACTGGCTATAAATGCCGGAGTAGATGCTGACCTGGGGGGCAAAGGATACGGAGCATATCTTCTGGAAGCTCTGAAATCCGGAGAAGTATCCGAAAACACACTGAACGAAGCCGTTTGCCGCGTACTTCGGCTTAAATTTGAAATGGGACTGTTCGAAAACCCCTATGTAGATCCTGCAAAAGCGGAAAAGGAAGTACGCAGCCCGGAACATATTGCACTTGCCCGAAAAGTAGCAAGGGAATCCGTAACTCTTCTCAAAAATCAGGAGAACCTGCTCCCCCTGTCCAAAGACATAAAAAATATAGCTGTCATAGGACCCAATGCCGATAACATATACAATCAGCTCGGAGATTATACGGCGCCACAGGCAGAAGATAATATCGTAACCGTACTGGAAGGTATAAGAAACAAAGTCTCCCCTTCCACTAAAGTCACTTATGTAAAAGGATGTGCCATCCGCGATACCACGCAAACGGATATTGCCGGTGCCGTACAAGCCGCAAAACAGGCAGAAGTAGCCGTAGTAGTTCTGGGTGGTTCGAGTGCACGCGACTTTAAAACAAAATACATAGACACAGGAGCCGCTACGATCGATTCGGACACAGGCACAGGCCTTATAAGCGACATGGAAAGCGGGGAAGGCTATGACAGGGCTACCCTCGATCTCCTCGGCAAACAAAACGAATTACTCCGGGCCATTGTAAAGACCGGAACCCCGACGATCCTCGTTCTCATTAAAGGACGTCCCCTGCTCCTCAACTGGCCTTCGGAAAATGTCCCCGCCATTCTGGATGCGTGGTACCCCGGACAGGAAGGTGGTAATGCCATTGCCGATGTGCTTTTCGGCGACTATAACCCCGCCGGAAGGTTGCCGGTTTCTGTTCCTAAATCCGTAGGACAATTACCGGTGTATTACAATGCTCTGTTCCCCGTAAAACACAATTACGTGGAAGAAGATGCCAAGCCGCTCTATAGCTTCGGCCATGGCCTGAGTTATACGGATTTCCAATACGACGGGCTTCATGTAACCGTTACGGAAAGCGAAAATGACATCACCATAAATATAAAATTCCGCATAAAAAATACCGGTACAAGAGACGGTGATGAAGTGGCCCAGGTATACCTTCGGGATGATGTAAGCTCTGTAGTTACCCCTAAAAAACAGCTCAAGGCCTTTAAAAGAATTCACCTCAAACCGGGAGAAGAGAAAATTCTGGAATTCGAATTGAAAGCCAAAGACATGATGCTTTGGAATACTCGGAAAGAATGGGTAACGGAAGCCGGGACCTTTTCCCTGATGATAGGCGCTTCTTCCGAAGATATAAGATTAAACAATTCCTTCGAAATATCCCGTAATATTAAGATACACAACCCATGAGAATTTCATATCTTTTCACAGAAAACAGCAAAAACAAACCTTACATGACTTTTCACAAAAAAGCCGCATTAGTCTTGTGTGCAAGCTTCGCCCTGGCCTTTTCTGCCTATGCACAGGAAGACAACCTGCACCAGAGATCCACTACCTATGAAGCGCCGAAAAATGCTAAAGTAATGGAAAAACTGGACCGGTGGCAGGATCAGAAATTCGGTATGATCATTCACTGGGGTATTTATGCCGTTCCCGGTATCATAGAATCCTGGTCCATCTGCTCGGAAGACTGGATAGAGCGCGACAGTACCATAAGCTATAGCGATTATAAAAAGTGGTACTGGAGCCAGAGCGAAAAGTTCAATCCTGTAAACTTCAACCCGGAACAATGGGCTGATGCTGCCGATGCCGCAGGAATGCGATACCTGGTTTTCACAACAAAACACCACGACGGTTTTAACATGTTCGATACCAAGCAAAGTGATTTCAAGATATCCAATGGTCCCTTTGCAGATAATCCCCGTGCGGATGTTGCCAAATATGTATTCGACGCTTTTCGTAAAAAAGGTTTTATGATCGGGGCTTACTTTTCCAAACCCGACTGGCATTCCGAATATTACTGGTGGCCGAAATACGCTACGGCAACCCGGAACAATAATTACGATATCCGCAAAAACCCCTGGCGATGGAATAAATTCAAGGATTTTACCTTTAACCAGATCTCCGAGTTGATGCACGATTACGGAAGTATAGATATCCTGTGGCTGGATGGCGGATGGGTTCGCCCTAAAGAAACTGTCAATGACGAAGTCCTTTCCTGGGGAGCCCCGATACCGGAGTGGAGCCAGGATATAGATATGCCCAAAATAGCTACTATGGCAAGAGAAGCCCAGCCCGGTATTCTAATGGTAGACCGTACTGTTCACGGTCCTTATGAGAACTATCAGACCCCGGAACAACGAATTCCGGATGAAAAAATAGACAATCCCTGGGAAAGCTGTATGACCCTGGGAAATGCCTGGAGTCACGTTCCCGGTGATGAGTTTAAATCTGCCGCAAAGGTTGTTCACTCCCTTGTGGAGATTGTAGCCAAAGGAGGCAGCTTACTACTCGGTGTAGGGCCAAGGCCGGACGGCACCCTTTCGCAGGAAGTCATAGACCGTTTAAAGGAAATCGGGGAATGGATGTCCGAAAACGGGGAAGCGATCTACAATACCCGGACTGTAGATCAATACAGCGACGGAAACACCTACTTTACCCAAAACCTTAAGAAAAAGAAAACCTATGCTATAGTCTGTCTTCCGGAAGGAAAAACCGTGCCGGAAACCGTAATATGGAAAGGCAACCTCCCGAAAAAGGGCAGCAGTATAAAACTTCTCCAAACCGGGAAAAATGTAAAATGGGAACGCGAAGGGGAGAACGTAAAGATCTTTTTGCCGGCTTCTGTTCAACAGGATACAGCCCCTTCTGCTTTAGCATTTTCTTTTGTCATGAAAAAATAATTATATTGCCCTTTCAAGGCGAAAAAAATGATCTTGTATATAGCCAGGCAAAAACAACATCATAAAAAGGCCAATTTTAAAGAAGAATTGTTGGAATTTCTCAACCAATATCACGTAGATTATGATGAACGCTACTTATGGGATTAATCATAAAACATCACTCTAATACAAAAACGCCCTGCAAGGGCATCATATCCTAACATAGGGCCCCGCCCCATGAAAAAAAACATACATGAAAAAACTAATCACTATCACCGCAACCCTCCTTATATTCTGTTCCTGCAATTCACCCAAAAAACAGGTGTCCGCTCCGGAACCAGTAGGCCCTGTCCCTTCGGAGGCCCAACTGGCCTGGCAGGAAATGGAACTGAACGCCTTTATCCACTTTACCACCAATACGTTCACCGGTAAGGAATGGGGGTACGGGGACGAAAGCCCTTCTATATTCCACCCGACCGACATGGATATTAATCAATGGATAGTTACACTGAAAGAGGCCGGTTTTAAGGGCGTTATACTCACCACAAAGCACCACGATGGATTTTGCCTGTGGCCAAGCAAATACACCGAACATTCCGTTAAAAACAGCCCTTATAAAGATGGCAAAGGAGATATCGTAAAAGAAGTCTCCGAAGCCTGTAAACGTCACGGCCTTAAATTCGGGATATACATGTCTCCGTGGGACCGTAACCGTGCCGACTATGGGGAGCCTTCCTATATCGAGTATTATCGCAACCAGCTCGAAGAACTTTTCACCAATTACGGCCCTGCTTTTGAAATGTGGTTTGACGGTGCAAACGGCGGTGACGGTTACTACGGCGGTGCCAATGAAACCCGGAATATCGACAGACAAACTTATTATGACTGGCCGGCCACACTGGATATGGTACGCAAAATACAACCGGAACCCCAGGTATTGTTTTTCAGCGATGGCGGACCGGATATCCGTTGGGTAGGTAATGAAAAAGGGCTGGCCGGAGAAACCAACTGGAACACCATTTCCAACGACACGTTATACGCCGGAAAAGCCGGTATAGAAAAATTATTAGCTACAGGTTCCGCAGACGGAAAACAATGGATACCCGCCGAAGTCGATGTGTCTATCCGTCCCGGATGGTTCTACCACGAGGAAGAAGACTCCAAAGTAAAAACCGCCGAACAATTATTTGACCTCTACCTAACTTCCGTAGGCCGGGGTTCTAACCTATTGCTCAATATACCTCCGGACCAACGTGGCCTTATCCACGAAAACGATGTGGAAGCCCTTAGCAGGTGGCGGAAACTCCTGGACGATACCTTTCGTACCAACCTTGCTGCCGGAGCTCCTGCAACAGCGACCACATACCGTGGAAAATCCCGGGAATATGCGGCAACTAACGTAACCGACGGTAAAAAACATACCTATTGGGCTACGGATGATGATATAACCACTGCTTCCGTTGAAATTGATCTCGGAAAAGAACAACAGGTTTCTTATATCCTTCTCCAGGAATATATAGAACTAGGACAAAGAGTCGAATCTTTCACCATAGAGGTACAGCAGGGAGATGACTGGAAAGAAATAGCCGCTGCCACCACCATAGGCTATAAGCGTATACTGAAAACAGGCGCGGTAAGAACAGGCAAAATACGTATAAACATCACAGGCGCCAAAGCGTGCCCCTTGATCTCCAATATTGAAGTGTATTAGATGATCTTAATTGTTTTAGTACATGACAAAATTTGTTTTTCTGTAAATTGTCGGAAAATCAGTTTTGCCCTAACCCTAAAGGGAATCTGATTTTCCTCGATTCACCCTTTAGATACTATGGTAAAAACCTAATGAATTTGTCGTTATCTTGATTTTATTTTACTTTTACCATCCTACAAAGAAGACTTTTTTCCAATTGTGGATTTGAAGTCTATCTAGCGCGGAGTGTAATGCTCCGCTTTTTTTATTTTATGGACTAATTACCTCCATTGATAATCTTTATCGTATTCTTGCTCTTTTTTCCAAAGGGTATAAGCAAGAATCAATAATTTACGCATTCCTGCCACAATCCCTTTACGTTTTATTGCTGGATTTCTTTCGCAAACTCTTTCATATAAATTTCTAATCGATTCATTAACTCTTGTCGCTGTCATAGAAGGCATATATAAAGTCTGTCGTATTCTCGAATTGCCGTGTTTTGATATTCGGGATTTCCCTTTGTATTTTCCGGATTCATGTAATGTAACATCAAGTCCTGCATAGCTTATTAACTGGCGAATGTTTTGGATTAATGCAAACCCATTAGTTTCAGCGATTAAAATTACAATGGTTTCAAAACCCAAACCAGGAGCTGTCTCTACTTTCTCAATTTTTTTCTTTAATTCCTTATCCTGGTCCACCGTGTTTTTGATTTCTTTTTTGATGGTTTGAATAGCTTTTTCATAAAATTCCATTTGTTCGATCTTTAACCCTATAATGCTTTCGAGCTTCTCATGCGACTTATACATGGCGTGTAATTGGCACTTCGATCGTTGAAGCTCTTTTTTAAAGGAGAGTAACTCCCTGCAAAGGTCTCTTAACTTTTTATACATGGGAGACATGGGGTGCCAACGATCTAATACTCTTTCTATTCCATATCCGGCTATATGTTTGGAATCCATGGAGTCTGTTTTTGTCTTTATATGAAGACTTTTTATATAGTTCTTTATTTTATTGGCCAATACAACAGATACTTCCTGATCCTTTTTATAAAGGAAATAGGCTAAGTCTTCATAATAAACACCGGTTGCTTCCATGACAAACCTTATGGGGCAACTATGGCCAGGTCCCTTTGTTTTTAAAACCCATTCCAAGAACTCTTCATGTCCTTTCCTGTTATTTTTAAAAGATCGCGTCCCTTTAATTTTCACAGAACCATCTTCTAATCGGATTTTTATACATCCATGAAAATCATCCATGGAGATATCGATTCCAGCACATATTTTTCTCATAGTTATTTAAATCAATAAAGGACTTCTTCTCTTTGTCTTTCCTCGTTTTTATACGGAATACAGGCAATATGGCCAATTTCCTAGATACTATTCAGACTATAAGAAGAAAAGAAACAGGTGCAAGATCTAAAGGGCGATATACTTATAAAAGTTATCTGGGCAGGGATGCTATTACCTGTTTCTTCCTTGTATTTAAGTTTTCAAATAACCATAAATCTCATATTTTTTAAAACCTATTCTATAAAAATATTTAAGAACAAACATACGAGG
>NZ_JBRKIS010000043.1:0-418682 GCF_052983315.1 Sinomicrobium endophyticum
ACTTCAACGCAAATTACTTGCTTTTTCAAAGAGCGGGAGACGAGGTTTGCTTCGACTACGCTCAGCATAAACTTCTCACCTCTCTCGCTTTTCAAGCAAACCATTTACTTCAACGCAAATTACTTGCTTTTTCAAAGAGCGGGAGACGAGGTTCGAACTCGCGACATTCAGCTTGGAAGGCTGACGCTCTACCAACTGAGCTACTCCCGCATTTTAATAAATTCCAAAAATCCATTCTTTCACAGAACAAAAGAATCACCTCTCGGCGATCGGCAAGGGCAACCCCTTACTGCAATTCCCTAAAAGCTACTCTATAAAAGCCCTACACTTTCAACATCAGCTTATTCAAAAATCATCGTGGGGAGAGCAGGATTCGAACCTGCGAAGGTAAAAACCAACAGATTTACAGTCTGTCCTCGTTGGCCGCTTGAGTATCTCCCCTCTTGCTCCTTATTTTAAATTCTTACAGTTTCCGAAGCATATTCATTTTACACAAACTCCTTTAACAAAAGGACTCTCGAAAAATTCACCTCACTCCTTTCGGACTTTTCACCACCTAATTCTAAAGTCGTATTTCGCCGGATTTAAACCATAAAAAAAGTCCGCTATTTCTAACGGACTGCAAATGTATATATTTATTTTTTTATTCAAAACATTTTTGCTTAATTTTTTCTTATATATGTGCCCTCAGCTTTTCCTTGCGTTTCAGCAACACACGCTCTAAAGATCCAATAGCGGTGTCCACTCCTTCTTCGAACGTTTTACATTGTTTTTTAACGATAAATTCATCGCCCGGCACGTGGACCTTAACTTCCACGATCTTATTCTCCTTTGCACTGGTATTTTCCACTTTCAAATAGACATCCGACGATACGATCTTGTCGTAATAGTTATCCAACTTGTCCATCCTCTTTTGAATGAAATTTACCAGTTTTTCATCTGCCGTAAAATTCACTGATTGCATGTTTACTCTCATTGCATTGGGTATTTCGAAACCACTTCCACTTATCCTGTAGCTACAAACCCTCACTGATTCCACCACCCCAGGCAAGCAGCCCTGCACCGGACAAACTCACCTCGAAAAAAGAAGATCACAGTAAGAGCTCTGGTTTGTTGTACCGGATAAAATACAAGTGCTTTCTGGGTTAAACATTAATTGACTCCGGCAAAATATCTATTTTTTATTCCTCGGATGCGCCTCCCCGTACACCTTTTTCAACTGCGCTATGCTATTGTGTGTGTATACCTGTGTGGAAGCGAGACTGGAATGCCCTAATAACTCTTTTACCGAATTTAAATCTGCACCTTTGTTCAGTATATGAGTCGCAAAAGTATGCCTCAAAATATGCGGACTCTTTTTGACCTTAAAAGACACCTTACTAAAATAATGATTTATTACCCGATACACAAGAGTTTCATAGATTTTATTTCCGTTTTTAACCAAAATTAAGATATCCTCCGAAGCTGCAGTAACCACCTCTCTTCTCTTTTCCAGATATTCCCCGAGAACAACCTCCAGGTGCGCGAGCAAAGGCACAACCCTCTCCTTGTTCCGCTTTCCCAGAATTCTTATCGTCCGGGCGGCAAAATCGATATCTCCGACTTTCAGGTTTATCAGTTCGTTTCTCCGCATCCCGGTAGCATAGAACAACTCTATGATACACCTATCCCGATACCCTTCAAAATTATCTTCGTACGATATTTCCCGGAGCACCGCCCACATCTCCTCTTCCGAAAAAGGAACTTCTATTTTTTTCGGGGTTTTGAGCGACTTGTGCCCGGTCAGAGGATTCACTTCAATAGCCTTCACCTTAATAAGGAACCGGTAATACGCATTCAGAGAAGCTATTTTTCGGTTTATGGACCGGTTAGAAATTCCTTCGTCCACCATTTTCACGATCCAGCTTCGTATTACAGAATAGGAAACTCCCCCAATATCGGAAACGTCATATTCGAAAGCACAAAAATCCGAAAAGAAACGCAAATCCCTTTCGTAAGCACTAACCGTATGTTTCGAATATTTTTTTTCAAAACGCAGGTATTCCAGAAATGACGAAACAGACATATTAAAAGCCTTTTGAAAGACAAAGTTAGCAAACTTTAAAAGGACAGAAAAAAAAGGTAAGGGCTAAGCAAAATAAAACCTGCAGGACATACAGACGGAAGAGAAAGATCAAACTATAAAAAAGGCCATAAAAAAATCTCCCGTATTTAAAACACAGGAGATTTATATTTTACTAAAGAGCAATCAGGACCTAGATATCTTCCTGATCTCTCAAATGCTGAATGTATTGTGCTTTCTGAATTTGAGTCCTCTTTTTCACTGAAGGTTTAGTGAATTGTTGCCTGGTACGCAGCTGACGCATAGTCCCTGTACGGTCAAATTTTCTCTTGAAACGCTTCAGCGCTCTGTCTATATTTTCGCCTTCTTTAATCGGAATTATTAACATATCTTTACCACCCCCTTTCATTTAAGACTGCAAACTTACAACATTAAAGTTCATATTTCCAAATTATTTTATCTTTTTCACAGGGCAAACGCATTAAAAAAACTATAACTGCAACGTTTAATGGTTCCAGGTCTAAAATTCCAGGTTACAAGTTACAGGTTGCATATTTATAGCTCCCCAAGCCCTTTGATAAACTCAGGAAAGGGGCAGGTTAGAGGTGAAATATAAATACCGGCGATCGGAAAACCGGCAACTGGCATGCCCAAACCTGTAACTTGTAACCTGTAACCTGCAACAAAGAAATAATACCTCCAACTTCCATCCCGATATATCGGGACTCTTCAACCCCGAACTGTAACAATGTTACCGCTTACGGATTACTAATTACTGCTCCTCTCTTATATAATGCGTTTACCCTGGCCTTTTTCACTTTATTCATTTTTCCCATTCCAAAAACCGCACATTTCTTTAAACAGATTTATTTCACCGACCACACAGAATACCCCTTTGAGGGCGCTTCTATTTTAACCCTTTTGTCCGCTTCCGTAACAGGTTCCCAACCGGAATGCCCCGTATAATCCTTTATGGCAGAATTCGCCCAGTTGGTATCCACCCATTTTTCCTGGCGGGAGCTTGAGTTATTTATATAGACTATAATTCCCTGGTTGTTATACCCGTTTCTCCGGGCTATATATTCGTCATTATCACAGTACAGGATATCCGTGCTTCCGCCTGCGAGGTTATTATGTATCCATATGAGATTGTTCAACTTGTTTTTATCCAGCCATTCTTCATAATCCCTGTAAAAAACAGTAGGATACCCTTCGTGTGTGAGTATGTAGGCATAAGCCAGCATTTTACCATTATAGATCTCATCCGTATCATGGTTCGTCACAAAAGTAACGGACCGCATCGCATTCCGCTTCCATAACATATCGTCATTCAGCCTGGTAAGGTCATTTCCTTCAAAAGCATCCCGCATCCTGTAGTAGCAGGCAAAATCAAAAGCACTGGCTCCGGCTTCCCCCGTCCACCAGTCCAGCGTAGCCGCATTACCATCCCAGTATTCTCCAACGGAAAAGCCACCTACTTCATCCGTCCACGCTTTTACCACCCAGGGCTCAAAGCCCTTTACATAATCGAATCTCCAACCATCAAAACCTACCTGGTCCTTGTAGTACTTCGCTACGGAATTCGCACCTTTCCACAGCCAGTTCTGAACATTTTCCTTGTGATGACACAAATCGGCAAAACCTCCGAAAGTCCCGCTGTCGCCGGAATGATAATCATTGGGATGAAAATCGTACATATCCCGGTAAAACATTCCCGAAGCAGGATTGTAATCCGTATATGTCTGACCTCCCGTAAAAATATTATCCTCCGCATCTCCACCACTGTTGTGGTTAATCACAATATCGGCTATTACACTCAAACCATTCTGATGTGCTTCACCCACAAGGCTGGTTAATTCGGAAGCCGATCCGAACCTGGTCTCCACACTTCCCATCTGATCGTATTGCCCGAAATCAAAATAATCGAAAGGATCATACCCCATGGAATACGCTCCGTTATGGGCCTTGGAAACCGGCGGTAACCATATGGCATCTATACCGGCATTACTCCAGTCTGCCACCTTACCTTTCACATTATTCCACCAGGTACCGCCCTCCGGAACATCCCAGTAAAAAGCCTGCATCATTACACCGGACCCCATTACCTTAAGCCCTTCACGGGAAGACGCCACATAATGCGCTTCCGGTCCCTGACTTTTTTCCTTACCTTCCGAGATATCCGGGTCCGGTGTACAGCCGGAAAGAACAACAGTCAAAGCAAGAGAAGTAATCCGGTATTTTAGAATTGTTAATTTTTTTGGTAGAATTTTCATATTTCAAGTGTTTTATGCGTTGATTACTGATAAATCTACAAAAAACACTTGCATCAAAAACACCGATCAAAAATGAAAACGTTTTCGTGTTGAAAACTTTTTCAAAAACACACTTCCAATAAAAAAAGCCGGCAATTCAGCCGGCTTTTACATATACTTTTATCATGAACAGCTATTCCTTATTTCAGGATTTGCCTGGAAATAACCACTTTCTGTATTTCAGTGGTACCTTCCCCGATGGTACACAACTTGGAATCCCTGTAAAACTTCTCCACCGGGAAATCTTTGGTATACCCATAGCCTCCATGTACCTGAACCGCTTCATTAGCAATTTTCACACAAGCTTCGGATGCGTACATTTTTGCCATAGCACTGATCTTGGTTATATCTCTTCCTGCATTCTTACCGAAGGCAGCTTTGTGCAGTAAAAGTTCCGAAACTTCTATTTCCGTAGCCATATCTACCAGTTTAAAGGAAATTCCCTGAAATTCACAGATCGCCTTTCCGAATTGCACTCTTTCTTTCGAATATTTCAATGCAGCTTCATAAGCACCTTTCGCTATACCCAGGGACAATGCTCCTATGGATATCCGTCCGCCATCCAGTACTTTCATAGATTGTACAAAACCTTCCCCTACATTTCCCAGCCTGTTAGCATCGGAGAGCCTGCAATTATCAAAAACCAGTTCAGCAGTTTCACTGGCCCGCATCCCCAGTTTATCTTCTTTTTTCCCACTACTGAACCCGGGTGTTCCTTTTTCCACAACAAAAGCGGTCATTCCCCTGGAATCTCCTTTTTCTCCTGTACGGACTATTACCACAGCTACATCCCCGCTTTTCCCGTGGGTGATAAAGTTTTTAGCCCCGTTCAGCACCCATTCATTCCCTTCTTTCACCGCAGTAGTACTCATCCCTCCGGCATCCGAGCCCGTGTTATGCTCCGTAAGCCCCCAGGCTCCAATCCACTCACCTGTCGCCAGTTTTGGAAGCCATTTTTGCTTTTGCTCCTCATTACCGAACTCCAGAATATGGTTTGTACAGAGAGAATTATGCGCTGCTACCGACAATCCTATGGATGGGTCTACCCTGGATATTTCTTCAATAACCGCTATATATTCATGGTATCCGAGCCCGGATCCGCCATACTGCTGGGGAACCAAAACCCCCATAAAACCAAACTCCCCGGCCTTTTTAAACAATTCCACAGGAAACACCTGCTTTTCATCCCACTCCATAACGTGAGGTTTTATAAACTGTTCCGCAAACTCTCTTGCGGAGGCCTTCACCATTTGCTGAGTTTCCGGGTAATCGAAGTTCATCGCGGTATTTATATCGACATTCATTTAACCAATTATTTAATTAAATATATGATAATCAAATTACAAAACACAACAAAAATATGATGTTCAAAAGTATAAAGCAAGCTATAAACACTAAAATAAAGATAAAAAAACAGGAGGTTAATCCTACAACCTCCTACATTTTTTAAACGCTATAACGAGAATAATATGACGGATAGCACCCTTACGGTTATTTCAATTATGAAGAAAAACGCCTAGACCTCAGGGCTTTTCTTTATCCGTTTCCCCTCCTTATTACAGTATTCCTATTTTCACACCGCTTATTATTGTGTTGCCAAATATAGTTTAATTCTCTCAATTTTCTCCCCGGGAAAATCTTCAATTTTACGGAGTTCATCGACCGACTTTATCGTATCGACCTTCGTCCTGTAAGCTATTATCTTCCCTGCATCTTCCCAACTCAGGTACACCAGGGAGGCCAGGTCTTTACGGGATGCGGAATTAATATCCAGTTTTTTAATTCCGGGCAACTCCACCACTTCAAACCGCCCCATTATCCTTTGCACCGTTACGGAATCCAACCCGTAAACTTCATAAAGCTGTGCATCTAGAAAGAAACCACCGAGCAGGTCCCTGTACTTCACTATGCGGGCGGAAAGCTTTTCCCCGATACCGGGTATACTTTTTAAATCTCCGGCAGTAGCCCGGTTTATATCTTTTTTTATTTCATTTTTCGCAACAGGTCTTTCGGAAAGGCCTGCTCTCCTTGCCTGCTGTTTCTTTACAAAATCCGGAAACCGAAAATAAGGAGCCATTTGGTGCAACAGAGAATCGGACACCCCGGTAACCTCGGCAAATTCCGAAGCCGAATGCACAAATTTACCTGTCTCCCTGAAGGCATGAAGCTTGTCTATTTCAGCCACGCTCATTCCCAGCATATACGCCCTGTGGTCCGAAAGATAATTGGGGTTAAAGGGATATACGGTATCCCGCTTTCCTTGTAAAGCCCGCAAAGAATCCATTTTTGCACGGAAACCGGTCAGGGCGTCTTCTTCATCCTCCTGCCCTTTTGCAGTAAACAGAAATCCGGATGCGAAATATATACCCTGCACCAAAAGAATAAGCAACAGCAAAAAGAAAATCCCACTTCTCTCTTTCTTATCGAAACGGAAGTGGGACCATATCTTCATAACAATATATCTTTACCCGGGTCTTTTATTCCTCCCGTGGAGTAACATCATCATTTTCCGAATAAGAATCCGGCTCCTGTTTAGGCGGTGTTACTAAAACCTTGTAAAAGAAATATCCCGCAATGGCTGTTACCACACCCTGTGCAAGTATCATGGTTATTAATGCTGTTATATTCATACTCTTGTTACCCTCCCTTCTCTGACTCTTTTCCTGTAAGATACATAAATTAATACCAAAATAAATATCAGTAGCGCCAAAAGAAATCCTCTGGCCATATTTACCGCAGAAAGATTTTCCTGCAATCTCTGGATCTCTACCGGGTCTGTCGCGTCCGCGATCTGCTGTCTGAGCCCGGTATTGGTGATCTTTTTAATTATGGACAGGTTATCCAGCGTCCATCCGTTTCCGGAGAACAGACTGCGGATATTACCGGACCAGTCGTTTCCTTTCGGGGCAAACACCGTTCCCAGGAAAACCACAATTAATATCACCGGGGTCACAAATTTAATAATGTATTTATAGATACCCGGAATTTTTATATCCGCCCCCATATTAATCTCTCTCCATCCTTTCTTCAAACCGAATACCCAGGAGAACAATATGGTTTCCATCATAGCAAAGACAACAAGACTCACCGTCCCGGCCCAGTAATCATATTCATCAAAGACCCCTTCCTGGAAGAAAAATACGGTTGGCAGCCCCATGATAAGGGTTACCAGACCGAAAGCCCAGGCTCCTTTTTTCCTGTCCCAGCCAAATTCGTCCTGCATAAAACTCACACAAGGTGTTCCCATGGCAAGAGAACTGGTAATACCGGAAAAGAACAATAACCCGAACCACATGACCCCCGCAATGGCCGCGAATAATGTTCCCCATTGCTGGAAGAGATAAGGCATGGTCTGGAATGCCATACCAAAACCGGCATTTTCCATCACCCAGTCCATACCGAGATACCCTGCAGCTATGGGAATAACTATGGAACTTCCTATAACCACTTCGATAAATTCGTTCATAAAACCGGCGGAGACAGAGTTCAGCGCAATATCATCTTTACTTTTCACATAGGCCGCATAGCAGTGTACAGTACCCATTCCGACGGAAAGTGTAAAGAATATCTGTCCGGCAGCAGCCATCCACACTTTAAGGTCCAGTATAGATTCGTATTGTGGTGTCCATAAGAAATTCAATCCGTCCCAGGCATTGGCATCGGGAAACATCTCTGAAGCCCCGCTTGTTCCGAGAGTAAGCCCTCTTACGGCTAATATCACTCCGAAAAGAATTAACAAAGGCATCCCGATCTTAGCTACTTTCTCCACACCACCAAGCCCTTTCGAAAGGACATATACATTAATAGCCAGACAGAGTATGTAAAAAATAACAGCCTCATACGGGATTCCCGTTGTACTGTGAAGGACATCGGTATAGGACAGGAAGAAGTTGGCCACATCGGACTGATCCATTCCCGTAAAAGTTCCTTTTACGGAATGCAGCACATAAGACATGGTCCACGACTCAATATAGGCGTAATAAGCCGCTACGGCAATATTGGTAAAGATGCCGAATACACCTATGTATTTCAGTACCCTTCCTTTGGTCATCGTATCGAGAATATAGGGAGTACTGTGATTACCGAACCGCCCTCCGTATCTACCGGAAGACCATTCTATAAACAACAAGGGAATCCCCATCAAAAGAAAACACACCAGATAGGGTATGATAAAAGCCCCTCCTCCGTTTTGTACGGCCTGCACCGGGAAACGTAAAAAATTCCCCAGTCCCACGGCATTTCCTGCCATTGCAAGAATAAGCCCGACCCTGGACCCCCAGGATTCTGTAGTTTTTGTCATACTTCAACAATAATAATTAACTCTCCTCCTTAGCTGCCTTCACCGGCTTCGGTTTTTTGAAAAGTTCATTGGCATTCAACTTGCGGATATATTCTTTCATGTCCGCACGAACTTCTCCGGACATGATATACAATCCGATAATATTCGGGAGTGCCATGGCCAGAAGCATCATGTCCGAGAACTCAAGAACGGCACCCAAACTGATAGAAGCGCCCAAAACTACGAACATTAGAAATAATATCTTGTATACAAACTCCACTCTTTTACTTTTTCCGAAAAGAAATGTGGCGGCCCGCATGCCGTAGTAAGACCACGAAATAGCTGTTGAAAAGGCAAAAAGGAATACTGCCATGGCCAGTACGTACGGGAACCAGCTTATTACACTACCAAAGGCTTCAGATGTTAACTGGGCACCTCCGAGCCCTTCGGCTCCCTGATAAACTCCTGTAAATATAAGTACCAGGGCAGTAAGAGTACAAACCACCACCGTATCGATAAAAGGCTCGAGCAGGGCGACAAATCCTTCGGAAACGGGGTGTTTCGTTTTGGCAGCAGAGTGCGCTATAGCAGCAGACCCTACCCCTGCTTCATTAGAGAATGTTCCGCGACGGAACCCCTGTATAAGTACCCCTATAAACCCTCCTTTTAAAGCCCCGGGATTAAAAGCTCCGTCAAATATCTCCATAAAGGCATCGCCGATATGGCTGATATGCATAAATATTACCACGAGGGCAAAAAAGACATATACGGACGCCATAAAAGGCACTACCTTTTCAGTAACTTTAGCAATACTTTTAATTCCTCCTAGGATCACCGCTCCTACCAGTATGGCCATAATAATACCAAACCAGAAACCATAGCCCTCGAGAACCGGAAACTGTCCCTGTAGCTGATCGAAAGCCTGGTTGGACTGGAACATATTACCCGAACCGAAGGAAGCACCTATACACAACACCGCAAAGACGACAGCCAGTACTTTTCCGAATTTTTCTTTCCCCCGGATTTTCAATCCTTTAACCAGGTAACTCATAGGGCCTCCGAAAACCCTTCCGTCCGCATGGATTTCCCTGTATTTCACACCAAGGGAGCACTCTACAAACTTGGAAGACATTCCCAGAAACCCGGCAAGGACCATCCAAAAGGTCGCTCCGGGGCCTCCTACGGCAATCGCTATGGCCACCCCGGCAATATTACCGAGACCAACCGTACCGGACACTGCCGTAGCCAAAGCCTGGAAATGTGTCACCTGTCCCGGGGCCTCAGATTCGTCATAATGTCCTCTGGCAAGCTGTATAGCATGTTTAAAACCACGGATATTGATGAACTTCATACGAAGTGTAAAGAAAAGTCCTCCTATAATAAGCCATATCACAATGAACGGAGCGGAAATTGTAAGGGGGTCACCGTTGGGGTGTAAGAGGGGATTTCCGCTGTCATCATAAATAACCGGGTCATACATTCCTACCGCGGCAAAAGGGTCCCAAAACAAAACGGAACCAATTGCATCTACTATAGGTTGCGTGGTTCCGTTAAAAATTTCTGTTATGGATTCTGCGGGGACTTCATACTTTCTGGTGACAGAAAGTCCCTTTGCATCTGTGACCGTTACCGTATACGGAATTCCTTCCGTGAGTCGCGATGCCATGTTAGACTTCAATGGCGTAGACTGATTGCTCCACTTATACGTGTACGGTTCCTGACCTCCTTCCACCTGAAGTTCTATCCGGGCATCATTGATGACCTTCGATGGATTTTCCAGGATTTCTTTTATGGTTAGTTCTTGTGAAAATACTGTAAAACACGTTAATGTTAAGAGAAGAGAGAGAAATTTATTTCTCATAAAATGCATATTTAAATTTTAGATTAGAGTTAGTGTTTATACTTAAATACGTACTGAACCTGTTTAAACTTTTTCCATCCCGACAATTATCGGGGGCTAAAATATTAAATGAGTTCATTATAAAAAATTATTTCAAATTAATGAAATAGAGGGTAATTCGTTAAAAGGGAGCAATATCCAAAAAAAAAGGGTCTAAATCAAATTTTGTATCTGATTTCATATCCCAATTATCAAAAAAGCAGAAAAAACAGCCAACTGCCTCAGGGCATCCCTGAGGCGGGTATCGCGACACGGGGAATTCAAAGGAAACAACCCTTGAATTCAATTCCGATACATCCCGATGGTTTTCGGGGCTGAGTATAAATTTTACAGAGGGAGTCCGATTATTTCCTGAAAAAGAAATGATGCGGTAATAGCATTAAAGATCAAATACGGAAGTCCTTTTGGTGTACACCATATCCTTGAGTTTAAGCACAAAAGCCAGGGTCAGGTAAACCGCAAACCATATACCGAAGGTGGCAAAGGAGACATATATAAAAAACAACCGCACGTTTTTTGCCTTCATCCCGAGTCTGTCCGCAAGACGGGAAGATACGGCAAAACCGTGCTTTTCAAAAAAATACCGGATGTTATTCAGTGTTTTCACGGACGCTAAGATAAACAATTATCATACACACACGCCTAAAATACACCCAGGGAAAACGCATCTTAAAATTTAAAAACTCCATAACTTTTCATCGAACCCGAAAACTTTCTACGTAGGATACGTTTGCCCCCGGACACTCCCCTTATTGTTTAAGTAGCTGGTGGCCTATAGTGCATTCCAGGCAACGGTTTTTTGCACAATATGTATTATACAACTGCAGCAGGGCCTGACTGTCTTTCGCATTTTCTGCCTTCACACCTAATATGTCATATTTATCCGTAATCCGGTTTGTTTCCGGGTTAAGATTAGTGGCTATATCAAATATCAAGGCATTGACATCTTTCCCGGTATAACGGGAATAACAGAACTTAACCGGAATAACGGTGTTAATCAACAATAGATCTATGAAACTTCCGGTAAGGGGTTTTGCCCGTTTCCCGGATATCTTCCCGAAAGTATAATGGTTTTCCCAGTAACCGGAAGCCCTGCTGTTAAAAAGATCATAGAAATCCTTTACGTTACGGACATCCATCGCAGAAGCAAACAATGTCTTTCTGGTAAAATACAGGTTTGCCAGTTGAGATAACCGCAATGTGGGGAAATTGGCCGGCTGCAACCTGTGAAAACGCGGACGGACTACCCCTGTACCGGCAAGCTTGAATTTCCTCCTGAGATACATGTATTCCTTTTGCAGCTCTTTCATATACGAATCCGGAGCTTCGCTTTCTTCCAGCAAACCTGCCTGCCCAAAAAGAAGGGCTTCCAGCTGCAACAGGTCTCCCTGGACTTTCCGGACAACACTATAACTCACGGAATCGGCTATACTGCGGAAAGAATCTCCGTTAACCTTGAGCCCGAAATTCTTCATCAGATTCCGGAAAAATACGGCTTCCCAGTCGTTTTTAGAATCCTCCAGGTCCCGGAAAACGGCAACAGACTTCCGTTCCAGCCGCTCAAAGAATAGTCTTTCCAGGTAATTATTGCGCAAAAAACCATCTACGCCACCAATTTCCTTTTCACAATTGATAAATTTATACCCGTTCTTTAAGAGATTATCATAGTTTGCATAAACCGCCCCGGGCACGATATGCTTTAGTTCCACTGCGGGAATAGCAGAATTATCTTTACGGAAAACAGGCATATCGTCTTCCCAGACCACATGAAGTACCACATTGTCATAGGCCATGTCTTTTTCATGATGATGCACGTACCAGTCCGAAGATTTAACGTGAACCTCTACATTTCCGGCCCATAACTGTCCGTCTACACGCAGCTTCGCATTAAAAAAATCCGGCCCGGATAAATTGTTGTGATGACCTGTAGCCAGCACTTCTACTTTCTCCCGGGCAGATGTATATAATACTTCCCCGCGAAACTTCTGAAATTTCCACAGGTAATGCAAAAAGTCTTCTTTCATAATACTAAAAACAAATGATGATTTATGCTCTCCGCAAACAACCTTTTCATTAAAAAAACGAATAAATATATAAATTTCAGACAATTACACCAAAAACAAGAAGTGCGGTGTTCCCCTGATCTCATGTTTTCAAAAAAAAAGTTGCCCGTTTCATTTTTAATAATAACTTTGCATTTCAAAGTACTTTATAGTGGATTCAAATAAATACTTAAAAGACATAAGCGATATCAGGGACCTGATGCAAAAGTCCTCCCGCTTTATTTCGCTCAGCGGCCTTTCCGGGATTCTGGCCGGAATATATGCTCTTATTGGCGCTGCCGCTGCCTACCTATTGGTCACGAAATCCGCCAGAGAATATCTTATCCTGGACGGCTACATCTTCCGGATGGTACTCCTCGATCTGTTCCTTGTCGCGTTCTTCAGCATTGTTACAGCCATTTTTCTGACGACGCGAAAAGCCAAAAAAAACGGGGAAAAAGTCTGGGACAGCTCCTCCCGGAGACTTATTATCAATTTCCTGATACCTATGGTTGTGGGCGGATTGTATATACTCATTATACTGGACCAACAGAAATACGGACAAACCGCAGCATTGATGCTGATCTTCTACGGACTTGCCCTGGTTAATGCATCCAAATACAGTATCGGGGACATCCGGTACCTGGGATATATCGAAATCCTGCTGGGGCTTGTTTGCGCCCTGCTCCCCGGGTACGGGTTCTGGCTTTGGGTAGCCGGTTTTGGAGTGATGCACATTATATACGGGCTCCTTATGTATTACAAATACGACAAGCCTTAAGTTTTGAGCATTATAGACGACATAAATAAGGCCTTTGATCACCGTGTTCGGTTGGGAATAATGTCCGTACTTATGGTAAACGAATATGCAGATTTCAAGGGATTGAAAGAACTTCTGGACGTAACCGACGGCAACCTGGCCAGCCATGCCAAAGCCCTGGAACAAGCGGGATATATAACCGTACAAAAACAATTTATAGAAAGAAAACCAAACACCAGGTACACAGCAACCTTATCCGGAAAAGCAGCTTTTAAAAAGCACCTGGACGCCCTGGAAAAACTCATAAACAGAAGCGAATAATTTTTTTACTCAATAACTTTGAATTTCAAAGTACTTTAAAAACAAATTAAAACATGGAACAATCTCAAAAAAACAACAGTAAATTCGGAAACTGGATCCGGACATCCATTACCGCACGCATGATGATGATCGGTTTTTTAATACTGGTTTTACTCATCCCCCTTTCCTTTATCAAAGACCTGATCCGGGAAAGGTCGCAAAGGAAACAGGATGTAATGAACGAGATCAGCGAAAAATGGGGCGGTGAAGTTTTGCTTTACGGCCCGGTCATGGAAATACCTTTTAAAACTTTTCAGGAAAAAACCGTGGTAGATGAAAGCACAAAAAAGGTATACACCGAAACCATAGAAAGCATAAGCTATGCCTACTTTTTTCCGGAAACACTGAATATTGATGCCAGAGTAGACCCGGAAGAAAAATATTACGGTATCTACAAAACCAGTGTTTACGAAAGTAAAATGGATATATCCGGTTCTTTCTCCAGGCCTGATTTCAGTGAAAAAGAAGTCGATGAGAAACATGTGCTATGGGAAAAAGCCCGGATAATTTTCAGGCTGTCCAACCAAAAAGGGGTAAGCAACAAGGTAGAGGTCCGGCTCGGGGCAAATGCTTACGGTTTTAAATCCAGATATACTACAGATGAGATGTACGCAACCACCTTCCCCCCTCTCAATACCCTTGAAAGCTCTCCGTTAAAGAGGGAAGATATTCCTACCGAAAACCATTCCGGTTTCCGTATGACACTCGATATCAAAGGCAGCAAGCAGGTAAGCTTTATTCCCACAGGAAAGCAAACGGAAGCAAAGGTTTCTTCGGATTGGAAAACAGCGAATTTCTTCGGGAAATTTTTACCGTATAATGACGACAAGGTTCACGAGAACGGTTTTGATGCGAAGTGGAAAATACTGGACATCAATCGTCCGTTCTCACAACAGTATTTTCATCAACTCCCCCAATTAAATTCGTATGCCTTCGGGGTAAATTTTATGATTCCGGTCGATGAGTATCAAAAAAGCGAAAGATCCGCAAAATATGGCTTTATGGTCATCTGCCTTACTTTCCTGGTGTTTTTCCTTATCCAGACCATGAGTAAGATCAATATACACCCTTTCCAGTACCTGATGATAGGGCTTGCCCTGACCATGTTCTATACTTTGTTAATCTCCATTTCCGAACACAGTAATTTCCTCAAGGCTTACCTGATCGCGGGAATTTCGGTGGTTACCCTTATCACGGCTTACTCCGTATCCATATTGAGGTCCAGAAGCTTCCCCTTGTTTATATTCCTGTCCCTCACCGCGCTGTATTCCTTTATATACATTATCATACAATTGGAAAATTATGCGCTTGTGGTAGGCAGTGCAGGCCTGTTCCTCATACTGGCTATAGTAATGTTCGTATCCAGGAAAATCGACTGGGGTAATAATTAAAAACCAATCCCGCCTTTTTTCAAAGGTAAAAGGCGGGATAATTTTATTATTCTGTAATGTCCCCTTCCCACTCTATGATACCTCCCAGCAGGTTATGAGCATCTTCAAAGCCCAACTGGTTCATAATAGCACAGGCCTGTGCACTTCTGGCTCCGGAACGGCAATACACGTAGTAGGTTTTGGATTTATCGAGCTTTTCCAGTTCATCTATGAAACCCTGTCCCTGGCGGATGTCTATATTTACCGCATCGGGAATATATCCTTCCTCAAATTCTTCTTCGGTACGCACATCCAGAATAACCGCATTTTTGTCTTTTCCCAGTTGCTCCGCCCATTCCTCCTGAATTAAATCTGCCATAATGTTTTCTTTTTTTCAAAATTACACAAAACAAAAAAACCGGAACTACTTGTCCCGGATAATTTATCCTCTTATACTTTTCCGGTTCTCAACCGATTTGTCAACCGGCAAACAGAGGATCGGAAAGATTATTTAATGTTACATCCTATCGCCTTGGTAGTAGTAATCCTGATTTCCTTTCCCCCCAGCATGGCATCCACCGCATCTTCCACATAACGGGTCTCTACGGAAGCTTCATCCTGATAATTATCGTCTATAGCCCCTATATAACGTACCTCATTCCCTTCCTCCTTTTTTTCCAGCAGAAAAACATGAGGTGTCCGGGTAGCTCCGTACTTAGGGTAAATATCCTGACCTTCATCCAACAAATAAGGAAAACCAAAATTTTTCTCCGTAGCACGCACCTGCATGTCTTCAAAACTGTCTTTTGGAGATTTCTTGGGGTTATTCGGATTGATAGCTATAACCGGGACACCCATTTTCCTGTACTTTTTATCCAGGGCAATAATCCTGTCTTCGTAAGCCTGGGCATACGGACAGGTATTACAGGTAAATATCACCAGGTACCCTTTGGCTCCCCGGTAATCGGACAGGGAAACCATTTTACCATCTACGTTTTTCAGACTAAAATCCTCTGCGAGGTCTCCTATCTGGTAACCATCGTCATGGACAGGAATATTTGCCGATAAAGAACTTATTGTCAGCACAACGGCGAGCAATAAGAAAGTTCTGATTATTTTCATTTCGTATCCTTTAAAGCTTTCAGGTTGTTTTCCAGATCTTCGTACGTCAAAGCCGATTCGTAAAACACACGCTTAGACCTGTTATATATTAGTGTAGCCGGTATGGCGCCCGACCATTCTGCATTTACTTTTGGAATCCACTCATTCTGTTTCGGATCGTCCAGCACAACCACCCGGGATTCCAGTTTTTTCTCACTGACAAAAGGAAGCAGCTTCTTTTCAAAAGTCCCTGGCATATCCAGGCTCACCAGCACTACCTCTACCCCTCTATTCGCATATTCCTTTTGGAGACGCTCGAAATAAGGCAACTCCGCAACACATGGTTTACACCAGGTAGCCCAAAAATTAATCACATATATTTTGTCGTCCTTTTTGTGTAAAAACCGTTCAAAACCGGCAAAATCGTACACCCGGATTTGCAGGTCTCCGTCCGTAACCACATCTTTCGGTGGCAGTTCACCGATACTCGTCTCTGCTTCTGCTATCTCCACCTTCTTGCTACCATCCGTCTTACAGGAAATCAAAATTACAAAAAACGCGCAGGTTATATGTAGTTTCATCTCTATAATTTTTTATCCGGAACCGGCAAAAAAATCGTAAAGCCTTCCTCAGGAAAAGCCTTTTCTTCGATTCCGGGATTTTTCAACAAAAGCACATCACTAACAATCCTGAGCACTAATTATTAAAACTTTAGCCCCGGAACTGTACTTTATAAAGATAAAAACAACCGGTACGCGAACAAGTGTTTTAACAAAACTTTACCAAACAAAAACTTGTGCAGGAATAAAAAATACTTTTATATTTGTACCTACAAATGTTGTATGGACAATGAAAATTGAAGAAGTCATTAAAACGCAAAATATGCAAAACCATACCAGGACAGTGATAAACCTGGTGTATACGGCGAACGAAATAAGCAATAAGATCTCCGACGCGATCAAGCCTTTTGATATTTCCATGCCACAATTTAATGTCTTGCGTATACTGAAAGGCCAAAAAGGTCAGCCTGCAAACCTGTATACCATACAAGAACGGATGATTGCCAAAATGAGCAATACCACCCGTATCGTAGACAAGCTGATCGACAAAGACCTGGTAAAAAGAGTTCAGTGCCCGCAAAACCGGAGAAAAGTTGAAATTCACATAACCCAAAACGGCATAGACCTGCTGGAAGAAGTGAATGTTGCCGTTGCCACCGCAGAAAAAGAAATTGTAAACAAGCTGGATAAAGAGCAACTGGATACCCTGAACCAGATACTCGATACCTTGCGAAGTTAAACCAATGTTGAACTAAATATAATTGAATTTAATATGAGTACTATTATCGAATCCCTGAACTGGAGATACGCCACCAAAAAATTTGACCCGTCAGCAAAAATCTCTGCCGAAGACCTCGGCACCCTTAAGGAAGCTATCCGTTTATCGGCTTCTTCTTATGGTATGCAACCTTACCAGGTTTTTATCATAGAAGACCCGGAAATCCGTAAACAATTGAAAGAAGTATCCTGGGGACAACCTCAGATCACAGACGCTTCTCACCTCATCGTATTTGCCAGCAAGACCGATGTTACCGCCGGGGATACCGAAGCTTATATGAATAACATCAGTAAGACGAGAAGCATTCCTGTAGAGAACCTCTCCGGTTTCAAGGATATGATAAACAATACTGTTGTACAACTACCACAGGAGATAAAAAGCGCCTGGGCTGCCAAGCAGGCATATATAGCGCTTGGAAATTTTCTGGCCGCCGCCGCACAACTTAAAATAGACGCCTGTCCCATGGAAGGATTTGATGCCGAAGGATACAACAAAATACTCGGACTTACCGAAAAAGGGCTCCATGCCACAGTCATTGCCACTATAGGCTATCGTTCTTCCGAAGATGAAATGCAGCACCTGCCCAAAGTAAGAAAACCGTCGGAAGAATTATTTACCTCTATATAATTATCAATACAAAATTCAAAAAAACAAATTTCTGAAAAACATGAAAAATAAATTTGCAAAAGCAGCATTGACCCTGGTCGTGGCCTTAGGAGCCACCGCATTTACCACCATGGATAAAGAAGAGAAAAAGGTAGATGTAACCACCAGTAAAGTTACCTGGAAAGGTTATAAAGTAACCGGGTCGCACGAAGGGGTAATAAACCTGAAAGAAGGTTCTTTAGTTTTCGAAGGGGATAAACTTACCGGGGGACAATTCGTAGTAGATATGACTTCCCTTACCAGCACCGATCTTGAAGGAGATTCCCGGGGCAAACTGGATGGTCATCTGAAATCCGACGATTTTTTCGGGGTGGAAACACATCCGACTTCCAATCTGGTGATTACTAAAGTAAAGGCTACGGGCAAAAATGCCTATGAAGTTACCGGTGATCTAACTATTAAGGGAAAAACGCATCCCGTAAATTTTGATCTTTCCATATATGGCAACAAGGCCACCGGAGCATTGAAAGTAGACAGGACCAAATACGGTATAGAGTTCAACTCGGGAAATTTCTTCCAAAACCTAGGAGACAAAGTGATCTATGACGAATTCGATCTCGTCGTGGACCTGAACTTCTAATCGGACCGGGAAAAAATAGCTATAATTGAAAATCCGGGCTCCTTCTACAAAAAGGGGCCCTTTTTTAAGGATACACAAAAAAAATGTTATAAAAGCATTTTACGACTTGCAATTTTCATTTTCCTTTCTATATTTGTAACCAGATAAAAGAGAAATGCATATTATTTTAAACAATACCTGGTGGTGGAGCAACTTACGTCAGAACGTCGTGAGCTAGACCCCTGTGAAGTATTTTTAAAATCAAAATACAGAAGGCTTGTCAATCACGACAGGCCTTTTTTGTTTTCCGGACCTTTTAATTTCAAAATATAATGATACATCTGACCACAAATTACAAACAGATACTCGCAGATACCATAACCCCGGTAAGCGTTTACCTTAAAATACGCGACAGGTATCCCGCCAGCCTGTTGCTGGAAAGCAGCGATTATCACGCGAACAACAACAGCTTTTCCTATATATGCTGCAACCCTATTGCAAGCATCGAGATAAAAAAAGGGGCCATCACGGAATCATATCCGGACGGGACTACAACACAGACTCCCATAGAGCAGAGCACCGATGTACCCCTGGCCATACACAATTTCGCCAGGGCCTTTAAATCCAAAGACAACGGTTTTAAGTTCATCAACAAAGGCCTGTTCGGCTATATAGCCTATGACGGTGTACGATACTTTGAGGATATTGAGATATCGGAAAAGGAAGAAACTCTGGACATTCCGGATATTTATTATGCCGTATATCAAAACATTATCGTCATCAACCACTTCAAAAACGAAGCCTATATCTTCTGTCACAGCGCCGATGGCACCAACAATATTCCCGAAATAGAACAATTACTGCAATCCAAAAATTTCGCCACGTACAACTTTACCAAAGTAGGTGATGCAGTTTCCAACCTAACGGATGAAGAATATAAAAAGAGTGTGGAACATGCCAAAAAGCATTGCTACAGAGGGGATGTATTTCAACTGGTACTGTCCAAAAGATTCTCCCAGGAATTTAAAGGGGACGAATTCAACGTATATCGTGCACTCCGAAGTATAAACCCCTCCCCCTACCTCTTTTTCTTTGATTACGGAAACTTTAAGATATTCGGTTCCTCTCCCGAAGCCCAACTGGTGGTAAAGAACAGGAAAGCGGAAATTCACCCCATAGCCGGCACCTTTCGCCGTACCGGAAATGACGAGCAGGATACTGTCCTGGCCAGACAACTTGCCGAAGATGCCAAAGAAAATGCCGAACACGTTATGCTCGTCGATCTGGCGAGGAACGACCTCAGCAGGCACGGCCACGAAGTCCGGGTAGAGACATACCGGGAAGTACAGTTCTTTTCTCATGTAATTCACCTGGTATCCAAAGTCACCGGAAAATTACACGAACACGCATCGACCATGCAGGTAGTTGCCGATACCTTTCCGGCAGGAACCCTCAGCGGGGCACCCAAACACATGGCCATGCAACTCATAGACAAGTATGAGAACTGCAACCGAAATTTTTACGGGGGTGCCATAGGTTTTATGGATTTTGAAGGGAATTTCAACCATGCCATAATGATACGGACTTTTCTCAGCAAGAACCACCGGTTGCATTACCAGGCCGGTGCCGGAGTGGTATCCGAATCCATTGCCGAAAGTGAGTTACAGGAGGTATATAACAAACTCGGAGCACTCAATAAAGCCATGGACCTGGCCGAAAGTATTTAACCCGGACTTATTAATAAGAATACAAAACCGATGAAAACACAAAAAATACTGGTTATAGATAATTACGACAGTTTTACATATAACCTCGTGCACTACCTCGAAGACCTGGGCTGCGAAGTTACCGTAAAGCGAAACGACCAGCTCGAACTGGAAGAAGCGGCAGCATTTGACAAAATACTGCTCTCTCCCGGGCCCGGAATTCCAGATGAAGCCGGACTCTTAAAGGCTATCATAAAAAAATATGCCCCTACCAAAAGTATCCTGGGTGTATGTCTCGGACAACAGGCCATAGGCGAAGTGTTCGGCGGAAAGATCATCAACCTGGACAAAGTATACCACGGTGTGGCCACTAAGGTAAAAATAATCGTTAAGGACGAGCCGCTCTTCGAAGGTCTGGAACAGGAAATTGAAGTAGGGCGTTACCACTCCTGGGTCGTAGACCCCGAGCTTCCCGCATCGCTCGAAGCTACATCTTTTGATGAAAACGGACAGGTAATGTCTCTTCGCCACCGGGAATATGACGTAAAAGGCGTACAGTACCACCCCGAATCGGTACTCACTCCGGACGGAAAAAGGATACTCAAAAACTGGCTGAAATCAACCCCATAAAAAGAAGCTTTGCTTCCCTTAACTAACACGTAAGGTGTACAGCCGTACACCTCAACTAACGCAAAGGCGGCTTGTACGCCTCAACTAAAAAACTTTCAAAATGAAAGAAATACTCAACAGGCTTATAAACCACGAAACCATCTCCAAGGAGGAGGCCAGGAACGTCCTGGTCAATATTTCCAAAGGATCGTACAACACCAGCCAGATCGCCGCTTTCCTCACCGTATATATGATGCGGAGCATCACCGTTGAAGAACTGGAAGGCTTCCGCGACGCCCTTCTCGACCTTTGTATTGCAGTTGATCTTAACGGTTACGAAGCCATTGATCTCTGCGGTACCGGGGGCGATGGTAAAGACACTTTCAATATTTCCACGCTGGCATCATTTATAACCGCGGGTGCCGGGATCCCCGTTACAAAGCACGGTAACTACGGGGTTTCCTCCAAATGTGGCTCCAGCAATGTGATGGAGTTTCTGGGGATTAAATTTTCCAATGATCCGGACTTCCTGAAACGGTCTATCGGGGAAGCGAATATATGCGTATTACATGCTCCCCTGTTCCACCCTGCCATGAAAAACGTAGGCCCTATCCGAAAAGAACTTGCGGTAAAAACCTTTTTCAATATGCTGGGACCAATGGTAAACCCGGCCTTTCCGAAAAACCAGATGGTAGGCGTATTTAACCTGGAGCTGGCCCGTATGTACGGATATCTTTATCAGAACACAGATAAAAATTATACCATACTCCACGCCCTCGACGGCTATGACGAGCTTTCCCTTACCGGTCCGGCAAAAGCTATTCGCAACCAATCGGAACAAATGCTGATCCCGGCCGATTTCGGTACGGAACTATTGGCCCCGGAAGCTATCAAGGGTGGGGAAACCATAGAAGACTCCGCTGCCATTTTTATGAATGTCATAAGCGGAAAAGGAACAGAAGCCCAAAACAATGTCGTATGTGCCAATGCGGGAATGGCCATCGCCACCGTAAATAACCTGCAACCGAAAGAAGGATTTGAAATAGCCAAAGAAAGCCTGTCCTCCGGTAAAGCACTAAACGCTCTTAAGAAATTACAGGAGATCAGTCGGTGACGATTTTCTGTGCAAAAAATATTAATTAACATCTAAAACACAATCACATGTCTAACATTTTAGACAAGATAATAGCCGATAAGCGCAAAGAGGTCGCGCTTAAAAAAAGTGTTGTTCCGGTTTCCCAACTGGAATCTTCCGCACTCTTTGATCGCGATACGGTTTCCCTGGCATACAATCTGAAAAACAGTAACACGGGTATTATAGCCGAACATAAAAGACGTTCCCCTTCCCGGTCTGTCATTAATCAAAGCCTGAGTGTTGCCGATGTGGCCAGCGGATACGAAAAGGCAGGCGCCTGCGGTATGTCGGTACTCACCGACGGCAAGTATTTCGGGGGTTCTCTGGAGGATTTATTACAGGCCAGGGCCGTTGCAAAATTCCCCCTGCTCCGTAAGGAATTCATCATCGACGAATATCAGCTTCTCGAAGCCAAAGCACACGGGGCGGATGTCATACTCCTCATTGCAGCAGTGTTATCTCGAAATGAAATAAAAAACCTCTCCGAATTTGCCAAAAGCCTGAGCCTGGACGTTCTCCTCGAAGTACACAATGAAGAAGAGTTGCACAAATCGCTCATGCCCAGCCTGGATATGCTCGGTGTGAATAACCGCAACCTGAAAACCTTTGAAGTAAGTATCGATACCAGCAAACAACTCTCCGGCATTATTCCCGATGATTTCGTAAAAGTATCCGAGAGTGGTATCAGCGACCCGGAAACGATTAAAGACCTGCAACAATTCGGCTATAAAGGTTTCCTGGTAGGAGAAAACTTTATGAAAACCGAAAACCCGGGACAAAGTGCGGAAGCATTTATCGGAAAACTGAAAAACTAAATGGCAGAAAACCTTCAACATACCGGTTACAACATTCCGAAACTAAAGGTTTGCGGCATGAAACACCCGGAAAATATCCGGGCGGTTGCAACCCTGCATCCCGATTACCTGGGGTTTATCTTTTACGATAAATCTCCCCGGTATTTTAAAGGGGAAATACCGGATCTTCCGGCAGAAATACGAAAAACCGGGGTGTTTGTAAACTCTTCCGTTGCGGAAATTATCGGAAAAGTCAATCAATATCATTTACAGGCAGTGCAATTACACGGCGGGGAACCGGCAGAATTTTGCGGGGAACTCCGGCATGCTCTACCCGGTATGGAAATCATCAAAGTGTTTTCCGTAAAGGATGAATTCGATTTCGGACAACTCCTTCCTTTTGAGAGCACGGCAGATTATTTCCTTTTCGACACCAAGGGAAAACAGCCGGGAGGAAATGGTTATACGTTTGACTGGAGACTTCTCAAAGATTATCCGTCCGGAAAACCATATTTTCTGAGTGGCGGAATAGGCCTGGAAGAAGTGCATAAAATCCTGGATTTCCTCAATAATCCGGAATATCGTAGGGTATCTTCCCTCTGTCATGCTATTGATGTGAACAGCAGGTTTGAAACGGAACCCGGATACAAAAACACGGAAAAATTAAAAGAATTTAAATCGAAAATACTATGTCAACACCAGTAACAACTTCTTCTCCCATCGGGGGAACCGCAGGTTCGGGCTCTTATCATGTAAGTGAGAGGGGCTATTATGGTGAATTCGGCGGGGCATTTATCCCGGAAATGCTCTATCCCAACGTAGAGCAACTCCGCCAAGAGTACCTGGAAGTAATGAGTGACCCTTCATTTAAGGAAGAGTTTAACCAGCTTCTGAAGGATTACGTAGGACGCCCTTCTCCCCTTTATTTCGCCAAACGGATGTCTGAAAAATACGGCACCAGGATTTACCTGAAACGGGAAGACCTCAATCACACCGGGGCTCATAAGATCAACAATACCATAGGCCAGATATTAATGGCCAGACGTCTCGGCAAAACCAGGATCATCGCAGAGACCGGGGCCGGACAACACGGGGTTGCAACAGCTACCGTATGCGCCCTTACAGGTATGGAATGTATAGTGTATATGGGCGAAATAGACATCGCGCGCCAGGCACCGAATGTAGCCCGTATGAAAATGCTCGGGGCCGAAGTACGCCCCGCACTTTCCGGAAGCCGCACCCTGAAAGATGCCACCAACGAAGCTATCCGCGACTGGATAAACAACCCGGTAGACACACATTATATTATAGGATCGGCCATAGGTCCGCATCCGTACCCGGATATGGTAACCCGTTTTCAAAGTATTATTTCCGAAGAGATCAAAACACAGCTTAAGGAAAAAGAAGGACGGGAAAATCCGGATTATGTGGTGGCCTGTATTGGAGGCGGCAGTAACGCTGCCGGTACTTTTTACCATTTCCTGGACGAAGAAGAAGTAGGTATTATTGCTGTGGAAGCTGCCGGTAAGGGTGTCGATTCCGGCGAAAGTGCCGCAACTTCCGTTTTAGGGCACAAAGGAATTATTCACGGGTGCAAAACCCTGCTCATGCAGACCGATGACGGGCAAATTACAGAACCCTACTCCATTTCCGCCGGACTGGACTACCCGGGCGTAGGGCCTATGCATTCACACCTTTACACTTCGGGAAGAGCAACCTTTAAATCCGTCACCGACGATGAAGCCATGAAGGCCGGAATGGAATTATGCAAACTGGAAGGTATAATCCCTGCCATAGAATCCAGTCACGCTCTTGCCATTTTCGAAAACACAAAATTCGGGAAAGACGATGTGGTGGTGGTAGCCCTGTCCGGAAGAGGAGACAAAGATCTCAATACTTATATCGACCATTTCGGTTTATAAGTCCCTTTTAAAAATGCAGATAACTAATCAGAAAAAACATGACGACAAACAGGATACATCAAAAACTACGGGAAGATAAAAAAGTCCTGTCCATATATTTTACCGCGGGTTATCCCGGTGTTGAAGATACCGTCCCCATTATAAAAAATCTTCAGGAAAGCGGAGTGGACATGATAGAAATAGGTCTCCCTTTCAGCGATCCGCTTGCCGACGGCCCCACAATACAGGAAAGCTCCACCAAAGCACTGAAAAACGGTATGACCACAGCCAGGCTTTTCGAACAACTGGAAGGTATTCGGGAAACCGTGCACATCCCCCTTATTATCATGGGATACTTCAATCCTATAATGCAATACGGGGTAGAAAATTTCTGTTCGAAATGTGCGGAAATAGGGATAGACGGACTGATCATTCCCGATCTTCCGGTAGACGTCTATGAAGAAGAATACAAAGGGTTGTTTGAAAAGTATGGCCTGGCCAATGTATTCCTCATTACTCCACAAACCCCGGATGAACGTATTCGTTTTATCGATTCGGTTTCGGAAGGCTTTATCTATATGGTGAGTTCTGCGAGTGTAACCGGGGCAAAGAATACTTTCGGGGATATCCAGAAGCAGTATTTCGAACGCATTCACAACCTCCGGTTAAAAAACCCGCAGATCGTAGGTTTTGGTATCAGCAATGAAGAGACATTCCGGACTGCTACCAAACTGGCCAAAGGAGCAATTATCGGTTCCGCATTTATAAAATTCCTGAATGACAAGGGAAAAGACCATATTGCGGAATTTGTAAATTCTATCCGGTAGCAAATCGAAGCAGGGCAAACCAGCCGTTTAATCATAATTTAGTAACTTGTGGCAAAGTTTAACCAAATGATTAAAAAATGGGAAAAGGAGACAAAAAGACGAAAAGAGGTAAAATAATCATGGGGTCTTACGGAAAATTACGCCCCAAACGTCAAAAATTCAAGATCCGTTCTAAACACGTCAAAGGCGAGACTGTCAATTCTGTGGATAAATAACATTGGCAGCAAAGTAATTGAAAAGAGGCGTATCCGGACAGATACGCCTCTTCCATTCAATGCTGTTAATATGCTTTAGCAAACAACACTCTTCTTTTGGAAGGTTTGCCACTGTAAATACACGTTCCGTCTTCCTCTTTTGCATCCAGCGGAATACAACGGATCGTAGCTTTGGTCAGTTCTTTGATCGTATCTTCCGTTTCCGCAATACCGTCCCAATGTGCAGAGAGAAATCCTCCCTTGCTTTCCAGCACTTCTCTGAATTCTTCGAAAGAGTTGACTTCGGTAATATGTGTTGCCCGGTGATCGAGAGCCTTTCGGTATACGCATCGCTGAATATCTTCGAGCAGCTCCTCTATTCTGGCAACCACATCCCCTTCCTTAACGATCTCTTTTTCCAGGGTATCCCGGCGTGCCACTTCAAAAGTACCGTTCTCCATATCGCGCTGACCAATAGCCAGGCGAACAGGCACTCCCTTCAGTTCGTATTCATTAAACTTCCATCCCGGTTTATGCGTATCCCGGTTATCGTATTTTACAGAAATTCTCTTGCCACGTAATTCACGAACAAGAGGTTCCACCTTTTCCGAAATGGCATCCAACTGTTCTTCTCCTTTATATATTGGCACGATTACGACCTGTATAGGCGCAAGTTTTGGAGGTAGTACGAGGCCGTTATCATCGCTATGTGCCATAACCAGGGCACCCATAAGACGGGTGGACACTCCCCAGGAAGTTGCCCATACATAATCCTGTTTTCCTTCTTTATTTGCGAATTTCACATCAAACGCCTTGGCAAAATTCTGTCCCAGGAAATGTGATGTTCCTGCCTGTAATGCTTTACCATCCTGCATCAATGCTTCGATACAATAGGTCTCTATTGCCCCGGCGAAACGCTCGCTTTCGGACTTCACACCTTTAATTACGGGCATTGCCATATAATTTTCGGCAAAATCCGCATAGATATGCATCATTTGTTCCGCTTCCGCTATCGCTTCTTCCCGGGTAGCGTGGGCCGTATGCCCTTCCTGCCATAAAAATTCTGCCGTACGCAAAAACAATCGTGTACGCATTTCCCACCGTACTACATTGGCCCATTGATTTATCAACAAGGGTAAATCGCGATAAGACTGTATCCATTTGCGGTAGGTATCCCAGATAATCGTTTCGGAAGTCGGGCGAACAATAAGTTCTTCTTCCAGTTTGGCATCCGGATCTACGATCACTCCGCTTCCGTCCTCCGCGTTTTTAAGGCGATAATGAGTTACGACGGCACATTCTTTGGCAAAACCTTCTACGTGAGCAGCCTCTTTGCTCAGATAAGATTTCGGTATGAAAAGAGGAAAATAAGCGTTCTGATGCCCCGTTTCCTTGAACATACGGTCCAGTTCCGCCTGCATCTTTTCCCATATGGCAAAGCCATAGGGTTTAATCACCATACATCCCCTTACGCCCGAGTTTTCAGCAAGATCTGCCTTTACCACCAGTTCGTTATACCATTTCGAATAGTCTTCGCTTCGTTTTGTTAAGTTCTTGCCCATTATCAGTAGTTTGGCACAAATATTGCGCTTCTGTTAAAGTAGAGAATAGTTTGGCAAAACTAACTATTTTTGTTATGTTCAACAATAAAATTTTGCAATGATGAATACTTTAAACCATATTAAAAAATTCCGTTTTTTACTGACTGGTGCAGTATCCGGGATTTTTCTCGTCTCCTGCGGATCATATCAGCAGGCTTCCTATTACGATTCCGATGGCATCTATGGTGATGCCACCGATTATAGTCATGCCGAAACTCCGCGGAACACCAGAACGACACAATCTTCATCTTCTTCGAATTACCAGTCTTATTTCGCAAGGCAATCGGAACAATTCGAACAGATGACCAGCAACGATTATATATTTACGGATATCGATTCGTACTCCAGCAATGAAGTAAACGATTCCACAGATATTGTTGCCGATAATTACCATTATGACTACCAGGGCGGATATCCCGGATGGGGCGATAATCCGCAATCTACCTCCGTTAATATTTACAACAACTCCATGGGATGGGGTGGCGGTTGGTATGGTGCCGGATGGGGTGGCTGGGGCGGCCCCGGATGGGGAATGGGATGGTATGACCCCTTCTGGAATATGGGATGGGGTGGTTGGTACGGTCCCGGATGGGGCGGCGGCTGGTATGGTGCCGGCTGGGGACTCGGCTGGAGCTATTGGGGCGGATATCCCGGATGGGGATGGGGCTATAATCGCCCGTATTATCATCCCAGGAGATCCTATGCATATACAAATTCCAGGAGATATTATAACCGGAACAATATAGCCAGTACGAACAGAAGAAATTCCTCTGCTTACCGAAACTCTTCTACAAACAGAAGATCATACCGGAACAGTGCCGATGTAGGCACAAACCGAAGCAGTACCAGCAGAAGGACGTATCGTAACAGTGCCAATGTAGGTACGGACAGAAACAGTACCGGCAGAAGGACATACAGGAACAGTTCTAACGTAGATGCCAACAGAAGCGGCACCAACAGAAGAACATATCGAAACAGCAATTCTACATATAATCGTAGTAATTCTACGCCTACAAGGGCTACACGTTCTTCCTCCACCACAAGGAGATCTTATAGCACACCAGCACGATCTACAAGATCCAGCGGATCATCTATGCGCTCTTCTTCACCGTCGAGGTCTTCCGGAGGAGCCACACGCTCTTCTTCATCCAGAAGTGGCGGCCGTGGAAGAGGCTAGAACATAAAATTTATTCATCATTGCAAACAGGTAAAAAATAATCGTGATACACCCCGATATCATGATTATTTTTTGCCCAAAACAAACATATTGCTCTTTCTTAAAATCGGACTCTCATGAAAAAAATACTGGCAATACTTGTAATCTTTGGTGCCGCAACACAGGCAAAGGCACAAACCATTAACGACGTAGTACGATACGGATCGGAAAATTTACAGGGTACGGCAAGGTACCAATCCATGAGTGGCGCATTCGGCGCCCTTGGGGGAGATCTTTCCGCCTTGAATACCAATCCCGCCGGATCGGCTGTCTTTACCAACGGAAGCCTTACCATTTCCGGTACGAGTTATAACACAAAAAACAAAACCAATTATTTCGGGGGACAGACCTCTACCGATGTTTCCGACTTCGACCTCAACCAGCTTGGAGGCGTATTGGTATTTCACAATACAAAAAACAACGCGGGATGGCGGAAATTTTCCCTTGCTTTTAACTTTGAGAAAGCAAACAACTTCGAAAACGAATTTCTGGCCGCAGGTAATGGCAATACTTCTATAGATGAGTATTTTTTAGCGTTTTCTCAAGGAGTTCCCCTTGGTATTCTAGGTGTCGGATCTAACGAAGTAATAGAAGAGGCATATCTGAATATTTTTTCCGACCCAAACCTCGGGTTTGTTCCCCAACAGGCATTTTTAGGCTATCAGGCATATATAACTGATCCCGTGCAGGATATAAATAGCAATACAGAATATGTCTCCAATGTAAACTATAACACCCTCAATCAACGTTTCCTTCAAAGTACTTCCGGATACAACAATAAATTCACCGTTAACTTTGCAGGACAATACCTGGAAGATTTCTACGTAGGGGCATCGCTCAACTTCCACGATGTTCGATACGAAAAATATACTCAACTGGATGAAGATGGTTATGGCCCCGAGAGTAACCTGGAATACATAAATTTCGACAACCTTCTTCGTACTGATGGAAACGGTTTCTCCTTTTCTTTGGGGGGGATTGCACGTGTAGGGGAAATGGTAAGAGTTGGATTAACATATCAATCCCCCACTTGGTACAGGCTAACGGATGAACTATCGCAACGTATAACTTCAGATCGGGCATTACAAGAAAATCCCGATATAGAATTTATTAACTTTAACCTGGTAAGTGTCTTTCCCGATCACAAAATACAGATCCCGGCCAAATACACCGGTAGTATGGCCGTTGTTTTCGGAAAACAGGGACTCATAAGCCTGGATTACAGTTACCAGGATATGAGTAATGCTAAACTAAAACCCACCTCCAATCCGGATTTTGCCGCAGAAAACGATTATATGAGTGAGGTTCTGCAAGCCACATCTACCGTTCGTTTGGGAGGCGAGTACAGAATACAACAATTCAGCCTGCGTGCCGGTTACCGCTATGAGCAAAGCCCTTACGACAGCGATATGATAGGAGACCTCAACGGTTATTCTTTCGGACTGGGCTATGATTTCGGTGCCGCCAGGCTCGATGCCGCCTTTAACCAGTTTATGAGAGACTATAAGTCCCAATTATACGAAACAGGACTTACCTCTGCTGCAAACATTGATAGCAGAAATACCAACGTAACACTGTCTCTTACATTCAACCTCTAAAAAATACAGCTTTATCCTTCCCGGTATGAATAACACATACGGGAAGGATATTTTTTTTCGTTAAAAGTAGATTAAAGTTATGGAGCCATTGTCATTATCTATACTTCAAAAAATAATTTGTCCTGTATAAATAACTATCT
This sequence comes from Sinomicrobium endophyticum, assembly GCF_052983315.1. Taxonomy (NCBI): domain Bacteria; kingdom Pseudomonadati; phylum Bacteroidota; class Flavobacteriia; order Flavobacteriales; family Flavobacteriaceae; genus Sinomicrobium; species Sinomicrobium endophyticum. The sequence continues at coordinate 30,471 of NZ_JBRKIS010000043.1, forward strand.
TTGCCTTTCCTTTTGCTTCGGATAAGCGCAGAGGTTTTTAAAAGACAATTTTCTTGCCGTAGTGTGAAGAATGTCCGTCACAAAAATCCTTATATTTGCGACATAGTAGCAAAAAACAAACGAGAATATACAAACAGAGTTATTCGTTTGTTTTCAGGAGAATATAAATTCCGAAACGATGAAAATAGACAAAGCCTTGGAAGAACACTTTGAAGAGATTGGTGATAACCATGTTTCATCATCCGCAGACACGCCTTTGAGGGAAGATGCTTTTGAACTGTCTGACGACGAAAAAATAGAAAAAATAGAACAGGACGTATACAACATTATGGAAACCCTCGGGCTCGACCTTACGGACGACAGCCTCAGAGGCACTCCGAGACGGGTAGCCAAAATGTTTGTAAAGGAGATCTTTGCCGGGCTTCATCCGGAGAGAAAACCCAAAGCCTCCACGTTTCAGAACAAATACAAATACGGCGAAATGCTGGTGGAAAAGAATATCACCGTATACTCTACCTGTGAGCACCATTTGTTACCCATCGTAGGAAGGGCCCATGTGGCATACATCTCCAAAGGAAACGTTATCGGCCTTTCCAAGATGAACCGTATCGTGGATTATTACGCCAAAAGGCCACAGGTACAGGAAAGGATGACCATGCAGATCGTACAGGAACTACAAAGGGCACTTGGCACCAAAGATGTGGCCTGTGTGATAGATGCCAAACACCTGTGTGTGAATTCCAGAGGAATACGCGATATAGAAAGCAGTACGGTAACGGCAGAGTTCGGGGGTAAATTCAAAGACCCGGCCGTCAGGAGAGAATTTCTGGATTACATCAAATTAGAGACCGAATTTTAATTATATCCCAAAATTCAAGTAACCGAGAATGCAACTGTACCAAGATCAAAAACTGAAGATATACAATTCACTTACAGGAAACAAAGAGATATTCGAACCCATCAACGAAAGCCACGTAGGCATGTACGTCTGTGGCCCCACAGTGTATAATTATGTACACCTGGGAAATTGCAGGACTTTTATGTCCTTTGACCTGATCTTCCGCTACCTGAAACATCTCGGTTACAAAGTGCGGTATGTCCGAAATATTACCGATGCCGGTCACCTCGAAAATGATGCGGACGAAGGAGAAGACCGTATTGCCAAAAAAGCTCGCCTGGAACAGATCGAGCCGATGGAAGTCGTGCAGCGCTACACCGTAGATTTTCACAACACACTCAACCGTTTCAACAATCTCCCGCCCAGTATAGAGCCTACGGCCACCGGGCATATCATTGAGCAAATAGATATTATCCGGGAAATCCTGGATAAAGGCTTTGCCTATGAAGTTAACGGATCGGTATATTTTGATGTTATTAAATTCAACAAAAGTACCAAATACGGAAAGTTGAGCGGACGGAATATCGAAGACCTCATCCACAATACCCGCGAACTGGACGGCCAGAGCGACAAGAAAAACCCACAGGATTTCGCCTTATGGAAAAAAGCGGAACCCCAGCACATTATGCGCTGGCCCTCCCCGTGGAGCGATGGGTTCCCCGGATGGCACCTGGAGTGTACTGCTATGAGTACCAAATATCTCGGGGAAAAATTCGATATTCACGGTGGTGGTATGGACCTGAAGTTCCCGCATCACGAATGTGAAATAGCACAGGCCGAAGCCTGCAACGGGCACTCCCCCGTCAATTACTGGATGCACGCCAATATGCTTACCCTGAACGGTAAAAAAATGGCCAAATCTACCGGTAACAACATACTTCCCAATGAAATTTTCACCGGGAATAACAACATATTGAATAAACCTTTTTCTCCGGCAGTTGTACGTTTCTTTATATTGCAGGCCCACTATCGTAGTGTATTGGATTTCAGTAACGATGCCCTGGTCGCCTCGGAAAAAGGATTTAACAGGCTTATGGAAGCCGTTCACCTTTTGGAAGAACTTCCCGTTTCTCCCGAAACTTCCGGCATTGATATGGGAACATGGCAACAGAAATGCTACGATGCCATGAACGACGACTTCAACAGTCCGGTACTCATTGCCAATCTGTTCGAGATCGTTAAATTCATCAACCAGGTAAAAGAAGGAAAAGCCGGAATATCGGAAGACGACCTGACGTCACTTAAAAGCACTGTCCACGCTTTTATTTTTGATGTCCTCGGACTGGTTGACGTAACGGTTTCCGAGGAAAACGGAGCGGATAAACTTTCGGGTGTAGTAGAACTACTTATTAACCTCCGGGCCGAAGCCAGGGCGAATAAAGACTTTGCCACATCCGATAAAATAAGAGATGAGCTGGCCGCTATGGGAATACAGTTAAAAGACGGGAAAGAAGGGACCACCTTCTCCGTCTCCCGATACTCTTGATTTTCAGAAATCCGTATACACATGAAATTTTTACTGAAAATACTCGCTTATCCGTTTATCTTTTTAGTAAAAACATACCAGTACCTGATCTCTCCTTTAACTCCTGCCACTTGCAGGTACACTCCCACCTGTTCGCATTACACGGTAGAAGCCCTGCAAAAGCACGGCCTGATAAAAGGTGGGAAACTCGCGATAAAAAGGATATTCAGTTGTCATCCCTGGGGAGGTTCCGGCTATGACCCTGTTCCGGAAAAAGAGGACAAAATTCACTGATTACAAAACGATTTAAAAAACACACAACTGCCAGATCGGGCCCTTTGGAAAATTCCCGGCAACCGGCTTTTTCCACATTACTCGTTTTGCGTATTTAAACAGAAAAGAGAAACGAAAAGCTTCATTTCTCTTTTACCGTTGTCCCTGAGAACATAATTTGCCTTTGAATCTTTTTAGCCCCTTACTTTATACTCTCCCGGTTTGGTCCGCACTACCTGTTGAATACGGTTCCAGGTATTGATCTGGGCTATCGCCAGGGTAAGAAGAGATATTTCCTGTTTATTGAAAAAGCGTTGCATGTTTTCAAACAGGGCATCATCAATATGCTGGTGTGGCAAATCCGTAAGCGCTTCGGCAAATTCCAGTGCAGCGCGTTCCTTTTCCGAATAATACGGACATTCCCTCCACGCAGCGATGGAATACAGCCGCAAAGGCTCCTCCCCGAGATGCAACGCTTCCTTGTAGTGCATATCCAGGCAGTAAGCACAGTGGTTTAATTGCGATACCCGGTATTTCAATAATTCCACTAACCGCAGGTCCAGTCCGCTTTGGTGTATATAACTCTCCACCTCTACCAATACCTGGTACATTCCTTTGGGTAATTCCCCATAGCTGATTCTTTCCATGACATTTGTCTTTTAAAAGTTATTTATACTATAGACAAACAAGAAGATAGAAATGTGACATCAGGAATTGATTTTCTGAAGATTTTTTAGTTTATCGGGGTTTCGGACAAAATAAATACTTGCTATTTTCCCTTCTTTCATATCCGGCAACATGCAGCTGATTACTTTGCCTTCCAGGGAATAAAACAAGGCCGGACGGTTGTTGACTTCAGAAATGGCAATAGTGACCTCCGGTACATTTTCGTAGAATTTTTTAAATATTCCCAGGAGAAACTTCGAAGTATTCTTTACGCCCGATACCACATTTACAGCTGCGGAAACTTTACCTCCGCCATCCGAGGTTATATGGATATCCTTGTGCAGCAGTGCTTCCAGATCTGCCATTTCACTGTTTTGTATAGCAAAAAGTAATTGTTCCAGTTGCCCGGAATCAGCCATATCCTTCTCCGGAAAAGTTTCTTCTTCCCGGAGTTTGTCTTTACTGCGCCGAAAAAGTTGCCTGGAATTATCCGGAGAAATATCCAGTGTTTCGGCAATCTCCCCATGGGAGTAATTATAAGCTTCCTTCAGAATAAACACCCCTCTCTCTTTTGGGGTCAGCTTTTCCAGCAAAACCATCAGGGAATACAACAATATCTCCTGTCGTTCCAGAAATATATCTGCCCGATCCGTAGCTACCGGCTCCGGCAACCAGTTTCCCGGATAGTCTTTCCGAAATTTATGTTGTCGCTTTTTTACATTAATAGCGTGATTAATTACCGAACGAACGAGGTATGCCTTCGGATTCTCCGTATTTTCAACTGGCTTTTCAAGCTGCTTAAGCAACACATCCTGTACCACATCTTTCGCATCTTCGTACGAACCGAGAATATTATAGGCGTATGTTTCCAATAAAGGCCTGAAAGTTTCCATTGTCATCTTATACGGATTGAGGTCTGATATATCCGGACAATCCGGTAAAACCAGACGTGACATTATTTTTGTTAAGATAATACATTTAATTTAGTTTTTCGTTTGTATTCATTTCGCCGTGGTTTCCCTATATTTACACCTACAAAATAAAAAACCATGCATTTTTTAAGTATAAACTGGAATCCGAGCGAAGGTATTGATCTCGGTTTTTTTATGCTGCGATTTTACAGCCTGATGTTCGTAGTCGCCTTTGTTTTCGGGTGGTTCCTGATGAAAAAAATATACCTTCGGGAAGGTCTTACCGTAAAAGAACTGGACTCTTTGTTCATCTATACCGTCCTCGCTACTCTCATCGGAGCCAGGTTGGGACATTTCCTCTTTTACGAACCGGAAATGTTTGTCAAAGACCCGCTTCATATATTTCTCCCGGTGGAGTTCAGCCCTAAATTCCGTATCGTAGGCTTCCGGGGACTGGCAAGTCACGGCGCTGCTATAGGTATTATTATTGCCATGTATTATTACAGTAAAAAAATTATTCACAAACCTATTCTATGGATACTGGACCGTGTGGTTATTCCGGTTGCTTTCGGCGGGGTTTTTGTGCGTATCGGGAATTTTATGAACTCCGAAATTATAGGTAAACCCACAAACAGTGATTACGGAGTGGTTTTCCAGAAACTCGGGGAAACATTTCCGCGCCACCCTTCCCAGTTATATGAAGCTGGTGGCTACATCATCGTATTCCTGATACTCTGGTATATTTACTGGAAAACAAACAAGAGAAAGAATCTCGGTTATATATTCGGGTTGTTCCTTATACTTCTCTGGGCCGTTCGGTTTATTGTAGAGTTCTTTAAAGAAAACCAGGTTGCTTTTGAAGATCAGCTTTCCCTGAACATGGGGCAATGGCTGAGTATACCGTTTATCCTGATAGGCTTCTATCTCATATACCGGAGCAAGAGTAACAACCCGGTTAAGCCATAAATACAATACAAAAAATCATGTATAAAATACCCGTATCCACACTACTGCTCGCAGGCCTGACCCTTTTTTCCTGTAAAAACGAAAAGCAGCACAATACGGTAAAAACGCAGGAAATAAGTTTTACCAAAGACGCCGATCTGCAATTATACAAAGCGGACAGCACCCTGGTAAAAAAGCTTGAAATAGAGATCGCAGACGATGAATATAAAATCCAAACGGGCCTCATGTATCGCACTTCGATGAAGGAAAACAGGGGGATGCTGTTTATTTTTGAAGACGAAGAGCCCCGTTATTTCTACATGAAAAACACTAATATTCCCCTGGATATCATCTATCTGGATTCCGATAAAAAAATAGTGAGTATCCGGGCCAATGCCGAACCTTTAAACGAAGAATCGGTTCCTTCCGGGAACCCTGCGCAATATGTACTGGAAATCAACGCCGGACTCGCCGAAAAATGGGGGTTACAGGTCGGGGATTATATGGATTTCACCAGGTAATCAGGCTACAAAAACGCAAACAATTTGTGTATATCCTCCATGTTATTGTAAATATGTGGCGCGACCCGCATATTATCTCCCCGGAAACTGACATGGATTTTATGACCGGACAATTCGCTTTTCAGCGACAGGAGTTTCTCTCCGGGAATCCTGACTCCTATCATATGCCCTACCCGATCGTTTTTTTTCACGGTTTCATATCCGGATTCGACCGCTCTCCTCTCTATTTCATCGGTCAGTAAAGATACCGTATCCCGGATATTTTCCACACCCCAGTCCAGTATCTGAGTAAGCGCCGAAACTGCCATCGAAATCTGGATAGTGCTGGAAAACTCCCCGAAATCAAATCTTCTTGCTCCCGGCCTGTAGGTATCCTTATAATCCACCAGCCCGGCAAAATTTTCACTTTCCTTTTTATTCAGCCAGGAGAATTCGATAGGCCGTCCGATTTCCGTATATTTTTTATCGGCATAAAGATAGCCCAGTCCATATGGCCCGAGAAGCCATTTATAGCCTACCGTCACCAGGAAATCCGGCTTTATTTTAGCAACATCCAACGGATAGGCTCCTATCGACTGGCTCCCGTCCACCACCAGTTTGGCGCCTACCGACCTGGCTTTAATGCCAATTTGTTCCAGGTCCAGTACCGCTCCGTCCGTCCAATGGCAGTTGGGGACGGCGACAAGACATGTGCTGCCGCCTATTTTTTCGAGTACTGCCCCGGTCCATGTCTGTCCCGGAAGTTTTTTCACGGTAACGATCTCCGCTCCCGATCGTTTCGCAAGTTCTTTCCAGGCATAGATATTAGATGGATATTGCTGTTCCAGCACCACCATTTCCTGACCCGGTTCCGGAAATATGTTATTTGCGGCAGTGGCAATACCATAACTGGCTGAGGGTACCAGTGCCACCTGTTCCTTCTCCGTATTAACAATACGGGCAAACAAGGCTCTGAGTTCTTCCGCAGGAGAAAACCAGTCTTCCGCTTTTAGCTCCCACGGTTTTTTTCGCAGCTGTAGCCCGTCCATCCCGGCTTGCTCAACACTGTGCAACAACGGGGACATATATGAACAGTTCAGATAGGTAATTCCTTCGGGAAGATGAAAAAAATCTTTTTTATTTTCTAATATCACGGTTAAAGAATTTCTGTGTTGTTTTAGCCGAATTCAATGTACTTCATAACCATATCCGGTTGAAGGATAAGGTTTAGCATGGAGAATAATATACATGCACAACAATAATTTTGAAAATTTACAGGAGAACACTTAAACATTCCTTAGGTCAGTTCAGCCGGTATACTACGACTCTATCCCATAAAATTAAGCATATAAACCGGATAATAACAAGATTTTATTCCGGATTTTCACTTTCTTTTTCCCTTGTCTCAATAAGGCCCTCCCGAATGCGGAAAAACATAATTAAATCCGAATTGTATAGACGCGTAATGTGTTTTTGCCAGGTCGAACAGTCCGGGAATGTTATCCGCCAGCAGGTAAAAGTGAACGTTTTTCATATAAGCGGACAACCCGGCCCCTATATTGGTCTGTGAAAATTTATCGGCGGTATAGGTAACTTTTACTTCCAGGGATTTCGTTAATTTTCTTCCGAAAAACCCGGTTATGGAAGGCAAAGGCCCCTTGGGGCGGTTTATGATAAAAAGCTGTGCCCCTACGGTATTGATATAATTTTCATAGTCCGTCAGGTAATAGCGCTTTTTATTTTTGCGTATACCGAAAGAATAACGAACGGACCCGTTCAGTTTCCACGGCCGCATAAGTGTATATTTATTGTGCAGCGTGTCATAAGGCAATTGTTCTTCTATATCATCGCGAAGGTCCTGCCAGTAATCACGGACTTCTCCGGAATCGTCAATAATGGAAGGAAAAACCAGTTCTATACCTTCCAGTTCATAACTTCCCTTAAGGCTATAGGATTCCACATCCTCCGTATAGCGGATAAATCCGAGATCCTGTAAGCTTCCCGTAACCGTCCACTGCTTATCGGCGTGATACGTAAACCCGAGATCCAGTCCCAATCCCATATTTCCGCTGAACAGGGCACGGCTTCGCAATTCTTTCCATCCGTTTTTTACCTGGTTTCCGTCTTCCTCTATTTCCCTCAGCGAAGCATAGCCCGAAGTGTGTAATACGGCATCCGAAACCACCCGGTGCCTGTAGAAATTCTCTTCTCCCGGTTCGGTGACAAAATAACCCGAATTATTGGTGGAATTAAAATTTATCATTCCGGAATAAAGCTTGGCACGGGCACCTATATACAAACGTTCATTTATCTTTTTGCGCACTCCGAAATGCAATACCGTAAGCATTTCTGCCGAAGCATTAAGCTGTTTAAAATCAAAACGTTTTCCCAGGTAGTCACGGTTCCCTTCATATGCCAGGATAGCCAGGTCCTTCGGCCAGTACACAAAGGCATCCGTTTCCTGGTACATGCCGAAAGAATAGTAATACCGGCCTTTCCAGTTATTTTTAAACCCTACATTGAATATTTCCAGTTGCTGATTGACCATTACGGCATCGCCGGAAGATAAGCGGTATAAAAGATCTCTTACTTTGTCGTTAAAGTTCACTTCGTTATCTGCAAAAAGATCATATACCGAAAAACCATCGGAGCCGAAGCTTGCCCGCACTCCGGACAATAACGGTATTCCCGCATACCAGCGATTATCTACCTCCGCCCCCGGATTCAGCAGCAGGGACTGCGGTATCCCCGTAAAATCATATAATACCGGCTGGTTCTGACCAAAAGCAGAAAAGGAAATTACACTCCAGAAAATTATCCAGTATATTTTCCTCATCCCTCTATATGTAAATAAAAAGTCCCTTTCGACTTTAATTTCACATAAGCCCCTTCATTTCTGTTTCCGAAATACGGTATAGTTATATAAAAGATGATCTGGGTAACATTGGTAAGTTTTTCCATATTCTCTTCTGTATAAATCAATTCCACCCCGGAGCTTTCTTCTTCTCCGTCCGAAGATAGCAGGGACATGGACAATTCTTCTATAACCGTATAATGATCATCCAGTAACTGTATTTCCACAGACAGGGGCTGACTAACGGTGCTTAAAGTTTCAAAATAGAGTTCTGCCTTATCCAGGTTATCTACCGAAAAAGAACTGGAAAACAATTCGATGCGGGTCGTGTCGGAAAGTACCAGCGGATAGGGAAACGGAATGCTGTCCACCACAGGCACGGGAAGTTCGGAATATACCAGGCTGTTCTCTACTACGGGGCTCATTTCAAACTGGTTTACCTGGTCAAAATCCACATCTTTCAGGCAGGATACCATTGTGCTGCAAACGGTCAGTAACAGAAAAACAATGTATATAATACGGGACCTTATCATAAATATTCTTTTATCTCGAGAAGGTCGTGTATTGTAATAACGTCTTTTCCCTCTTTTTCTTTCCGGGTATTGTAATGAATGGCGTGCATTCCTACTTTCATAGCCCCGTGTATATCGGCTTCCAGGTCATCCCCGATCATTACGGCATTTATCGCTTCGATACCTGCCTTGTACAAAGCGTGTTCAAAAATGGCAGGGTCAGGTTTTTTAACTCCTGCCGTTTCGGAGTTGACCACATGTGTAAAATAAGTATGGATTCCCGAATTCAGGAGTTTTTTGTGCTGTACCTTATCAAAGCCATTGGTGATAATATGCAGCCGGTATCCGGACTTCAGGTAAGACAATATTTCCATAGTGTTGTCAAAAAGATGATTGTACTGCGGAAGATAGTGTATATAATCTTCGGATAACCGGTCTATAAAATTGTTTTCTACCTGTGTTCCCAGGGCAAAAAAAGTTTGTTCCAGTCGGCGGCGGCGCAGTTCCAGCTGGTTAATCCTTCCCTCCCTGTATTCTTCCCAACACTTGCGGTTAACCGGTATGTATACCTCCAGAAAATCTCCGAGCGGAATGCCCATACGATGTTTTTCCAGGATCTGTCCGAAAGTCAATGCGGAATTCTTTTCAAAATCCCACAGGGTATGGTCCAGATCAAAGAAGATGTCCGTTACCTTGTCATTTCCTTTCCACTTTTTTTTCATGTACATTGAAATCGTATTTTGATCTTCAAGTCGTTTTTATTTTGCTGCCGATACTTTTTTATTTTCTGCAACATATGCAACCCAACGCATATATACGTCCTTTAAGCTCACCTGTATTTCTTCTGTCCATCTTTCATTGGAAAATACGGTAATAAAATCTCCCCCCACCTGTTGTACCCTGGCGTAAAGTTCCTGCATTTTTTCCATTGCTTTTTCCTCGTTATTAAAAGTTACCAGTGCGGAGTCCTGTATACAAAACGGATTCACCTTCAACGGGAGTTGTATTTCATAACTTATGTCATAAAAATTAAAAGGAGTACAGGTTCCCGCGCGGAATCCCGGAAAGCTGGAATATCCCATAGTATAATCTTCATTAAACCCGGCCTCTACTTCATCTTTAAAAGTATCCGGTATAAGCAGGCGGTTATAGCGGGCTCTCGCCCTTTTTACAGGCCTGTTAATAACATCTATCAGGCGTCTCCGCTCTTTTTTGAGCAAAGCCACATCGCTGACGGCATAATAAGACATCATAAGTGATACAATATGATAATCGGCCACGGACTTGATCAGTGTGCGAAAGGAGCCTTTACTGTATGGTATATTCTTGTCAAATGCCGAATAATCGCCCAACAGGAAGAAAAACAGGGCTTCCGTTCCGTATTTTTTATGCACTTCGATCAATTCCTCGAAATAGTCGTAAGGGTCTTTTTTAAGTCCCAGCAACACCAGGTACCTCTCCAGCACCTTGTGGACCTTAAAAGCGGTTAAGTCTATCACCGTTCCGGCCAGGGTGCGAATAATTCCCTTTTTCCGGTAGGCATAAGCCACTGCAATATCCATCACCGAAATATATCGCGCTTTTCTCTTGCCGAAATTTTCTTCCGGAAACCTCTTTCCAAGGGCTACAGCCAGTTTTCGCACCCAGTAATCGACTACCGGGACCTCCAGAAAACCGTGCTCCCAGGCAAGGCTTTCTTTTGCCGGATATCTTCCGTGCTCATCTTTTACATGTGGCAGGTATTCTTCATACCTGCTCAACAAGTAAAAGCTGGCAGCGAAAATATCGAAAGGGATACTCGCCTTGTCTCCTATGCCAAAAAAGCAGGGGATATCGTCCCATGCCTGCACGTTGATTTCCAGGTTGGTAATTCCCTGTTCAAAAAGGATATCGTGACTACGTATAAAAAACTCATTTTGCAGCGGGTGCCTGGTATAAGTGATCTTAGGGCCCGTATGCGCGATAAAGTCTTCTACTTTGGCTGTTATACCAACTTCCGTCTGAAGCATATTTTTAAAAATATGCTTCATAATATAATTGACCCTCGGGGTGATTTTATGTGTATAGACTAATAGCATTACTATTCTTTCCGTTGGCAATTTACAGCAATGGCGAAAACATGAGAAAATATATCTGCTATTGCAGACTTACAGTATTCTCTGGTCTGCAAAACTGAAATAGTTTTCTTCCGTTATGATCAAATGATCCAGTACACGGATATCCAGGCTTTCGGAGGCCGTTTTCAGTTTTTGCGTCAGTTGTTTATCCGCTTCACTTGGCAACAAGGCCCCTGAAGGATGGTTATGTGCCAGTACTATGGCCGTAGCTCCCAGTTCGAGGGCACGTTTCATTACAAGCCTTATATCCACCAGTGTTCCGGTGATCCCTCCTTTGCTCAGTTGCGCATATTGTATGACTTTATGGGAATTGTTGAGATATATGATCCAGAACTCTTCATGGGGAAGCTCTCCCACTATGGGCTGCATAAGTTCGAATATCGATTTGCTGCTGGTTATCTTAATCCGTTCCAGGGCCTGTTCCACTCTTCTCCTCCTCCCCAGTTCCAGGGCAGCGGCAATGGTAATGGCCTTGGCATCCCCTACCCCCTTGAACTGTGTAAGTTGCTTTATGGAAAATTTCCCGAGTTCATTGAGATTGTTATTCGCGGCAGACAATATTCGTTTGGAAAGCCCTACGGCGCTTTCGTCTTTATTACCGCTTCCTAACAGTATGGCTATAAGTTCGGCATCGGTGAGTACTTCCCTGCCCTTTTGAGATAGCTTTTCTCTTGGTCTGTCATCTTCTTTCCAGTTCTTTATGGAAAAGGATGCCGTTCTTTCCATGCGATCGTATTTTGCATAAAGATAAAGGTTTTGCAGGGATTTTTGCAAATTTAGCCACGCATGATAAACCTGTCTTAACCTTTACATACCATATGCCCCGATAGCTTCATAAAAATCATCTTCATCCACCCCCATATGCTGGCAGATCCATTTTGCCCCGGCCAGGTGGTGTAATGCCTGTTCATCCGGCAGTTCGAGGGGCATTGGCCCTTCAGGCGTATGCAGCATGATCTCCCCGTTCTCTTTTTCATATTCCGGCCGGCCATACGGATGTTTTCGGATAGGGTTTTCGGAAGTTTCCACTATAGTTCTCAGTTTTTCGTCCTCCTCGTTATAAACTGCGATACCTCCTTTGACCACACGATCTACGAATACGCGGAAATGTTCTTCGGTTTCGGCTTCCGGACCGATTCCGCTTAACAGGGATATATTGGGTTGGTACCAGTGAAATTCCGGGGTTGCATCCGCTTCGGATAAAGGCCGGTCATTGCCGGTAAGAAGTATAAAATCGTTGTCTTTCGTTAGGTGTGCCGTATGCTCCGATCCGCCGGATATTACATGATCGACTTCCCTGTTGTGATATTCCAGTACATGCAGTATCGCGGACGCTATGGCAGCCCTCCCGGAATTACCTGCTATAACCACCCTGGTTTTATAGCGGGCAAATTCGTATAAGAACTCCGGAATGGAATACACCTTTATTTCCAGGCTCATGGCTTTCAGCAATTCCGGATTATCCGGTTTTACAGAAATCCCGGTTATGACCCCTTCCAGCCCGGTATTTATATTTTCCGGAGACCAGCTTTCACCTGCAGCCAGCCACCCGTCTTTTTCCATTTCAGATCTTTGTGCAGCGGAAATATGTTCATCACTGCCACTTATTGAATATCCGCTCTCCCGCAGAGCACGGGCAAGGGTGTAAAGCATCTCGTCTCCGATTCCAATACAATGTAAATGCATACGAATTTATTTCTGCGCAAAGGTAAAAAAGGAGACCCACAAAAACACTAAAAAACGGAAAAACTCCAGGTAAACGCATCATGTGCAGAGTATCTGAGAATGGGAGAGTGGGAGAGTGGGAGAGTGGGAGAGTGGGAGAATGGGAGAATGAGAGAATGTGACCATGAGGTAAAGGAGCTCGGGAAATGAGAGGATAGAAATTGCAGGGATGATCGGGAGACCAGGTGCCCTTCGGTTCCGCTAAAACAACCTGTAACTTGTAACCTGGGCTTCGATACACCCATCGCTGCGCTTGGGCACTCAGCCGCCTACGCTCTGGCCCAAACCTGCATGAAACCTGGAACCTGGAATTATTTATAACTTCAGAATACGTTTGCCTTAGAGAAAACTCCAATGAGAGCAGGATCCAAGAAAGGTAATTTACTTCCCCTCTTTTCCGTAGATACCCGGAAGGGCAAGTTGAAATTTCACCGCCAGCAGCCTGATGGCAATAACGATGAGAACAGACACCACAAAAACCACATCATCGGATACGGGCAGTAATCTCAATAAAAAATAAGCTCCGGCTCCCACTACACATGCAGTGGCATAGATCTCCTTGTGAAAGATCACCGGGATATCATTACACAGAATATCGCGGACTACACCTCCGAAACAGGCATTAATCGTTCCGAGAGCAATACACATAACAGCGCTTAGTTCTGCCGTTATTCCTTTCTCTACCCCCACAAGCGTATACAGACCTATACCAATGGTGTCGAACAGAAAAAGGGAAGTACGCAGGTACTTCAGCTTTTCTTTGAACAGCAATGCAAAGATCACGGTAACGATAATCGTATACATATATATATTGTTCTGTAACCAGGTTACGGGCTCTGTTCCTATAAGGATGTCACGTATGGTCCCGCCTCCTACGGCGGTGACAAAAGCAATGATAAAAACGCCGAAAATATCCAGTTTTTTCTGCAAGGCTGCCAGAACGCCCGATATGGCAAAGGATACCACACCGAGAAGGTCTATAACAAGGTAAAACATTACTATTCGGATTTATGGGTTTCGGGTATCTGTTTAATGATTTCTTCCGCAGGAACCTCATCCGTTCCTTCCCGGTTCTGTTTCTACATTTTCTGGGTGAAGTAATTATAGTCCTTAAGCACCCGGTCTATAAACGAATGTACGTCGGGTTCTACCGCCTTCACCTGTATTACTTCTTCTATTTTTGTTTTCAGTTTGAGCATCATCAGCCTGTCCCTCGATTTTCTGGCAGACAAAAAGGTTTCTTTAATAATCCGGGCATCATTGTCGGACAAACGGATTACCGACGGATATACGGGCTGGTATCCTTCCTGCAGGTTTTCCAGGATCGTATGGTCTATGGTTACCTTGTTTTTCAGGCTTATCACCGAAGTCCCTGCCGTCATATCGCCCAGCCTCTGGCTTTTTTCGCTGGCCACAATACTGATAATGGCTATGATCCCACTAAGCATATTGATATCCACTATCCGGAGAAACCACCGGATCAGGTAATCCGGGAACGATGCCTGGTAGCCGTCTATTTTCACCACCTTGATCTTGAGCAGTCTCTTGCCGGGGGTCTGCCCTTCGAGCATGGATTCGAACAACAGGGTGTAGAATATGAAAGGCAGGAAGAAGATCAGCACTACGGCTATCTGCGACCATTGGTCCATTCCGCTCAGAAAACGGTCAAAAGCCAGAAGCCGGAACAATATCTGGTAAACTACTACGGCACACGCCACTTTTATCAGCATGTCTATGATATAAGCAAGGATACGTTCGCCTATTGAAGCAGCGGTAAAACTGATATTAACGTTCTGAGTAGTATTTATTTGTAATTCTGCCATTTTACTGTCTTCTGATGCCTAGCCGAATGCGGAACGGTAAATTCCGTATCGTATTATTTTCACTTCTAAATTACTGTGCCGGCAACCATAGTGTCCATCCCTTAAATCCGGTATATTTGGACAAATTTACTACCTGCCCGACGTAAAAGTATCAGTTTTATTTTAACTTTACACTTTCGACCCGTCTTATTTGACGTACCATTACATGTCTCCGGCAAACTACCTGAAAGCGGGAGCATTTAACCAGGACTATGAGAGAAGTTGCCTTTATAAAACAAAATAAAGAAAAATGGCTCAACTTTGAAAAAGCTATTTTCAATCAACGGTTTAAAAACCCGGATGAGCTGGCCACTTTATACATCCACCTTATAAACGACTTGTCTTATGCACAGACCTATTACCCGAAAAGCAAGGTCATAGCATACCTCAACCAACTGGCTGCCCGGGCATTCCAACGAATATACCGGACCAAACGGCAGGAAACCAACCGGTTTCTGTTTTTTTTTCAGACAGAAGTTCCAATGGTAGTGTATCAGTACCGGAGATATTTTGCCTATGCCTTTATTCTCTTTTTTGCATTTGCGGCTATCGGGGCCGTATCAGCAGCATATGATGATACCTTTGTCCGGCTGATTCTCGGGGACGGCTATGTAAACATGACTCTCGACAATATAAAGAACGGAGACCCGGTAGCTGTCTACAAAAGCGGGAGTAACTGGGGTAGTTTTATAGGTATTACCATCAACAATATTTATGTGGGAATGCGGGCATTTGTTTACGGCATTTTCGGCGGACTTGGTACGGGGTGGATATTATTGCAAAACGGTATTATGCTGGGGGCATTTCAGTACATGTTCCAGGCCGAAGGCGTTTTGTGGGAAAGTGTCCGCGGTATATGGATACACGGTGCCATGGAAATATTTGCCATTGTAGTAACGGGCGCTGCCGGTTTTATTCTGGGCGCAGGTATACTTTTCCCGGGTACGTATTCCAGGAAAACTTCCTTTAAGATGGCTTTTAAAGACGGTATCAAGATACTTCTCAGTACCTTTCCCTTTTTTGTTATGGCCGGTTTTCTGGAAGGTTTTGTTACCCGTTATTCCGCTGCCATGCCAAACGCGCTTTCGGTAACCATTATTCTTGCAACTCTGGCGTGCATTACCTTCTATTATATTTTTTATCCTTTTATGGTAACCCGAAAAATTAATCCGCATTTATGATACAGCTTTACAAAAAAAGGGATTTCGGAGAATTGTTTTCCGACACCTTTGCTTTTATAAAGCAAAATGGGAAACACTTTTTCAAAAACTATTTTGTTATCAACGGAGGCTTTATATTAATCCTTATGGTATTGATGTATGTTTTCATGAAGGTTTACACCACTTTAATGACATCATCCTTTACTCCGGGTGGCGGTAGTCCGGATACGGCAATAGAAAATTACTTTAACAATAATGGCATACTTGTTTTTGTATTTCTCTGCCTTTTTATAGCGGTAGCGGTATTTGTGGGTTTTCTCACCTATTCCTACACCCCCGTGTACATGTTGCTTTATTCCCAAAAAGGTTCCAGTGATTTTACAGGAAAAGATATTATACAGGCATTAAAAAACAATGTAGGGAAACTTGTCATTTATATCTTCGCTTCCCTGTTGCTCTCTATACCTGTTTTTCTTGGGGCGGGAATTGCCATGTTTATCCTGTTCGTTACTATTATCGGGATGTTCTTCCTCCCGGTCCTTTTCGGGGCTATTACCCTCACCTACAACAACGCCCTGATGGAATATCTGGATTCGGACAAAGGCGTATTTGACTGTTTCAGCTACGGTTTTCAACTTATGACCAAGCGTTTCTGGGCATCCGTGGGATGTGTGGCGCTCTTTTATCTCATGGTTCAGATCATACAAGGTGCCATTACCATTATTCCCTACATGGCAGGTATTTTTTCCATCATCATAAACCCTGTTGGCCTGGAATCCAATACCGGGGAAAATGCCATATTATTTTTTACGATTATACTCTTTGTTTATTTGTTTGCTTTTCTTCTGAGCCTTCTGGGAAATACCATAATACAGATAAACCAGGGCATTATTTATTTCAGCCTGAAAGAAGAAAGCGAAAACATAAACACCTCCTCGGTAATAGACCAGATAGGTCAGCCGGAGGATTAAAAAAAACTGTATTGAAAAAGTATTTTTTATCTTTTATTTTCTGTTTTTTCCTCGGTGTCCTGTCTTTTGCCCAGGCAGTGACGGACAGTCTGCATACAGATAGTTCTTCCCCGGAAAAAAGAACGTTTTCGCAGGGTTTTAAAGAACAGTATTCCGGAGCCGAATACCAGTATGACACCACCAATGCCACCGGCTGGTTTACCCGTCTCAAAGAAGCGATCATTCAATTCTTTATCGATCTCTTTAAACTCAGTTCCAGGAGCCAGGCAGAGAATATTGCCGATGTTTTCCTGAAAATATTCTACATCCTTATTTTCATTGCCGTAGTCTATTTTATAGTCCGTGCCATTATGAACCGGGAAGGCCAGTGGATTTTCCGAAAGCCATCCGATCGCAAGATCATTGCTGCCCGCGATATTGAGAACAATATTCATGTAACCGACTTTCATCAGCTTGTGAGTGATGCCGTTTCCGGAAAACAATACCGGGAGGCGGTACGGTATTACTATCTGTGGCTGCTCAAAGAGCTTTCCGGAAGGGAACTGATCACTTATGATGCGGAGAAAACAAATTCGGATTATCTCCGGGAACTGGAAAACCACCGGTTACAAAAAGATTTTCGCTATGCCTCCTACCTCTATAATTACATCTGGTACGGAGAGTTCGACATAGACCGTATACAATACAATAATGCCGCCCGTGCCTTTTCGGCACTCATAAACTCCGTAAACCAATGAACAACAGGATAAAGTTATACACCGGACTTCTGGTTCTGCTGATCATTATAGTAACCGTATTCGAGTTATCACGCCCGGAACCGGTGGACTGGAGCCCTACTTTTAATGAAAAACATACCAAACCTTACGGACTTAAGGTATTGTACTCGGAACTGCAATCTTTTTTCACAGGAGAAGTAAATGACGTTAAAGTATCTCCTTACGAGTTTCTCTCCGATTTATATGATCCTGTGGATTCTACCTATATATCGGACAACAGTTACTTGTACATCAACAGGTATTATGTGCCCGACGGAACTTCTACCCGCGAACTCCTCAACTATGCCGCTGCGGGCAATACCGTGTTTATCGCATCGGAAAGCATGCCTGTAGAACTACAGGATTCTCTCGGTTTTGCTTCCAAATATGATTTCAGCATGAAAAGCAAGGGAAGCATAACCCTTGCCAATCCCCTGTTAAAAAAAGATTCCATTCCCGTGGATAACGGCATGATGAGCACTTATTTCTCCGAACTGGACTCCGTGAACACCACGGTTCTGGGATATCAGAATTTCGGGAAAGAAAATATCAATTTTGTAAAGATCGCATACGGAGACGGGTATTTCCTCTTACATACCTACCCCTATATATTTACCAATTATTACCTGTTGAAAGGTAACAATCACCAATACATAGCAGATGTTCTGTCTTACATACCTTCAAACGGTGTTTATTTCGATTGTAAGGACCGGCTGAGTGCGGAACTCGGACATTCTCCCCTCCGTTATGTTTTATCACAACCTGCTCTGCGGTGGGCATGGTATATAGGTATTGCCACGCTATTGGTATTCATGATATTTAACGCCAAGAGAAAACAGCGCATCGTAAAGGTTATTCCCCCCGTAGAGAATACCACCGTAGCCTTTACCAAAACCATAGGCAACCTGTATTACGAGACCAGGGACCACACTAACCTGGTAGATAAAAAGATCACGTACTTCCTGGAAAGGGTACGCAGCGATTATTATTTGGAAACAAACAATTTAAACGATAAATTCGTTCGCAACCTGGCCGCAAAAACCGGTATGGACAAAGACGCTATAAAAAAGCTGGTAGACCGCATAGTGCTGCTTCAATCCAAACCGGACTGCACCGAACAGGATTTGCTGGAACTGAACCGGGCCATCGAACAATTTTATTCTCAGAACAATATCCGAAAAGAAATATAAATATGAACGAACAAGAACATAATCCCGAAGAAATTACAGGGCAAAACATAAATCCGGACGGCGGAAATACTGAAATCCCGAAAGAAGGAAATGACACAGAAGAAACACCTGCTTCCGGCGAATTGGAATTTCGGTCGCGCATAGACCTTTCCGGACTTCAATCGGCCGTGGAACAGATCAGGGGCGAACTTTCCAAAGTTATCGTGGGACAGAAACATATGATAGACATGCTCATTACCGCATTGCTGGCGGACGGGCATGTTCTTATCGAGGGAGTTCCCGGTGTTGCCAAAACCATTACGGCAAAACTACTCTCCAAAGCCCTGACGGTAGATTTCAGCCGGATACAGTTCACTCCCGATCTCATGCCGTCCGACATACTCGGGACCTCGGTATTCGACCTGAAAAAATCGGAATTCGAATTTAAGAAAGGGCCCGCATTCGCCAACATGCTCCTGATCGATGAGATAAACCGGGCCCCGGCCAAAACCCAGGCCGCCCTCTTTGAGGTTATGGAAGAAAGGCAGATTACCATGGACGGACAGCGTTATGTGCTACCCCCGCCGTTTATGGTACTGGCCACTCAAAACCCGGTAGAACAGGAAGGTACATATAGATTACCCGAAGCACAACTAGACCGTTTTCTCTTTAAGATCGATGTGGAATATCCCTCCCTGGAAGAAGAAATAGAAATCATAACGCGTGAACATCAGCTCAAAGAAATCAAGAAAACGGATAAGGTAACGGCTTTCCTCACCAGGGAACAGGTATTCACCTATCAGAAACTGGTTAATGATATCCTGGTGGAGCCTCACTTGCTGAAATACATAGCAGAATTGATAGTCAACACCCGAAGTAACCCTTTTTTATATCTCGGAGCCTCTCCCCGGGCATCTATCGCCATATTAAAAGCTTCCAAAGCCTATGCCGCAATTAACGGGCGCGATTTTGTCACACCCGAAGATATTAAAGAAGTAGCTGTGCCCGTACTGCAACACCGTATTATCATTACCCCGGAACGGGAGATGGAAGGTGTTACCGGTAAACAGGTAATACAACAGATCATACAGGCCGTGGAAATCCCCAGGTAACCGAATACATACAACTTAGAAAGAGAGAAAATTGAAACTTTTCAAACCCTTATACCTGCAAAATCGTTTTTTTTACGGCTGTATCGCCGTAATGGTCCTGTTTGTTATCAGCTTTGTATTTGACAGGCTGTTTTTTCTCGCGCAATTGGGATTCATCATTTTGCTGACATTTACCTTTCTGGATCTTTTAATTCTCTTTTTCACTAAAACAGGCATAAACGCAGAACGGCTACTTCCCGAGAAGTTGTCCAACGGTGATGAGAACCCCATAAAAATCAGCATTGACAATCACCATACTTTCCCCGTATATGCCCGTATAATCGACGAAATTCCCGAACAGTTCCAGGTACGCAACTTCCGGATCAACCGTAAACTGGCCGCTTCGGCCACCCACACCCTGGAATACGACTTAAGGCCTACCGAACGGGGCGAATACCATTTCGGAAGACTGAATATTTTTATTTCCTCTGCATTGGGACTGGTGGCCAAACGATATATTTTCTGTGATAATGCCATGGTGCCTACCTATCCCTCTTTTCTGCAGCTCCGGAAATATGACCTTATGGCCTTTTCGCACCGTCTGCACCAATACGGCATTAAAAAGATCCGCCGTATAGGCCATACCATGGAATTCGAGCAGATAAAAGAATACGTGCAGGGTGATGATCTGCGTACGCTGAACTGGAAGGCCACCGCCAAGAAAAACCAGTTGATGGTAAACCAGTTCCAGGACGAAAAGTCACAACCTGTTTATTCCGTGATAGACAAAGGCCGGGTGATGAAAATGCCTTTCGAAGGGCTGAGCCTGCTCGATTATGCCGTTAATGCCACCCTGGTGATCAGTAATGTCGTACTGAAAAAACAGGATAAAGCCGGCATGTTCACCTTTTCCAAAAAGGTGGAAAATATTGTGGTGGCAGAACGAAGGTCCTCCCAGATGGGACTTATCCTGGAAACGCTTTACAATATAGAAACCGATTTCTTCGAGTCGGATTTCAGCCGTTTGTATGCCGATATAAAACGTAACATTACCAATCGTAGCCTTATCTTACTCTACACCAACTTCGAAACGCTGGACGGGCTACACCGGCAATTACCGTATTTAAAAGGCATCGCCAAAAACCACCTGCTCGTAGTTATTTTCTTCAAGAATACCGAACTCAACAGCCTGATACAAAACCGGGCAGAAACCATCCAGCAGGTTTACGACAAGGTTATTGCCAAAAAATTTGCCTTTGAGAAACGGCTAATTGTCAATGAATTGAGAAAATACGGTATTTACTCCATATTAACCACACCGGAAAATCTCACCGTGGATACCATCAATAAATACCTGGAGATAAAGGCCAGGGGGCTGTTATAACAATTATAGTTAAAACCGTAAGAATTATGACCCCCGTCATTTGACCAGGCCAGATTTTCTCTTAAAGATAAAGACCTTAATTTTGGTATTCGATTTTAAGGCACAAACAATATTCCATGATGAAAATCAATTACAACAACCGGGTTTTCCGCCCCGTAAGCAATACGGAAAACGGGGAGACCTCTTCCGAAACCGTTTTTTTATATAAACAAGAGGGAAATATCCTGACTTCCGAATATAAAGGAGGAAAGATACGTTACGGTCACCTTATAGGGATAGTAGATTCGGAGGGAGTTATAGAAATGCGGTATCACCAGGTAAATTCTTCCGGGGAATTAATGACCGGCACATGTAGGTCCGTGCCTGAAATTCT
The DNA here is from genome assembly GCF_052983315.1 of Sinomicrobium endophyticum. Classification (NCBI taxonomy): domain Bacteria; kingdom Pseudomonadati; phylum Bacteroidota; class Flavobacteriia; order Flavobacteriales; family Flavobacteriaceae; genus Sinomicrobium; species Sinomicrobium endophyticum. The sequence goes on from NZ_JBRKIS010000043.1 coordinate 52,102, forward strand.
GTACGACGGTAAGATCAGGCTCCACGAAACATGGCAGTGGACTTCCGGGGACGAATCCGAAGGGCATTCGGTAATTGAGGAGATACTCCAAAAATAAAGGCGCGGAATTCCGCGCCTTGTCCATGTTTCTTCCGGATTGGAACAAATTATATCTTTTCGTCCAGCCATGCTTTCATCATCCAGACAGTTTTTTCCTGTTCGGTAATGAAATCACTCATCATCGCATTCGTACCTTCATCTCCTGCATCGTCAGATTCAACCAGGATAATACGCTCTATTTTCAGCAGTTCCGTCAAAGAATCTACTACAAGGGTTACTGCAGCCTCATCCTGATGCACGTTTTTGCCAACCGGAACTTTTCCCGCCTTGATATAATCTTCAAAAGTATGTAAAGGCGTTCCGCCCAAAGTGAGCACCCTTTCTGCTATAAGGTCTATTTTTTCCTGGCTGTCATTGTATAATTCCTCGAACTTCGGGTGAAGGTCAAAAAAGCGTTTTCCCCGTATATTCCAGTGAATACCTCTCAGATTCTGATAATACAATTGAAAATTAGCCAGCAAATTATTGAGGTCTTTCACCAGGTTTTCAGTTTTTTCAACATCCAATCCTAAACTGTTTAATCCCATAATAGTATGATTTTTAAGTTCCTTATCAATTTACAACAAATTTACGGATTATTTAAGGGCAAAGACATATAACATTTATCAATAGTTTTTATATTTTTATCGAATAAAACTATGTAAAAACACCGGGGAGAAAAACGTATAAAACAGCAGTCTTCCCTTCTCTTTACAGAGCATAACATACGACAATGACCATAACCCAATTACAATATGTACTTGCCGTGGCCGAGTACCAGAATTTTACACTTGCCGCCGAAAAGAGCTTTGTCACCCAGCCTACCCTGAGCATGCAGATACAAAAGCTGGAAGACGAACTGGACATCCTGATCTTTGACCGAAGCAAGAAGCCTATCCAGCTTACGGAAGTGGGCAAAAAAATCGTTGCCCAGGCCAGGAATATCGTCAGTGAGTCCGGAAGGATCAAAGATATCGTTCACCAGGAAAAAGGATTTATAGGCGGGGAATTTAAACTCGGTATTATTCCGACGGTAATGCCTACCTTGCTGCCCATGTTCCTGAAGAACTTTATCAACAAATATCCTAAAGTCAATATAAAAATAGAAGAGCAAAATACGGCAACCCTCATGCAGAAGCTTACGGACGGACACCTGGATGCCGCTATTGCCGCTACACCTTTGGAAAACGACAATATCAAAGAGCGGGTACTGTATTACGAACCCTTTGTTGCTTACGTTCCCGAAGACCATCGCCTGCATTCCAATATGAAAATAGATACGGCGGACCTCAAGATAGAAGACGTTCTGCTTCTGGAAGACGGACACTGTTTCCGTGACGGGGTCATCAACCTCTGCCATGCCGAAAAAGACTTTAAAAATGATCGTTTTCAACTGGAAAGCGGCAGTTTCGAAACTATGATAAGACTGGCGGATGAAGGTATGGGAATGACGTTGCTACCTTACCTGCACACCCTGGGGCTTAATGAAAAAAAGAAAAAATACCTTCATTTCTTCAACGATCCCAGCCCGGCAAGGGAAGTAAGCCTTATCTATCATAAGAGTGAACTCAAATTGCATATTATAGAAGCCCTGAAAGAAGTGATTTCCGGTGTCATACGAGGTGCCATAGCTTTCCAGAACGTACAGATCATAAGCCCTATCGGGAAAAAATAATAAAAAATCAGATTTAGTTGTGGAATTTTTTAGTTGGTAGTTCTGAGTTGTTTCAAAGTAACGACCCTGTTTTATGCCTGAAAAGTCCGTTTTCATGTATTTCCATAAGAATTATCTAGGCTTTTGGCAGATATTTCAGATGGAGATCAACTGGATAACCGGATCCCCTAACCAACTCCAAAACTAACAGACTAAAGGACTCCCTCAGGATTCTTGTTCAGCCCGGAACTTTTGTGCCCGACCTGTATATAATACATTACCCTGAAAACAAAAAATCCCGCTCTCGCGGGATTTAGATTTTTATGACTTCAGATAAATTAGACATTGTGAAAGTTCAGGTTTCCCCGATATAAACTGGTCAAGCCAGATTTTTAATTCTTCCAGTTCATATGGTAACAATCGGTGAACCGCTTTTTCTACCTCTTTACAAAAGAGAACGGAATCAAAGCTCACTTTCTGGAGTACGACTTGGGTATACTCATACATAGCTCTAGCCATAATTATGAACGTTTTTTAGGGTTAGTACCCGACTCCGGGCCGGGTTATAATTACATCAAATATAACGATTTTTTCATACGAATTATTTCAGGTAATCGTTAAATATTTACTAATTAACTGATTTGCAAAAGTGTGCACGTGTCTCTTTTATCCTCTAATTCCCTAAACAGACAATCTTTACCTGCAAACCATTACTTTTCCAGACGGTCCTTGACAAACTCTATCTGTGTCTTCCCGTGTGGTCTGGGTTTACCATCTTCCCCCAGGTTTACCATTACAATTCTTTCTACCGAAATAATGGTGTTCCTGGTCATTTTATTCCTTACCTCACATCGAAGGTTCAACGAACTTTTACCGAAGTTAACCACATCGATGCCTATTTCTATAATATCGCCTTCCCTTGCCGAATCCACAAAGTTGATATCGGACATGAATTTGGTGACTACTTTTTTGTTTTCCAGTTGAATAATGGCGTACAAGGCAGCTTCTTCGTCTATCCATTGCAAAAGGCGTCCGCCAAACAGGGTTCCGTTCGGGTTCAGGTCTTCGGGCTTTACCCATTTACGGGTGTGAAATCTCATATTTGTCGTATTATATTTATCCTTTAAATTTATTTATTTTGCACGAGATAACCTAATGGAAACAACAGCTGTTTTCCAGGATCATAAACCAGAAACAGAAAACATTGGAGACGAAAAAAAACACAATCCTGCTATCCCCTTCAGAATTAAAAGAATTTCTCGATGCCAAAGCAGCAGAGTACAACAAACCCGATTTTATAGAAACGGACCCTATACAGATTCCACACGCTTTCACCCGTAAAGAAGACATAGAAATAGCCGGGTTTCTGGCGGCCACCATTGCCTGGGGTAACCGTAAAAGTATTATCAACAATGCCCGTAAGATGATGACTTTCATGGGCGATGCTCCTTACGATTTTGTAATGTCGCACAAAGCAGAAGACCTGGAAAAGCTGAACACTTTTGTTCACCGCACTTTTAACGGAACGGATTTGCAGTGTTTTGTACAATCGTTGCGCCATATATACACGAAACACGGCGGACCGGAAGCTGTTTTTGCCAAACATGCAGAAGAAGAAACCCTACAGGATGCTATCCATCATTTTAAAAAATACTTTTTTGAAATCCCGCATCTGCCTAGAACAGAGAAACATGTTTCCGATCCCTTAAAAGGCTCCTCGGCCAAACGCATTAATATGTTCCTGAGGTGGATGGTGCGTGACGACAATACCGGGGTGGATTTCGGCATTTGGAAAAGTCTCTCTCCTTCCCGGCTTTCCTGTCCCCTGGATGTGCATTCGGGCAATGTAGCAAGAAAACTGGGGTTATTGAAAAGAAAACAAAATGATGCCAAAGCCCTTTCGGAACTGGATGACAGTCTCCGAAAACTGGATGCCTCCGATCCGGTAAAATATGATTTTGCACTATTTGGCCTCGGTGCCTTTGAAAAGTTTTAAGAATTTATAGTAATTTAGGTGCAGCCCAAATGGCTCCGTAACCCGTTAAAAAATCTCTTCATGAAAAAGAAAAATACCCCTTTGCTTTTACTCCTCTTCTTTTGTTCTTTTTTACTTGCTCAGAAACGTACTATCCCCGCAGACACTACGGTTACTTCCACTCATGAAGTAACGGTAAACGGCAATCGTTTTTCTTATACCGCCACTACAGGCACCCAACCGGTCTGGGATGAACACGGCAATCCGACAGCCACTTTGTATTATACCTATTATGAGAGAAAGGGTATTAAGGACAGGGCTTCGAGACCCCTCGTCATTTCTTTCAACGGAGGACCGGGATCGGCTTCGGTGTGGATGCATATCGCATATACCGGGCCCCGCCTGCTGAATATCGATGACGAAGGATACCCGGTACAACCTTACGGTATCAAGGAAAATCCGTATTCCATTCTGGATGTCGCGGATATTGTGTATGTAAATCCCGTAAACACAGGGTATTCCCGGCTCATTGAAACAGAAGAGAAAGAAGCAAAAAAATCGGACTTCTTCGGGGTTAATGCCGATATCAAATATCTTGCGGAATGGCTGAATACATTTGTTACCCGATCTGACCGCTGGCAATCGCCGAAATACCTGATCGGGGAAAGTTATGGCACAACCCGTGTTTCCGGGCTTGCCCTTGCCCTGCAAAATCAGCAATGGATGTACCTCAACGGCGTTGTACTGGTATCTCCTACCGAACTGGGGATTAAAAGGGACGGCCCCGTGGAAATAGCCAATCGCCTGCCGTATTTTGCCGCCGCCGCATGGTATCACAAAATGCTGCCTCCCGACCTACAACAGAAAAAACTCGAAGAAATACTGCCGGAAGTAGAGAACTATACGATCAAAGAACTGCTTCCCGCACTGACCCTGGGAGGACATCTGGATAATACGCAAAAAAAATCTGCCGCCTCAAAAATGGCCAGGTATTCCGGGTTATCCGAAAAAGTACTGTTACAGCACAATCTCGACGTGTCTTATCGGTTTTTCTGGAAAGAACTTCTTCGGGATAAAGGCTATACCATTGGCCGGCTGGATTCCCGTTATCTCGGTATCGATCGTGAAGACGCGGGAGATTCCCCCGATTACAATGCCGAACTCACCTCCTGGCTGCATTCCTTTACCCCTGCCATGAATTATTACGCCCGGGAGCACCTTAACTTCAAAACCGATGTTAAGTACAATATGTTCGGGCCGGTACATCCCTGGGACAGGTCAGATGACAATACCGGTGATAATCTCCGGCAGGCAATGGCGCAAAACCCATACCTGAAAATCATGGTGCAATCGGGATATTTTGATGGAGCATGTACTTATTTCAATGCCAAATACACCATGTGGCAAATGGACCCCGCCGGAAAGTTTGCCGACCGCATGCGTTTTGAGGCCTATCACAGCGGACACATGATGTACCTGCGTAAAGAAGACCTGAAAACCGCCAACGATCATATCCGGGAATTCATACGGAATTCCTTACCCGGAAAGGACGTTCCGGCCAAATACTAATGTAAAACCATAAAGTTTATGCTAAAGTCATTGTTCTCCAGGAAAAGATCCGCCCCTTACCGCTGTGGCGTGGCCCTTGGCGGGGGCGGCGCCCGGGGATTCGCACACCTGGGTGTTCTCAAAGCTTTGGAAGAATCGGGTATTAAGCCCGATATCCTTTCGGGGGTAAGTGCCGGGGCTATAGTCGGGGCTTTCATAGCAGGCGGTTTTACTCCCGAAGAAGTTTTTGAGATCATGAAAGAAAACAGGCTGGGCAATTTTACCAGTATACAGCTTCCCAGGGACGGCCTGTTGAATTTCGATAAACTCCAGCACACCATAGCACGTTACATTCCCGCCAAAAATATAGAAGATCTGCCCATACCTTTCTATGCGGCGGCATCCAATCTCAACGATGGTGTTATCGAGTATTTCAATAAAGGTGATCTGGGAAAAATAGTACAGGCCTCTTCCTCTATTCCCGTATTGTTTTCCCCGGTTATAATAAATGGTAAGAAATATGTGGACGGCGGTATTTTTGATAATATTCCCATAGCTCCCCTGAAGGATAAATGCGATACTATCATTGCCATAAACATCACCCCTTCGCATAAAGCAGACAAACTGAATAACCTGATCGATATAGCTACAAGGACATTTCACCTGAGTGTGGAATCTACGTCTTTCCGGAAAAAAGAAGAATGCGATATCTATATAGAACCGCCGGAACTGTATAATTATCCTATACTGGATGCCTCTAAGGCGGAGAAGATGTTTCAGATAGGATATGAGTATACCAAAATGCTGGACATTTTTTCCCCGGAATAATAATATCCGGATGGGGTGTAAATCCGGCTGTTAATGGAACCTGACGTCACTGTATTTGGCCTGAACAGTGACCTGCCCCCCGGAGTCGCCTTCTTTGGCACTTCCCTTTATTACTGTGTTCCCCATAGTTCCGGAAGTAGAAACCTTCAGGTTTTCGGGGAGTTTTATATCGGAGTTTTCACTGTTCACCGAAATACGGAAACCCGACCGGGGCAATGCGATTACGGCATTGGTGTTATCCAGCGTAACATCCAGTTCCCGGAAATCATTTCCTATATTATTTATCTGCAACTTACCGAAAGTTCCCTGTATGCGCCCTGTGTGCAACAGGTTGTTTACCGTTACGTCGGACGCATTGGAAATCAGCTCCATGCTGGTAACATTTTCCAGGTCTACTTCCTTAACATAATTCACTTTGAGTTTTCCCCCGTTCCAGTTGTGGACCAGAACGGGAGCATATGAAGTTTCTATAGAAGTCTCTTTGCCCTTAACCCGGTGGGCAAGCAAACTGGCATGAGACAGGGTTGCCCGGATATTCTCTGAGTTTTCGGCCAGTTTAACCTCTCCGTGACGTACATTCATTTTTAGTTTCGTGTCCTTCGGTATGCGGATAAGTATACTTTTCCGGATCTTTATGTGCTTTTTGCCGGATTGCCCGTTTTGTATCTTAATTTCTTGCTGGTTTCCGTCTTTCGAAAAATAAAATACTTTCATATTCTTTTGGGATTCCTTTACTTTTGCCTTTATTTTTTCGGCATGGACTTTCATTTCCTCAGAACGTTCTTCCATTTCTTTCTTCCACTCCTTCATGTTCTCCTTGAAATCTTCATCAAAAATAGTTTTCATTTTCTTTTTCCACTCCTCCATATAAGCATCCCCATCCTCCTTGTATGCCTCATAATCGAAGGTCAAACCGGACATATCCGGCATTTTGGGTGGCATAGGAGGTACGGGAGGGATAGGCACTTCAATAGGTTCCGGGATTTCGGGAATCGCCGGAAATCCGGACAGCGCAAACACATTTCCGGGATGAGTGGAAATCTGTATTTTATTTTTATCTCCCGTAGTCCGGAAATCCCAGCTTTCAAAGTACTTTTTAGCTTCTTCCTTGCTCAGTCCCTCTACCTCTACGGTAGCCACAACCTCAACGGTATTTTTGTTCCACGTTTCAAACTGTACATCGGAATGGCTGGTATTTATTTCGACCATGACGTCCTTATTCACCGAAAAACTTTCACGGAATGTTTTGGTCTCTTTCTGTGCCTGTACCTGCAGGGCAAAAAGCCCCATAAGCAGCATACTAAATCTGTAAACCGGATATTTCTTCATTATTTCTGTTCTTTAATTCCTGTAATTTTTCTTTCAGGCGGTACAACAACTGCAACCGCATTTTCAAGTTATCTATCAAGGCAACGACCGTCTGCTCGTTGGGCCCTATATCGTTCAGTTCCCGGCTTAATGCCTGATATTCTCCATTAAGTTCGCCAAGCCTGGCCATGTATTCATCAAAAAGTTGTCTGTTCTCCTCATCGATCTCTACCTGGGATATTTCCCAGTTTATCGCAGTTACATAATATTCCTCCACTTTTTTCAGGTCGGGAGAAAGGTCTCCCAAAGAAATACGATTAACATCATTTACCGGGTTACCGGTACCTGTAACTACAGGAGAGTCCTCTATCCCACCCTTCTCTTGTTGCATCCCATAGAAAAGAATAGCGGCGACTCCACCGACAATCAAAAAAGAAGCAGCAATTTTCCATACCTGTCCGCCGGACAAATTCAGTCTTCTCACTTTCTTTTCCGGCAATTCACTATTCAGCCTGGCCAGAAAACGTTCTTCATGCCCTTCCGGTATCCCGTCCGTCTCCCGGTATCCTTTTTCCAGTAATTCCCTGATATCCTTCATTCGACTGTTCTTTTTAGTATCCCGTCAATCCATTATCTATTATCTCAAGCCGGTTTATACGCTCCCAATATCTCCCGTAACCTTTTTTTGCCGCGAAAAAGCAACGTCCTGGAATTCACTTCCGTAATCCCCAGTATCTGGGCTATTTCCTCATGGTCGTATCCTTCCAGCAAAAAAAGCATTACCACATATCTGCAACTCTCCGGCAGGCGTTCTATGGCATATATAACCATTTTGGACGTTACGTTGTCTTTAACCAGCCAATCCCCGTTCTCCTCCTCCGCGATATCGATATATCCCTCGTCCAAAGACAACAATTTTTCTCTTTCTGTCTTTATCCTGTCCAGACAATGGTTAATAACAATGCGTTTCAGCCAGGCCCCGAAAGCTACTTCTTCCCTGTATTGATGTAGTTTTTTAAAAACCTTTATAAAAGACTCCTGTACGGCATCTTCCGCATCTTCCCGGTTTGCCAGGTAACGTTTGGCCACACAGAACATGGCGTCACAATACTGTCGATACAGTTTTAATTGTGCCTTGCGGTCGTTATTTCTACACTTTTCAATAAGGTCTGTCTGAAACATTCCGGCCGGTTTGTTCTGTTTTTTATTCTTTAGAGCATGTTTAAAAAGGATTGATTGTAGCGAAAAATGATGATTTTTGTTCCATATGAAGGCTTTTTTGATCCCGATGATTATCGGGAGCATAGCCGTAGCTATGGGGCGAGAAAAAGACAAAATATGGGGCAAAAAGGGCATTTTTTAGCCAATTGAATTCTTTTTAAACATGCTCTTAATACGTTTTTTAAATCGCCATAACCTACATCTTTATAGACGATGCGGAATACCACATGTTGCAGGTTTTTGATAATTTTATACTTTTATCCCGAAAAAAGGTACGCAAAAAAACGCCGGAAAAACCAATAAAACACACAATAACAACAAATTAACTTCACTTCGGGGCGTTAAAAAAAATTATTCCTTTTTTTCTTATTAAAATTTTAACATTTGACATTTGGTTTTTATAGACGACCGGTCATATTTTTGCATCTGAAATTAGATAAACCGTGTCAAAGACAGTAAAGTATAAAGAAAAAACCGATTTCCTCCTGGACAAAGGATTGGAATTGCTTTGGTGTAAAGGCTACAACGGTACCAGTGTCAATGACATTGTAAAAGTAGCCGATGTCCCCAAAGGTTCTTTCTATTTTTATTTTGACTCCAAAGAAGATTTTACCGTCAAGGCACTGGACAGGTATTTTGCCCTGAAGAGAGCGAGCACTTCGGAAGTACTGGAAGATCAGTCCGTACCTCCTTCACAACGACTGTACAATTACTACGAAAAGCGGGTGAATATTATGAAAGACCAGCTCCATTGTACCTGGGGCTGCATGGGGGCAAACATAGGTAGTGAAATGTCCGAACACAGTGAAAAAATACGTGTAACCATTGTTAACCATGAAGAAAAAATAAGACGGCAAATAGTGGACGTGGTCATTGCAGCACAAATGGATGAAGAAATAGACCATACTGTAAACCCGGATAACATCGTAGCATTTATCGAAGATGCCTATAAAGGCATGCTTATATCCATGAAAGAAAACCAAAGTGCCGGACCTTTGGACAACTTCCTGTTCTTTTTAAAGACTCTCATATTAAAGTGATATTTTTTTTGAATTTATCATAGACGACCGGTCAATTTTAACAATATCAACATTTAACCCTAAAACTTATGAAACATTCTATTTCTCCACCGGAACATCGTATTTCATCAACTACCTCGGGGCAATCCCGATAATCCCGATAACTATCGGGATCGGGACGCGAGGTATTCAAATGAACAAACCTTAGCCCATTTCGATGCAGAGCATCGGGGAATTAAATCTATTTAATGGGATTAAACGGATCATCCATCAGCTAAATTTATTTTAACACTCAAATTAAGTCCGAACGGAAGGCATGGTTAACACTTTGTTTTCCCAAAAAAAGTAAACGCTATGAAAAACTACAAATACCAAAGCACCGCACTTATCCTATTCGCGTTCCTGCTGGTCACTTTTACTTTTATTTCCTGCAGTGAGGGTAAGGCTGCGGAACAGGGCCCTCAAGCTCTCCCCGCGTCCTACGTTCATCCTTCCGTACATAAAATTACGGACTGGAGCGAATACATAGGCCGTTTCGAAGCTTCCGAACGCGTGGAAATACGTTCCAGAGTAAACGGATATATCGAGTCCGTTAACTTCAGGGACGGCGATATCGTAAAAAAAGGACAAACACTTTTTATTATTGACCAACGTCCTTATTACGTAGCACTCAAACAGGCCGAAGCCGAAAAGCTACAGGCCGAGGCCGATCTCCGCCGTACACAAAGCGATTATGATCGTATCGCTTCCGTACAGGATTCCAGGGCAGTTTCAGCCGAAGAAGTAGAACAGCGCAAGCAAATTGCCAAATCTGCCGAAGCACGCCTTATGGCCGCCGATGCCCGAATGGCCCAGGCACGTCTCGATCTCAGCTATACGGAAGTCAAAGCACCGATAAGCGGGAAAATAAGTGAAGATTTCGTCAACTCCGGAAATTATATAACAGGCGGAGCTGCCAATGCCACACTTCTGACTACTATCCTTGCCGTAAACCCGATCCACTTCTATTTCGAAGGGAACGAAAATGACTTCCTGAAGTTTCACGCTTCCCCGGATTCGAATGGAAACAATTCAGCCATAAAAAAGCCCGTAGTTGTGAAATTGTCAGCCGATGAAAATTATACCCGCGAAGGATATATGGACTTTGTCGATAATGAAATCCAGAGGAGTACGGGAACTATTCGCGGCAGGGCCGTATTTGAAAATCCGGATATGCAGCTCGAAGCCGGTATGTTTGGCCGTTTGCGATTACTCGAAAAAACAAAGACCGATGCAATACTTATTCCGGAGATAGCAATAAGCAGCAATCAGTCCCAAAAAATAGTCTATACGATCGATGCGGACAGTACCGTACAGGTAAAACCGGTAAGAATAGGCAAACTGTATGGTGAAAAGTACAGGATCGTCGTAGGCGGACTAACGGAAGAAGACCGAATCATAACAGGAAATTTACTCAAAGTACGGCCCGGCATGAAGGTGGCCCCGAAAGAAGAATCTTTCGCGGTAACCACGCGCGACAGTGTCTCCGTAGCCCTGCGTTAATCCATTCCTGACATAATAACTGTTTTCCTTTCCTCCCGGTGTGCTCAATTACCGGGAGAAGGATTTTATATTCTGTTTCCAAACTTATTTATCACTAAAATGAAAAGATGTCCTCTATGATTTTACCGGGCAAACTTTCTACAATAAAAAAGTAGTAAACCAATGAAAATCAGTCATACTTTTATCAAAAGGCCGATTCTTTCGATCGTGATCTCTATCCTGCTTATGATCGTTGGAGGTCTGGCCTATTTTTCTCTTCCGATATCGCAATATCCGGATGTTGCTCCCCCTACCGTTGTGGTCCGGGCAGTATACCCCGGAGCAAGTGCGGAAACCATTTCCAAAACCGTCGCCACTCCCCTGGAGCAGGAGATCAACGGGGTGGAAGGAATGATATACATGTCGTCACAGGCTTCCAACGACGGTGCTCTCGAGATTACCGTTTCCTTTAAACAGGGAATAGATGTGGACAACGCCCAGGTACTCGTACAGAACCGGGTTGCCACTGCGGAGCCCCGTCTCCCGGAGGAAGTACGGAGGCTCGGGGTAACCACCGAAAAAAGTTCTCCCGACCTCATGATGGTTGTCCACCTCATATCTCCGGACAATACATACGACCAGACCTATCTGGCTAATTTTGCCAATTTCCAGATCACCGACCGTCTCTCGCGTATTGATGGGGTGGGATCGGTACAGATGTTCGGCGGGGATCAGTACTCCATGCGGATATGGCTCAATCCGGACCGTATTGCCACACTGGATATGACACCTAACGAAATACTGACCGCCTTAAGATCACAAAACATCCAGATCGCCGGAGGTACACTGAATCAACAGCCACTGACCTATCAGAATGCCTTCGAAGTAAATATTCAGACCCAGGGCAGGCTCAATTCCATCGAAGAATTTGAGAATATCATCGTAAGGAACGGGGATCGTGGTGAACTGGTACGTATCAAGGATATAGGAAGGGTAGAACTGGGTGCTGCCACATACAGCACCAAAGGATACCTCAGCCAATATCCTGCCGTGGCCCTGCCCATATCGCAAAGGCCCGGAACCAATGCACTGGAAACCGCAGAAGCCATAAAAGCAACTATGGCAGATGCTGCTAAGAATTTTCCGCAGGGAATCGAGTATCGTATCGCTTATAATCCGACGGAATTCATACAACAATCCATAAACGAGGTAGAGCACACTATTTATGAAGCCATATTTCTCGTAGTACTGGTTATTATACTTTTCCTGCAAACCTGGAGGGCTGCCATTATTCCTATTCTGGCTATTCCCGTATCGCTCATAGGTACGTTTGCGGTAATGCAGGCACTCGGATATTCCCTCAACTACCTTACCCTGTTCGGGCTGGTCCTGGCCATTGGTATTGTGGTAGATGATGCTATCGTTGTAGTGGAAAACATGGAACGTAACCTGCAAGAAGGTCTCGGTGTTAAAAAAGCAGCCAAAAGGACCATGGATGAAGTTGGTGGCGCATTGATATCTATGGGACTGGTTCTTGTAGCGGTTTTTCTGCCTACTATATTCCTCGAAGGTATCAGCGGGCAGTTTTACAGTCAGTTCGGGGTAACCGTTGCGGTAGCTACGATGATCTCCGTATTCGTATCCCTGAGCCTCAGCCCTGCCATAGCAGCCCTGGTCATGAAAAAACACAAATCTGCGGAAGAGCAGCATGCAACTACGGCTAAAATGGGCATTATATCCGCATTTTTCGCACAGTTTAACCGTATGATGGACTGGGTATCTGACCGCTACGGAAAAATAGTACGGAAGTTTATCGGCATTCGGGCATGGGCTTTGGTTATCTATGCAGTGCTTATCCTGTTCACTGTCTTTGCCTTTTACCGGGTTCCTTCCGGGTTTATCCCGGCCCAGGACCAAGGTTACTTTATAGCAGTGATCCAGTTACCTCCCGGGTCCTCCCTGGAAAGAACGGACAATGTCGTGAAAAAAGCCATAGACAGTATTATGAAAATCGACGGGATAAAAGATGCCGTTGCATTTACGGGCTTTGATGCTGCAAGCTTTACCAATGCTTCCAATGCCGGAGCCATATTCCCCGTCCTGGAAGATTTTGATACCAGGAAATCCAAGGGAATTGTATATGAAGATATTCAGGCTAAACTCAATCAGGCCCTGGGAGCTTTTGAAGATGCGTTCATCGTCGTCATCCCTCCCCCTCCCGTAAGCGGTATCGGAAATGCCGGGGGATTCAAACTCATGCTCCAGGACAGGGGCGGACTGGGCAATGAACAACTGCTTCAGGCCGGATATGCATTAATGGCAGCAGCCAATCAGGACCCCGCCCTTACCGATGTCTTTACTTTCTTTAATACAAGTTCTCCACAATTGTTTTTTGACATTGACAAAGAACGCGCACAAAAACTGGGGATTCCTATCGAAGAAATATCCAGTGCCATAGAAGTTTATCTGGGCTCCGCCTTTGTGAATGATTTTAACCTTCTGGGAAAAACATTCCGGGTAACCGCCCAGGCAGACGGGGATTACCGTTATGGCCCGGAAGACCTAACCCGTATCCGGGTTCGCAATAAAGAAAACAAGATGATACCACTCGGAGCCATCGGTGAGCTGGAAGACCTTTCGGGACCGGCAAGGGTGCCCCGATATAACCTCTACCCTGCCCTGGCCCTGACAGGTAATGCTACGCCGGGGTACAGCTCCGGAGAAGCTATTGATGCACTGGAAAAACTCGCCGATGAAATACTCCCGGAAGGTGTCGATTACGAATGGACGGAAATAGCCTATCAGCAGAAACAGTCCGGTAATACCGCAGGTATCGCTTTCGCCCTGGCCGTGCTTTTCGTTTTCCTCCTGCTTGCCGCACAGTATGAAAGCTGGGTACTTCCGCTTGCTGTTATCCTTATCGTTCCTATGTGTCTGCTATCAGCCATGCTTGGTGTGGGTATTGCAGGTATGGACAATAATATCCTTACCCAGATAGGACTGGTGGTCCTGGTGGGGCTGGCCAGTAAAAATGCCATTCTCATCGTAGAATTTGCCAAGCAACTGGAAGATCGCGGTTATGCCCTCGAAGAAGCTGCAAGGGAAGCGGCAAAACTCCGTCTTCGCCCCATACTGATGACCGCATTCGCCTTTATACTCGGTGTAGTGCCATTGGTACTGGCTTCCGGTGCAGGTTCTGAAATGAGAAGGTCACTGGGTACAGCCGTATTCAGCGGTATGCTGGGAGTTACTTTTTTCGGACTTCTCTTTACCCCGGTATTCTACGTTTTATGTAGAAAAATAGGAATTAAAAAAACTAAAACTATCGACGTAAAAGCATAATATGAAGACGATCCATTTTTTGAAATTTGCCCACATCATCCTCACCGTTTGGTTCTTCCTTCCCCTACAGGCACAAGACAGTCTTAGCGGCTGGAAGTGGCAGGAACCGCCACAGGAAAATGTAGTTTTATATATAGGAAATGACACCATCACAAAAAATGCAGATCCTATAACGGATGCAGCCCCGTGGTGGAAAGCATTCGGATACGGAGAACTGGACAGCCTGGTCCAAAAAGCGCTGGCTAACAATATAGACCTCAGGATTGCCGGGGCAAGGGTAGAGCAGGCCAGGGCCAATAAAAAAATAGCATTGGCCGGAATGTTTCCCACTATCCGTTTCGAACCGTCTTTCGTTAGACAGGAGTTTTCACCCAACCGCCCGAATCCGTTCGGCGGACAATTGGACAGGGCCACCCTCAACACTTACGAACTACCGGTTACCTTGTCTTATGAAGTAGATGTTTTCGGCAAGAATATCAACAACGTTGAAGCCAGTACACTTACCTCCAGGGCCAGTGAAGAGGAAAGAAAAAGTACCCTGCTTGCCGTTATTGCGGAAGTATCCAGGAGTTACTTCCTGCTGTTACAACTCGATGCGGAAAGTGATCTTCTGGAACATACGGAAACAACCCGTAAAGACAATTTGGAAATAACCTCTACCCGCTACGAAGCCGGATTGGTAAGCCAGATCGATGTACTCCGGGCAAAAACAGAACTTTCATCCGTACAGGTACAGCTAAAAAACAACAGGCAACTCCGGGCGGAAATAGAATTGATCCTGTCCACACTTACCGGTGAAGACGCAAGTACCTTCCGGGTTCCGCATAGTAAGGTCCGGTACCTCCCGCCTTCGGTAGCATTCGTGGATAAAGACTCCCTTGCCCTTTCCAGACCGGATCTGAAAGCGGCCCGGCTTTTACTGGAATCTTCGGACAAAAGGGTAAGCAGACAGTGGAAAGAACTGCTGCCATCATTTTACCTGAACGGTTCATACGGTTACCTCTCCGGCGAGGCCGGTAATCTCATAGAAGATAACGGCAGGAGCTGGATTGCAGGAGTATCTGCCTCTCTCCCTATTTTTGAAGGAGGAAGAAAACGTTCCGAGATAAAACTGAGACGAAGTGAGTTACAGGAGGCCCGGGAAAACTACAACAAGTTAACCCTGGAATCCCATCGGCAGGTAGAAAATGCCTACGCCCGGCTGCAATGGGTCCACCAGCAACTCCTGGCGCAACAGCAATTTGTAACTGCTGCCAGGGATGCCGCCAGCCTTACCGGTGAACGTTATCGCAAAGGACTCGTAAATTACATAGATGTAGTAGATGCAGAACGACAGGTACTGGAAGCGGAACGCCTGAGTGTTCAGCTATTCGGTCAGGAACTCAGCGAACGTGTTTCACTGATCCAGTCCCTCGGGATATTTCCGGAAACCCTGAAGTAATTTTTATCAATCCCTGGTATACATTCGTTTTATTTACAACACAAAAACCCTGCAAATGCGGGGTTTTTGTATTTTAGCCTTCCATAAAAACCATTGATGATTTCCTCCGGGAAATCCGGACCCTTAAAAAACATTTCAGTTGAAACATACCATACAAAATTCCCATATCACCCTTACTACCTTTAATTACGGTGCAACGATACAGCAACTCATCGTCAAAGACAAAAACGGAAACGACGTTAACGTTGTTCTCGGCTTTGAAACGGAAGAAGATTACAAAGACAATCCTTTTTACATAGGGGCCTCCATAGGCCGTTATGCCGGAAGGATAAGCAATGGAGGTTTTTCCCTGAACGGCACAGATTATGAACTGCACCAGGAAAACGGCGTACACCTTCACGGTGGCAGAAACGGACTGGACAAGAAAAACTGGGAACTGGAAAAGACAGAAACGGAAGGGAAAAATCCGTTTGTAACCTATACGGTTACCAGTCCGGATCTCGAAGAAGGTTACCCGGGAACGTTAAAGGTAAGTGTTACCTATCAATTAGCGGGTAATTCCCTGAAGATAACTTACGTGGCTACTACAGATAAGACCACTGTTATCAACCTTACGAATCATGCTTATTTTAACCTCGAAGGGAGAAATTCCATTCTCAACCACGAGCTGAAATTAAACAGCGAGGTTTTTGTTGAGCTGGATGATAAACTTCTGCCTACGGGAGATTTTTTACCCGTAAAAGGCACCGCATACAATTTTCTGTCTCCCGAAGTCATCGGTTCCAAACCAGGATTTTCAGGCATAGACGATGTTTTTGTACTGAAGGGACAAGAACCCGCCGCAACCCTGTATTCTCCTGAAACGGGGATTGAGATGAACGTAAGTACTGACCAAAGGGCTACCGTTGTCTTTACTCCTGACGATCTCGGAAAAAAGAATTTTGTAAACGGGACCGAGTACGGAAATTTTTCTTCCATCTGCTTCGAAGCCCAGACTTTTCCGGATGCACCTAACCAGCCAAATTTTCCTTCGGCAGTCCTGGAGCCGGGAGAGACATACAGGAACGAAACAGTGCTTCGGTTCGGCGTGAGATAGCATCTTTTCTTCCCTGTTCTCAAAATACGGAAAGGGAAACAGGGAGCATACCCTTAGGGCAAACGCATTATATAAGGGAAGACAGATGAAAGGGATGAGACACCGGGAGACAAAGTGACAAAGAGATGAAGGGTGTTGGTGCTTTATAGTGTTTGGTTGTTATTGATGAAGATTGCTCTTCGACTGCGCTCAGGAACCTGATAAAGATAGAAGATATTGGGTGCTTAGTTTGGGAGTCTTGGAGTTGGGGAGTCCCGATATATATCGGGATGGAGTTTTGTAGGGAAAGTGTTCCCGTTTCAACTCCCTAACTAACCAACTCCGAAATAATCAACCACCGGAAAACTGGCAAACCGGTAACCGGCAACAAACCTTAAACATAGAATTACGCAATTATGATGCGTTTGCCCTGAACATACACCGGGAATGCACTAAAAGAAATTGTATTTTTACGGAATAGAAACTCCTCGACTTTTGAGCGAAAAACAAAAAACAACAACCGGAAAACAAGATACCTCCGGGGACAATCTCCCCGGAAAATCGGTTGCGCCCAATCTTCAAAGATTTAAAAAAGTACAGACATCTCCAGAAAAACTGGCCGAAAACATCATTTCCGGAGATGTGGTTGCTCTCAGCCAGGCCATTACCTTGGTAGAAAGCACAAATCCGGAACATGCCGAAAACGCACAGTCCGTTATCGAACAATGCCTTCCTCATGCCAACCGTTCCGTCCGGATAGGTATTACCGGGGTTCCCGGAGCCGGGAAAAGTACATTTATAGAAACTTTCGGAAAACACCTCACATCTATCGGGAAAAAGGTTGCCGTACTGGCTGTGGATCCCAGCAGTACCATAAGCCGGGGCAGTATTCTGGGCGATAAAACACGTATGGAAGAACTGGTGAAGGATGTAAATGCTTTTATACGCCCCTCTCCTTCCGGTAATTCTCCCGGGGGAGTGGCGAGAAAAACCCGGGAAACCATACTGCTGTGTGAAGCCTGTGGTTTTGATACCATTATCGTGGAAACCGTGGGAGTAGGCCAGGGAGAAACTGCCGTGCATAGTATGGTGGATTTTTTCCTGTTGCTGAAACTGGCTGGTGCAGGCGATGAGTTACAGGGTATTAAACGGGGGATTATGGAAATGGCAGATGCCATTGTGATCAATAAAGCCGACGGAGACAATAAAAAAGCCGCAGATAAAGCCAAAGCCGAATTTGCAAGAGCCCTTCACCTCTACCCACCAAAAGAAAACGGCTGGACCCCGAAAGTTCTCACCGCCTCCGCCCTCGAAAACCTGGGGATTACCGAAATACGGGAGCTCATAGAAAACTATATATCCGATACCCGGGAAAGCGGTTACTTCCGGCACAAACGGATGGAACAGAACAAATACTGGCTGGTACAAACCATTGAGGACAGGCTTAAAATGCTCTTTTACCAGGACGAAAACATAAAAAAACAATTGGACAAAGAACTCCTGGCATTGGAAAAAAACGAGACCACCCCATTTGCTGCCGCCCGAAAACTGCTGGACTTATGGAACAGGTAAAAAGCTATTTCACAGAAAATTAACTCTGTTTCCACACCCTATCCTGATATTTCCGGAGGAAATCACATATTTTTTTTACATCTTTGCGTGTTAGAAGCGACCAGAATAAACCCGGACCGGGTTTCTGCGATTATTAAACGGAGAATGAACTACCAATTTACCATTATTGTTCCTATATATAACGAAGAAGACAATCTCGAACGTTTAGAAAAAGAGCTCAGCGGGTATCTTTCCAGTACAAAAACAATAACAAAAGTACTTCTGATAAACGACGGTTCCGGGGACCGTAGCCAGGAACTTATTGAAGTAATCTGTCAAAGAAATGAAGCTTTTCACTTTCTGCAATTCGCAGAAAACAGGGGATTAAGCGCTGCCATTAAAGCGGGTTTCGATTATACAGACACTCCGCTTCTGGGCTATATGGACTCTGACCTGCAAACATCTCCGGAAGATTTTGACCTGCTCCTGGAACACATCGGGGAGTACGACCTGGTGACAGGTGTAAGGGCCAATCGTAAAGATTCTTTTGTAAAAAACATGTCTTCACTGATTGCCAATAAAATAAGAAGGACTTTTACCCATGACGGCATGGACGATACCGGATGCCCGCTGAAGGTCATTAAAACGGAATATGCTAAGCGAATCCCTATGTTTAAAGGACTTCACCGTTTTCTTCCGGCCATGATACTATTGCAAAACGGAAAGATCATCCAGATTCCCGTACGCCATTTTCCGAGAACAGCCGGAGAGGCCAAGTTCGGATTGTGGAACAGGCTTCTCGGCCCCCTGATGGACTGTTTTGCATACCTTTGGATGAAGAGGAAGTATATCAACTACACTATAGCCAGGAAAGGATAAATGCAAAACTGGATCGTCTACGCCATCGGATTTCTTGCACAAATATTGTTTTCCAGCAGGTTACTGCTGCAATGGATCCTTTCCGAAAAAAATAAAACCGTGCTTACCCCGCGCCTGTTCTGGCAACTCAGCCTGCTGGCGTCGTTCCTTCTGTTCATCTACGGTTATCTCCGCCATGATTTTGCTATTATGCTGGGACAGGCACTTACGTATTTTATATACATCCGGAATATGCAGATGCAGGGAGACTGGGCTAAATTTCCAAAGGTTTTCCGTACTTTTTTATGGCTCTTTCCGTTTATAATAGTGCTTTATTATTACAACAATAACAAACTGGATATCCAAAACCTGTTTCAGAATGAAAATATCCCTTTGTGGTTGTTAATGATGGGAAGTGCAGCGCAGATCATCTTTACTTTTCGCTTTATTTATCAATGGATATATTCGGAAAGAAAAAAAGAATCTGTTCTGCCTGCAGGGTTCTGGATTCTCAGCCTTACCGGGGCAGTACTCATTCTGGCCTACGCGGTTTTGAGAAAAGACCCGGTACTGATGACAGGCCATCTGTTCGGCAGCGTTATTTATATAAGAAACCTGATGATATTAAAAAAACAACATGGTTAAGACACTGGAAAGATACCCGGCAATAACACTTTTGCTGGTATGCCTCATTATCTTTTTCTATAACCTGGACGAGCTTTACGTAAATATTATGGAAGCACGGAATTTTATCACTGCCAGGGAAATGCTTTCGGACAACAACTGGTTACTGACCACTCTCAACGGGCTGCCACGCTACGAAAAACCGCCTTTGCCTACCTGGTTGACTGCATTTTCGGCTGCTGCTTTCGGTATGAAAAGTCTTTTTGCACTCCGGCTTCCCGCGGCACTTGCAGCAACACTTACGGTATATATGATGTACAGGTTCAGCCTGAAAATACATCGAAACAATCAGCTTAGTCTCTATACCGGGCTTATCCTGGCAACATCGTTTTACGTGATCTTTTCCGGTCGTAACGGGCAATGGGATATATTTACCCACGCTTTTATGATGACTTCCCTATATTTCCTTTACCTCTTGTTCCGGGGAGAACATTTGTGGAGAAACGCATTACTTGCAGGTATCTTTGCCGGCGTTTCTTTTCTGAGTAAAGGCCCGGTTTCCCTGTATACGCTATTTCTGCCTTTTATCATAGCTTACGGTGTGGTTTTCAAGTTCACCGGTTTCCGAAAAAAGATATTGCCTTTCCTGTTCTTTATTGTAATTATGGCACTTTCGGGGCTTTGGTGGTTTGTATACGTACGACTGGCCGACCCGGAAGCTTTTGTCGCCATAGCTTCGGAAGAGGCGGCAAACTGGAGCAGTTATAACATAAGACCTTTCTATTATTACTGGAGTTTCTTTACCCAGAGCGGCGTATGGACCATCCCCGCATTTGCCGGGCTACTGTACCCCTACCTTAAAAAAAGGGTGAGTGATAAGAAAGCGTATTTATTTTCTTTTTTATGGACTATGGGTTCCGTAATATTGCTTTCCATCATTCCCGAGAAAAAATCGCGTTACCTGCTGCCGGTACTATTGCCATTGGCCATGAACACGGCATTCTATATAGAATACCTGGTTCGCGAATTTGCAATTATAAAAAATAAGAAAGAAACTATTCCGGTATACTTCAACTTCGGATTAATAGCCCTGATAGGAGTCGTTTTCCCTGTAGCCGGGTATATTTTTTTCGGCAAAGAATTACAGGGACTCCGAATATCCTTTTTGCTGGCCTCGGTGTTCTTGTGCGGTACGGGCATCCTTATGTTCCGGAACCTGTTCCAAAAAAATATCCGAAACGTATTTTTACTCACTGTTGCGTTTATACTGGGGATTATTCTTTTCGGGTTACCGTTGGAAAATACTTTCAGCAATGACAATACAGCCTTCAACAATATAAATCACCTGGCGGAAAAAGCACAAAAAGAAGGACTTCCCGTCTACTCCTTCGGTGAAGTAGCCCCCGAAACCATATGGGAATACGGAACCGTAGCTCCCAGGATAGATGTGCATTCCCCGATAAAGATCCCTTCGGAAACCAGCTTCGGCGTTTTAGTTCCTCCTGCGAATGAAACAGAATTTAAACGTATCTTTACACCCGATTTCGATCTCCGCCTGGAAGATGTCTACGACATCAACTACACTGCGGGGAAAAAAGAAAAAGACTATAAACAAAGGCTGGTAAGCCAATATTATATCGCAACCAAAAAGTAACAAAAACAAACGTGACCCTGCCCTTCCGGGCAACTCACCAAAGTTTTCGGAATACCCGGACCTCCATCCGGCATCCCGGAAGTAAAAAGCTAAATCCAATGAAAAATTTAAGCAGAATAGAAGTTTTCGGATACATGTTCCTCATCATCACCTTTGTGAACAGCCTTTATTTCGGTTTTACCGATGCTGCCCTTTTTAACGAGCACTATGCACAGGAAGACGGACTTGTAGAAAACGAAACCGCTCTCATGCTCCTTGCCATAAGCATACTCTGTGTGTATCACCTTTTCAAACTGTGGAAATTCAAAAAGCCGCTTTGGAGGACAGGCACTATAATCTTCGTTATTCTTTTCTTTTTTGCTGCCGGTGAAGAAATATCCTGGGGACAAAGAATCTTCGGCGTGGAATCCGGGGAATTCTTCCTGGAAAACAATGCCCAGGGTGAGACTAACCTCCACAACCTGGTCGTAGGCGACACCAAAGTAAACAAGCTGATATTCAGCCAGATATTAATGATCATCATGGTCTTGTACCTGGTAATTGTTCCCGTACTGTACAGAAAAGTACAATGGATAAAAAACCTGGCAGACACCTTTGCGGTACCGATAGTGGAATGGCGGCACACGATAGCTTTTATTGTCTGTACCATATTCGTAAGCCTTATTCCGGCGGATCGAAAATGGGAGGTTTACGAACTGGCTTTCGGGATCATATTCTTCCTGATCTTTCTCAATCCTTTTAACCGTCATATTTTTCAGGCTGATCGTAAAGAAAACGAATAACCGGTTCCGGAAGCAGTAACAGCCGGGAGTTAGCCGAAGTAATCCTCCTTTAAAACCTTTCGCGATGCGAAGCGAAGTAAGAGGAAGAACAAACAACCTGCCAGCAAACCGAAAACGATACCCGTAGCTATATCCAGGGGAAAATGAACTCCCAGGTATATCCTGCTGTAGGACACCACCAATGCCCAAACCAGCAATATTGCCGTTAATGAACGGTAATGTTTTTGAAGCAGCAGGGAAAACAAAGTAGCCACGGCAAAAGTACTGGCGGCATGTGCCGAAAAATATCCGAATTTGCCACCGCACTTTACAACACGCATTTTATCTGCCAGTAAAGGATTGTGACAAGGGCGTAAACGCTCAAATCCGTATTTGAATATATTGGCAAGCTGATCGGTAAAAGCTATCATCAGGGCTGTGGCTATCAGAACCAATACGGTAGGCTTCCAACCGAATTTCCGTACACACATAAACAGCAATACCAGGTATAGCGGGATCGATGCGTATTTGTCTGTAATAAACAACCAGAAACCATCCCAGCCTGTGGTACCCAGATTATTCAGAAAAAGAAAAAGTTCCCGGTCGTATTCGATGATCTTGTCCAGCATTTGTAATGGGGTTATTTTAACCAATAACCGGAACGATTATTCGTACCGGCTGACCTCCCGGTCATAGAACTCGTTTGCCTGCTGAATAAGGTTCCCAGCCTCGGTTTCCAGTTCCTTTTCGTCGGACTGGTCAAAATCTTCCAGCCACTCTACTTCATCGTTCTCCAGGTTAATGATAAAACGGGGGTAATCGGTATGGATGATAAAAATCGCATCGGGATAATCGGTGTTATCCCCCAGTAAGAATTTCGGAAGTTCCATGATATATTACAGTCTGAGTTATCTTGATCTTTTTATATCTCCTGTCTTTTGAAGCAGGTCTTTTTTTGTCAGGCATTATTCCGTATGAGTTGCTTCGTAAGGTAATTAAACCTGGCATAAAGCAATACTGCCGAAACGGAAAGTCCGGCGAGCAATCCCACCCATATTCCGGTGCTGCGCCATTCCGTATGCAGACCCAGGTAGTAAGAAATGGGAAAACCTATTATCCAATAGGCCACAAAGGTAATAAAAGTAGGGATTTTTACATCCTGTAATCCCCGAAGTGCTCCCAGTACAGCTACCTGGACACCATCGGATATCTGGAAAACGGCAGCTACCATTAACAATTTGGAAGCTGTAGTCATTACTTCAAAGGTATCCGCCTGGTTAGCTATATCGTGCTGATCCAGGTACATCGTTGGCAGCCAGTCCCGAAATATCCAGAAACAGAGAGCAAATATAACATCGAGAATAATGGTCAGCAGAAATACGGAAAAGGCAATTCTGCGCAATTCGTGAAAATTCCGAAGCCCTTTCTGGTTTCCCACCCGTATCATAGCGGCGACACTCAGTCCGGTAGCTACCATAAAGGTCATGCTGGAAAGGTTCAACGCTATCTGATTAGCAGCCTGGGGGTTTTTTCCCAGTACTCCGCTAAGCCAGATTGCCGAAGTAAATATGCCCACTTCAAAAAGCATTTGCAATGCCGAGGGAAAACCGAGGTTGATGATCTTTAAAAACATCGCTTTACTGTATTCCCCGAATTTAAAACCGGTGATATAGGCATGGAACTTTTTGTTTTGCCGGAACAGGTACCACAAGAAAATTACCATAATTATCCGTGACACTAAAGTACCGATAGCAGCTCCGATGATCCCCATTTTCGGAAATCCGAAATTACCGAAGATCAGTAGATAGTTCAGGGTAATATTCAGGACATTGGCCAATACCGTGGCATACATCGGGTATTTGGTCTCGGAAAGCCCGTCGGAAAACTGCTTCAGTCCCTGAAACATAATAAGGGGAACCAGAGAAAACGCAACCAGGTCCAGGTACGGCATGGCATATTCCACCACTTCTGCCGGTTGATCCATAATATACATCAGGGGTTTCGCGAAAAGGAGAATGGTAAACAGTGCCAGCCCCAGGCTCGTACACAATATGAGTCCGTGTTTAAGAGACGCCTTACCACGGGCTATATTCCCTTCCCCGTCGGCTTCTGCCACAAGAGGAGTAATAGCTGTAGAAAAACCTATTCCGAGGGACATGGCTACAAATACAAAACTGTTCCCCAAAGACACCGCGGCGAGTTCGGCGGTGCCCAACTGTCCTACCATAACATTATCGGCAAAAGCTACAAAAGTATGCCCGAGCATTCCCAGCATAACGGGGAATGACAACTTCAGATTATAGGAAAATTCCCTGGTATATTGTGCTAACATCTGCTATTCATTGAATGGGCAAAGATAGAAATTTGCCCCCGGTAAAACCTCGTAACAGCGGTAATTAATATTCTTAAAAAGGTACTAATGCGTTTAGTAGATGACAAAATTTGTTTTTCTGTAAATTGTCGGAAAATCAGGTTCCCTTTAGGCGATGCATTGATCCCCTTGTTGTAAAAAAAGATTTCAGGAGATAATCAACCACAAAGAGGACAAAGTTTTGCACAAAGCCCTCAAAAAAAGTTTAAACGAGTTCTATATAAGGCCGGATTTATTTAAAAAACTCTTTGGATTTATTCCAGTGCACGTCCATTTCGTCCAGCGACATATCTTTCAGGCTTTTTTGCGAAGTGGCTGCTTTTTCTTCCAGGTATTGAAAGCGTTTTATAAATTTCTTATTGGTTCTTTCCAGGGCGTTTTCAGGATCTATTTTGAGAAAACGTGCGTAATTGATCATACTGAAAAGCACATCCCCGAATTCCGCTTCCATTTTTTCCGTATCCCTTTTCTTTACTTCTTCCTGAAATTCCCCAAGCTCTTCCTGTAGTTTTTCCCATACCTGGGAGGGCTCTTCCCAGTCAAAACCTACTCCCGCTACCTTGTCCTGTATTCTGTTGGCTTTGACCAGGGCGGGAAGACTTTGCGGCACTCCTTCCAAAACACTTTTCTTACCTTCTTTGAGTTTCAGGTTTTCCCAGTTTCTTTTGACATCCTCTTCATCATTCACTTCTACATCGCCATAGATATGCGGATGCCTGGCTATGAGCTTTTCGCAAATAGCGTTGGCAACATCCCCGATATCGAAGTGGTTTGTTTCGCTTCCTATTCTGGAATAAAACACAATATGCAGCAGTACGTCTCCCAGTTCTTTTTTTACTTCTTCCGTGTCGTTGTCCAGAATGGCGTCACCCAGCTCATATACTTCCTCGATAGTAAGGTGGCGCAAACTCTGCATGGTCTGTTTTTTGTCCCAAGGACATTGCTCCCGGAGTTCATCCATTATGGTGAGGAGCCTGTCCAACGCTTTAAGATTCTGTTCCCTGGAATTCATTTGTTTTGTGTTTATGTTTTAAGAAGTATGTTTGTAACTGCGATATTAGGGATATAAAGCGAATATTAAAAATATTACTATCAAAAAACAGAAAACTCCCTTGCGGGAGTTTTCACGATATAGTTTTTCAAAAGCAACTATTGGTCAGTGGCTTTTTTTTCTTCTTTCTGTACATCTTCATCTCCTTTATCAGCCTCTTCGGAAGCTTCCGCTTCAAAATCGGTAATCCCTTTGGAGTGCAACAGATTATACCACTGGATTATTTTCTTGATATCTCCCGGATACACTTTGTCTTCGTCATAATCGGGAAGTACTTCAAAGAAATATTCTTCTAATTTTACTTTATCTTCCTTGTGGCTTACGGAGGTTTTCCCTCCGTCTTCCTTTTCCTTTATTTTAACAAACACTTCCCGGAGGGGCACTTCTTCTTTAAGGGTATAGATGGCAATTTCAGAAAGCAGACTTACGTTATTCCGTAATCCCACCGTTATACGTTTACCATCAATAAGAGATTCCGCCACGAAACCGCTTCTGGTCTGTGTTTTCAATTCATACAATCCGGGTTTGCCGGAAATAGCCAGTATCTTGTCTAAACTCATATAGAAAAAGTTAAAATTTAATTGCTCTGTTTTTCCTGAAAATTAACGTCCTTTTTTTGCATCCGGAAAGCGCATTTTATAATCCACCTTCACTTTTCCCTTGGAAATATTCGCCAGTTTTCCTTTGAGAAGACGCTTCTTCAGGGCTGAAAGTTTATCGGTAAACAATACACCTTCAATATGGTCATACTCATGTTGAATAACCCTTGCCACAAGCCCATCGTATTCATCTACGTGCTTCACGAAGTTCTCATCGAAATATTCGATTTTGATCTTTTCTTCCCTGGCAACATCCTCCCGGATATTTGGAATACTCAGGCAACCCTCATTAAACGCCCATTCTTCTCCTGTTTCTTCCAGTATCCTGGCATTGATAAACACTTTTTTAAAATCCTTCAGCAGTTCCCGTTCTTCATCCTTCAGTTCTTCATCCTCGGCAAAAGGACTCGCATCAATAACAAAAAGCCGAACGGGCAATCCGACCTGGGGAGCGGCCAGTCCTACACCATATGCATTATACATGGTTTCGAACATACTTTCTATCAACTCTCCCAGTTCCGGGTATTTCTCATCTATATCCTTAGTCTCTTTTCTCAACACAGGGTCGCCATAGGCAACGATAGGTAATATCATATTATTGTCAATTATATTGTAAAATCAATGATTGTATACCGGTTTTACCCGTTATACAGGTACGATTGTAAAATAATCGTCGCACTTATTTCGTCAATGAGGCCTTTATTTTGCCGTTGCTTTTTTTTCAGTCCGCTGTCAATCATCGTCCGGAAAGCCATTTTAGAGGTAAACCTTTCATCTATCCTTTCCACCGGTAAAACCGGAAACTCTTTTTCCAGAGTTTTCAGAAATACCTGTATGTGTTTCTCACTTTCCGAAGCTTCATTGCTAAGCCTTTTGGGTTCCCCTACAATAATGCGCTCTACATTTTCCGCCGCAATGTACGTCTTCAGAAAATCCATAAGTTCGGTAGTAGCTACTGTTGTGAGTCCGGACGCAATAATCTGCAACTCGTCCGTAACCGCTATCCCGGTACGCTTTGTTCCGTAATCTATGGCCAATATTCTCCCCATCCGACTTTTTGGCAAATTTAAGATTTAAATTGTTATAACTATAAAATAGCCCGGTATATTAAATTTTAAGCCTTTATATTTGCCTGCGGATACAGGTTTACGAAACCATCCGTACTCCTGTTTTTATTAAAATCACTACATAAATAACGGACATATGGAAAAGATACGAGAGATCATAGAAAGCGCCTGGAACAACAGGGATTTACTAAAAGAAGAACACACACAGAACACCATACGCGAAGTGATCCGTCTCCTGGATGAAGGAGAGTTACGGGTTGCTCAACCTACGGACAACGGCTGGCAGGTAAACGAATGGGTAAAAAAGGCTGTTGTTCTCTATTTTCCTATTCAGAAAATGGAAACTATCGAAGCAGGTCCTTTGGAATTCCACGATAAAATACCACTGAAAAAGGGCTACGCTGCCAAGGGAATCCGTGTAGTGCCCCATGCCATTGCCCGCCACGGGGCTTATGTTTCCAGCGGTGTGATCATGATGCCCAGTTATGTAAATATCGGGGCTTATGTAGACGCAGGTACTATGGTGGACACTTGGGCTACTGTGGGTAGTTGTGCGCAAATAGGCAAAAACGTACACCTCAGCGGCGGCGTAGGTATAGGTGGCGTACTTGAACCTTTACAGGCCGCTCCGGTTATCATCGAAGACAATGCCTTTATAGGTTCCAGATGTATAGTCGTAGAAGGCGTACGGGTAGAAAAGGAAGCCGTACTGGGCGCTAACGTTGTTCTTACGGCCTCGACCAAGATTATTGATGTAACGGGAAGTGAACCTGTGGAAAGCAAAGGACTTGTTCCTGCAAGATCGGTGGTAATTCCGGGAAGTTATACCAAGAAATTTGCTGCAGGGGAATACCAGGTTCCCTGTGCCCTTATTATCGGTAAACGCAAAGCTTCTACCGATCTGAAAACTTCGCTCAACGACGCCCTTCGCGAATACAACGTTGCCGTTTAAACAGATAAACGCCGGGGCATTCCTTCGGAAATTTCATAAAAATAAAACCCCGCCTGCGGAGACCACAGGCGGGGTTTTTTATATCGGAGCGTTCCGGGCCTTCCCTTACGCTTCTGTGTCCACTTCTTCCTCTTTCTTTTTCAAGACGTTTGTCCCTTTATTTTTCAAAGTATCAAACATCACCGGTGTTGCGATGAACACAGAGGAGTATGTCCCCACAATTACACCTACGATGAGGGCAAACATAAACCCTCGGATAGACTCTCCGCCAAATATAAATATTGCGAGGAGCACCACCAATGTGGTCAGTGAGGTATTCAAGGTACGGCTCAACGTGCTGTTCACGGCGAGGTTAATATTTTCTCCTGCTTTCCAGCCACGTTCAGCAGTGATCTCCCGGATACGGTCAAACACGACCACCGTATCGTTAATAGAGTAACCGATAACCGTGAGTATTGCCGCTATGAAAGCCTGATCTATTTCCAGGTTAAACGGCATAAACTTGTAGGTAAGGGAAAATATTCCAAGAACGATAAACACATCGTGGAAAACAGCTACTATAGCACCTATCGAAAACTGCCATTTTTGGAAACGCAGCAGGATATACAGGAACACTACGATAAGCGATCCTATAATAGCCCATACCGCATTCCGCTTTATGTCGTCGGCAATAGTAGGCCCTACTTTAAGAGACTGTACAATACCGTATTGAGTAGATTCTCCACTTCCGGCAAATTCTGCTTCCGACAAACCATCGGGAAGGAATTTTTGCAAGGATGTATAGAGAATCTCCTGGATTTCTTCGTCCACCCCGGTACCGTCTTCGTCAACTTTATATTTTGTGGTTACCTTAACCTGGTTAGCTGCCCCGAAAGTTTTTACTTCCACACTTCCCAAAGCTCCGGTAAGTTCCGAAGCGAGTTCCGTAGGATTCACCGGATGCTCAAACCGGATCTGGTACGAGCGGCCTCCTACAAAATCCACACCCTGGTTAAGCCCCTGTGTAACGAGAGAGCCTAAGGCTACAATAAGCAGGATTCCGGAGATAATATAAGATATTTTTCTTTTTCCGAGGAAATCCACATTAATGTTCTGGAACAGGTTTTTAGTGATAGGGGTAGAAAACCGCAGTGATTTCTTTCTTCCGATATACCAGTCAACCAAAAGTCTTGTTATAAAGATCGCTGTAAACAGGGATGTTGCAATACCTATCATCAATGTGGTAGCGAAACCGCGGATCGGCCCCGTACCGAAAATGAACAATATAATAGCTGTAAGCCCCGTGGTAATATTGGCATCGAGAATAGAAGACAATGCATTTCCGAAACCGTCGGCCACAGCTTGTTTTTGTCCTTTACCCTTAGCCAGTTCTTCCTTGGCCCTTTCAAAGATAAGCACGTTGGCATCTACAGACATACCTATGGTAAGTACGATACCTGCTATACCCGGAAGGGTCAATACCGCTCCCAGACCGGCCAGTACACCGAATATCAATACGATGTTAAATGTAAGAGCCACATCGGCAAACCAGCCTGCACGGCCATAGTAGAACAACATCCAGATCAACACCAGCACCATAGCGATACCAAAGGACATAATTCCGCTATCTATAGCTTCCTGGCCTAAAGAAGGCCCTACTACTTCACTTGAAATAATATCTGCAGAGGCTGGCAATTTACCTGCGCGGAGTACATTGGCAAGGTCAATGGCTTCATTGAGCGAAAACTGACCTGTAATCTCAGAACTCCCACCGGAAATTGGTCCGCTGGTAACTCCGGGAGCCGAATATACGATCTCATCAAGGACAATAGCTATAAAACTTCCCTGACGGTAAGCTTTACCGGTAAGTTCTTCCCATACTTTTGCCCCTTTACCATCCATTTGCATAGAAACGGCAGGATTTCCTCTCTGGTCGTAAGTCTGCTGTGCGTCTACTACCACTCCACCACTTAAAGGGGGTTGGTTTTCCCTGTTAGATTTTAAAGCATACAGATCTATAACTTCCTGGTTTGCTCCGGGTTTACTCCATGCAAAACGTACATTCTGCAATTCGGCAGGTAACAACTGCTTTATTTCCCGCATTTTCAGGTAAGAATTCACCTTAGCCGTATCTCTGACAGCAAAACTCATCAATACGGGACCTCCCTGACTTCCCGGTGCAACCGCAAGATCAAATAAGGGGTTTACCTGGCTAACAACATCCAGAGAATCCTGCTCGGCATCCGCCAGCAGGGAATCTATTTCCGAAGCATCTTCTCCCTTGGGCTGCTCTTCTTTCTCTTTGGTATCTACCAGGTCTTTCAGCCTTTGGTTAACCTGCACCAGGTACTGAATTACTTCCTCGTTCTTAAATGTCTCCCAGAATTCCAGTTGAGCCGTACTCTGAAGCAGGTTCTTAACACGGCTTATATCCTTGGCTCCCGGAAGCTCTACGAGAATCCTTCCCGTAGTACCCAGGCGCTGAATATTAGGCTGCGTAACCCCGAAACGGTCTATACGTTTACGAAGCACCTCAAAGGCAGATACGATGGACTCATCTACTTTTCGCCGGATAACGGGCTTTACCTCGTCATCGGACATCTGGAAGTTTATATCTTCGCTGAGTATTTTGTTGGCAAAGATGTCCGGAGAGGCCAGTTTGGCATCTCCTTTTATAGCATCAAATTCCTGAAAGAAAAGATCTACATATGGCTTATCACTACTCTTTGCCGCTTTATCCGCATTGGCCAGAGCATTATTAAACACTGCATTTTTAGAGTTATTTGCCAGTCCTTTTAAAATATCTTTAACGGATATTTCCAGGATAACATTTATTCCTCCCTTGAGGTCCAGCCCCTTGTTCAACTCTTTATCCTTCGCCTGGTTATAGGTAAAACTGGTAACTCCGATATCGAAAACCGTTTCATTACCTATAGAATCTAAATACCTGGTTTCTTCCGCCTCTCTTTTTGCTACGTAGTCTTCTGCATTCTCAGAAATTTTGTCAACTGCAAATGTTTCCGCATTGCCTTCCACCTTGTTTGTAATAAAAGTGAAGGACAACTGGTAAATACTTACAATTCCAAATAAAATAGCAAAAAGCTTGATAAGTCCCTTGTTTTGCATTCTTATTCTTATTAATTAATCCTTTTTTTGAAACGAGCAAATATATAATTTACAATAAGATTAAACAATTTATTTCATCTGTTTATATTTATTTGCTTTTCAGAGGCCAGCGCCCCTTCCGGTTTGCCTGAAAGCAACACCCGGCAACTCCACTCTATTACACCTGCAACATTGCCGGCATACACTTCCACGATCACCCTTTAACACATAGAAACCAGCAAATTACACATATCCCACCACAAATCAAAGCTTCCTCCCGGGCGTTTTGGACAAAACAAAAAAAAGAAGCTGCGTATAAAAACCCACCCTTACGACCGGATTTCTACGCAGCTTTTTTATTTTAGATACTATCTTCTGAAATTTTACCCTTTAAGCTTAAAGCAGGGCATTAACCTTCTTAACGCCTTCGGCACTCTCCTGTAATTTTGCCTTTTCGGCATCGCTAAGCTCTATTTCCACGATTTTTTCGATTCCGTTCCTGCCTAAGATAACAGGTACTCCTATACAGATATCGCTCAGACCGTACTCTCCATCCAGCAACGCCGAACAAGGGAACATTTTCTTCTGGTCACAAGCTATAGCCTGTACCAGTGCGGAAACAGCCGCTCCGGGCGCATACCACGCACTGGTACCTAAAAGTTTGGTAAGCGTTGCTCCGCCAACTTTTGTATCTTCCGCAACCTGCGCCAATCTTTCTTCACTTAAAAACCTGGTTACGGGAACACTGTTTCTGACTGCCAGTCGCGTCAACGGAACCATTCCGGTGTCACTATGCCCGCCTATAACCATCCCGTCCACATCCGAAGCCGGGCATTCGAGGGCCTCGCTGAGCCTGTATTTGAAACGGGCACTGTCCAGAGCCCCTCCCATACCTATAATACGGTGCTTCGGCAGCCCGGTAGCTTTGTGTGCAAGATATGTCATCGTATCCATAGGGTTACTCACCACAATGACGATAACATCCGGAGAGTGTTTTATAAGATTGGACACCACATCCTTAACAATACCTGCATTGATCCCGATTAATTCTTCCCTGGTCATGCCGGGTTTTCTCGGAATACCACTGGTAATTACCGCAATGTGGCTATCGGCTGTTTTGGAATAGTCGCTCGTAGAACCTACGATCTTGGTATCAAATCCGTTTAGTGATGCTGTCTGCATCAAATCCATCGCCTTTCCTTCGGCAACTCCTTCTTTGATATCCAGCAGAACCACTTCGGAAGCGAAATTCTTGATAGCAATGTACTCCGCGCAACTGGCACCAACCGCTCCGGCACCAACTATTGTAACTTTCATATGATAATTTATTTATTGAATGATTTTTTACAGTCTGACAAATTTAGTTATTTTCACACGAAATGAGGGTATTAAGAGAAGGCTTCTTGAAATCAAAACCACTTTTTTCACACATTTGTATTTTGTCGTAAAAAAAAAGGCACCCGGAAAACGGATGCCTTTTTATTTCGGATGCAAAATTTACGCATCTATATTGGCGTAGACTGCATTTTTCTCTATAAACTCCCTTCTCGGCGGCACTTCGTCCCCCATAAGCATGGAGAAGATACGGTCTGCTTCACTACCATTATCTATGGTAACCTGACGCAGGGTCCGGAATTCCGGGTTCATTGTCGTATCCCATAGCTGCTCTGCATTCATTTCTCCAAGACCCTTATATCGCTGTATATTGGCACCTGTCCCGTATTCTTCAAGTAAAACATCCCTTTCCCTGTCGTTCCAGGCGTAGCTTTTCTTACTTCCTTTCTTCACCAGGTATAACGGAGGAGTAGCTATATACACGTGCCCGTTCTCTATCAATTCCCTCATATAACGGAAAAAGAAAGTAAGGATCAGTGTGGCAATATGGCTTCCGTCGACATCCGCATCACACATGATCACTACTTTGTGATAGCGGAGTTTCTGGAGGTTCAACGCTTTACTATCCTCTTCGGTCCCTATGGTAACCCCCAGGGCCGTGAATATATTTCTTATCTCTTCGTTTTCGAATACTTTGTGCTGCATTGCCTTCTCCACGTTGAGGATCTTACCCCGTAACGGCAGAATAGCCTGGAAATTCCTGTCTCTTCCCTGCTTGGCCGTACCTCCTGCGGAGTCTCCCTCCACGAGGAATACTTCACATTTTTCCGGATCCTGTTCGGAGCAGTCGGAAAGTTTCCCGGGAAGTCCGCTTCCACCCATAGGGGTTTTTCGCTGCACCATTTCCCTGGCTTTCCTTGCCGCATGACGTGCCTGTGCGGCCAGAATAACCTTTTGCACTATGGTCTTGGCATCGTTCGGGTGCTCTTCCAGATAATTTTCGAGCATTTCCGACACTGCCTGTGAAACCGCAGCGGTAACTTCCCTGTTTCCGAGCTTGGTTTTTGTCTGTCCTTCAAATTGAGGTTCGGCAACTTTTACCGAA
The DNA here is from genome assembly GCF_052983315.1 of Sinomicrobium endophyticum. Taxonomy (NCBI): domain Bacteria; kingdom Pseudomonadati; phylum Bacteroidota; class Flavobacteriia; order Flavobacteriales; family Flavobacteriaceae; genus Sinomicrobium; species Sinomicrobium endophyticum. Next base: position 86,124 of record NZ_JBRKIS010000043.1, read on the forward strand.
ACAATAGCCGTCAGTCCTTCGCGAAAATCATCTCCGGCAATCTCAAATTTCAGTTTGTCCAGTAGTCCGGAAGCATCGGCATACTTTTTCAGGGTAGTAGTCAGTCCCCTTCGGAACCCTGCAAGGTGCGTTCCTCCTTCATGTGTATTGATATTATTCACATAAGAATGAAGGTTTTCATTAAACGAGGTATTATATACCAAAGCTACTTCCACAGGAATGTCGTTCTTCTCTCCTTCCATAGAAATAACTTCGCCTATAATCGGCTCTCTGTTACCATCCAGGAACTTAATAAATTCCTTCAACCCTTCTTCGGAGTGGAAGATTTCGCTTTCGAACTCTCCCTTTTCGTCCGTTATCCTCCTGTCGATAAGTGTAATGGTTATTCCTTTGTTCAGGAATGCCAGTTCCCGCATCCTGCTAGCCAGGGTATCGTAACTGTACTCCGTCGTCTGCTGAAAAATAGAAGCATCCGGTTTAAAAGTAATAATAGTACCGTTTTTATCCGTTTCGCCAACCGCTTTAACCGGGTACACGGTCTTCCCTTTTTCATACTCCTGCTCCCAAATTTTCCCATCGCGATATACGGTTGCCTTCAGCTGATCGGAAAGGGCGTTCACTACGGAAACTCCTACCCCGTGCAAACCTCCGGAAACTTTATAGGAATCCTTATCAAATTTACCTCCTGCACCGATCTTGGTCATTACAACCTCCAATGCGGAAACACCTTCTTTTTTGTGTATGTCTACCGGAATACCCCGGCCGTTATCTTCTACGGTAACAGAATCATCTTCATTGATCGTTACATGAATAGTATCGCAGTGCCCGGCAAGCGCCTCATCGATGGAGTTATCTACCACCTCGTAAACCAGGTGATGCAGACCTCTTATTCCCACATCGCCGATATACATGGAAGGACGCATACGCACATGTTCCATACCCTCCAGGGCCTGAATACTATCCGCGGAATACTGCTTTTTAGTTTCTTCGCTCATAAATCAAATCTGTTTTTAAACATCCTCCGAACCCGCTTTGCACATGCTTTAAAACCGTATTTTCCACGTACATGGGGACGAACGGACAAATATAGTAAAATACAGGGATAATCAAAGTAAACCCTTGCCTTGCGAAACCTTAAGTTATACACATTTTATCAACTTACAGGCAAGCCAACTCCCTACTCTCGCAAAGAAACGGATTCTTGTCCGGTTTTAGTATTTTTAATACGGAAATCACATCGTGACTGGTGTAACTTTTTTATCTTTCCGCAAAAGAACACATATGTTTATATATCCCATAATCGGATGGACAGGCGCCATAATATTCATCATCGCCTATTTTTTACTGAGCGCGAAACTGATATCCGCAGAAAAGCCCCTGTACCATTACCTGAATGCTGCAGGAGGCATTTGCCTGGTAATAAATGGCCTTCATCTCAGTGACCTGCCCAATGTCGTAGTCAACGCTGTCTGGACCACTATCGCACTGTGGGCCGTGTATCGTATATACCGGAGTATTTCGGTATAAAAATTACACTTTCCGGAAAAGGGACATGGCGTGTTTCACATATACTTCCACCTGCTTCTCATAAGCATCGCTTTTGGCTGTAAACATTCCCAGGTAATAATAAGCCCCGTCTACCAGCGCAAAAATAATCTCCGTGAGTTCTTCCAGGTTCTCATTATCAATAACGCCATTGCTTCTGGCCTCCAGCAATTTTTCATACAATACCGCATGTAACTCTTCCAGGTATTTCCGGAAACTCTCGTTAAAATCCTTTTTCCGGTAAATGAGTGCATAACAACTATAAAACACCCCGTCGTCAAAATAACGATTCCATTTTCTTGAAAACAGATTCTCTACCAGTCCCTGTAACCGCGCCCAACTGTCTATGCTCCCGTTTTCCCTGGAGGTTATAATATGGAGATGGCGCTCCAGAATATACTCGTTCAACCCGATGAGCAGTTCGTCCCTTGTTTTAAAATAGTGCATGACCAGGCCATTACTTATTCCCATTTCGTCGGCTACTTTGGCAATGGACGCATTCTCCAGGCCTATCTTTTTGGCCACCTTGTAAAAGGATTTTATAATTTCTTTCTGACGCACATCGGTTAAACTCTTTCTGCCCATGTAAATAGTTTTCAACAAAAATAACATTTTGCACCACACGAAAGCCGCCTGGGGCACACATAACAAAAACAAAACGTTTGTATAATGTTTTTTTAACTGAACATTCATTCAATTTAAAACATCATGGATTTACCTTTGCCTCAGCATCCTTTCCAAGGACCTAAAGAACTGAAATAAAACAACAAAACACAATCAGGTTATGAGACAAAATTATTTTATTTTGAATGAACATTCAATAAATTTATTATTTTTGTTAAAACCGTCAACCAAAACAACATGAAACCACAGAAGCATTTACTTGCAGTAATACTTGCATGTACATTGTGCTTTCCGCTAATTGCCGAAAGCTTTTCCCCGAACGATCTTTACCCTTCTGATAAAAAACCGCGAAAAGTTGTTTTTATCATCATAGACGGACTCTCAGCCGATATGATAGAAAAAAATCAGACCCCTTACCTGGACAAGATCGCCAAAAACGGAGGGTACACCAGGGCCTATGTGGGTGGGAAAAAAGGTAGCTATTCCGAAACACCTACCATTTCGGCGGTAGGATACAACAGCCTGCTCACCGGGACCTGGGTAAACAAACACAATGTATGGGGCAACAGCATAAAAGCCCCCAATTATCATTATCCTACCATCTACAGGCTTTTAAAGGATTACCATCCTCACAAAAAGACAGCCATATTCTCCACCTGGCTGGACAACCGGACAAAACTGATTGGTGAAGGTCTTCCGGAAACCGGCCATCTCCAGGTAGATTACGCCTATGACGGCTTTGAACTGGACACCGTAAACTTCCCCCATGACACCGAAAGGCAATACATCCGTAATATCGATGAAAAAGTCGCCCTGGAAGCCGCCAGGTATATCACGGAGGAAGCCCCGGACCTCTCCTGGGTCTATCTCGAATATACGGACGATATGGGGCACAAATACGGGGACAGTCCGCAACTTACCGAAGCCATTGCGTTTGAAGATCGGTTGATCGGCAAAATATGGGAATCCGTAAAGGTCAGGGAAAAAGATCATAATGAAGAATGGCTCTTTATCATCACCACAGATCACGGGAGAACCGAAGAAACCGGGCACCATCACGGCGGGCAGTCCGAAAGGGAAAGAAGTACCTGGATCGTCACCAACAGCCCGGATACCAATGATTACTTCCGGGAAGAAATCCCGGCCATTGTTGATATACTACCCACCATGACAGATTTTCTCGGTATAGACCTCCCGAAAGAACTGGTTTATGAAATGGACGGAGTTTCCCTGACAGGTGACGTAAGTGTCACTCATCTCGAAGGCGAAATACTGGAGGGACAACTCGTTATACGGTGGAAAAATACCGGTAAAAACGGTGAAGGCACCGCATCTCTCCGGATCACAGAAACCAATAACTACAAAACCGGCGGAAAAGATTCTTATCGTATTATAGGAGAGGCCAGTATAAAGGACGAGGTCTTTAAATATACCCCGGACAAGCCCGGCACCTTTTATAAAATAGTTCTCGAAACCCCGGAAAATACACGGAATACCTGGGTTAAAACCACAAACTAAATAAATAACCAAAAACTAGCCACAGTGATGAAATATTATTTTATTATTTTACTGTTATCGATAACACCTAAACTTTTTGCTCAGCATGAAGTTTCGGGAAAAGTGACCGATACCGATGGAGTTCCCCTGGGAGGGGTTAACATTTCCGTTGCAGGAAGTACATATGGAACCGTAGCCGATTTTGACGGACTTTTTACAATAACAACCGGATCGCCTCAGGACAGCCTTGTTTTCTCCTATATTGGTTTTAAAACCCGGACTGTGCCAGTTGCGGGTAAAGATCACCTGGAAGTAGTTCTTGCGGAAGATACCGAAGAACTGAAAGAAGTGGTGGTAACTGCTCTGGGGATCAAAAAGGAAACAAAGGCTCTGGGGTATGCGGTGCAGGAAGTCAAAGGAGAAACTATGGTAAAAGCACGCGAACCCAATGTCATCAATTCCCTCACAGGGAAAGTCGCCGGATTGGTCATCAATAACAGTACGGACCTTTTCCAGGACCCCGGCATATCTCTGAGAGGTGCAAGGCCTTTGATAGTTATAGACGGGGTTCCCAATACGGATGGTGACTTCTGGAAACTCAATGCCGACGATGTAGAGGACATTAGTATTTTGAAAGGTGCTACGGCCTCTGCCTTGTATGGTTCCATAGGAAGAAATGGTGCTATGATGATTACCACCAAAAGAGGCAAGGAAGGAAAAGTAACCGTGGATTACAATGCCAGTGTCATGTTTCAGCCAAGCTATATCCGGATCCCAAAGGTACAATCCACCTATGGCAACGGGAATTTCGGAGTATATGAATACATAAATGGTTCGGGGTCCGGAAGTGAAGGAGCCGGCTGGATCTGGGGGCCAAAACTGGATCAACCGGACCCATCCACACCAAGTGGGTACCGGGAGGTAGTACAATATAACAGCCCAATAGACCCCGACACCGGCGAGAGAATCCCCCTGCCTTTTCTTTCCAGGGGGAAAAACAATGTGAAAAATTTTTTCCAGACCGGTATGATCGTAACCAATAACCTGGCCGTAAGCGGAGGGAATGAAAAGGGCAGCTTCCGGGTTTCGGCATCACACATATATCAAAAAGGGGTTGTCCCGAATACCGATTTAAAAAATGCTTCTTTCGGGGTGTCCGGCGGATATAAAATTACCGACAAACTCAAGGCAGATGCCTCCATCACCTATAACCGGCAATACACTCGTAATTTCCCCGAAGTTGGTTACGGACCCTATAATTACCTGTACAATCTTATTCTGTGGACAGGACCGGACATCGATATCCGCGACCTTAGAAATTACTGGCAAGAAGGGCAGGAAGGCATTCAACAACGACACTACAACACATCCTGGTACAACAACCCCTACTTTGTTGCTTACGAAGCCCTCCAGGGCTATTATAAGGACAATAGCTTCGGTCAGGTACAACTTCAATATGACGCTACGGAAAATTTGTCATTTACTGCAAGATCCGGTTTTAATTCCTCCAATATTAACCGCGATTGGAAACGTCCGAAAAGCTTTTTGGGATACGGAGATGTTTCCAGAGGGGATTATTCTATAAGTAATACCAACGAGTTTAGCATTAACACGGACATTCTTGCCACGTACGATAAAGAAATCAACGAAATTTTCTCTTTCACCGCAACTGCCGGAGCTTCCAACAGGTATTGGATGAGCAGAAGTGTATCCACGCAAACGGATGGGCTTACCATTCCCGGGTTTTATAATATGGGGAATTCCATTAATCCCCCTTCGAGTTCCAATTGGAACGGAGAGGAACAGGTAAACAGCCTTTACGCCACTTTAGACCTGGAGTTACTGCATTCGATCTATATAAACATTACGGGAAGAAATGACTGGGTTTCCACTTTGCCCGTCTCCAATAATTCCTTCTTTTACCCTTCTATGTCTTTATCGGTCGTTTTATCCGATCTTCTGAACTTTAGCGCTGATGCCCCTTTTGTAAAACTGAGAAGTTCCTGGGCCAATGTAAGCGATGGCAGGTTATCTCCCTATTATGTTAAAAATCCCTACGCCCATCTTCCCGCATACAATATAGGCAGTAGCTGGAACAATCATGGTTCCCTTTCATACCCGGGGACTTTACCAAATCCCGAATTACAGCCGGCAACATCTGACACCTATGAATTAGGGATAGATCTCAGGTTTTTTAATAATCGCCTAGCCCTGGATGCCGCCTATTATACTATAACCGACACCAAAAACATGGTTGAGGTCCCCATCTCCATAACCTCCGGATATGACTCCAGGTTAATAAACGGCAACGAATACAAAAGAAAGGGAATCGAATTGACACTTTCAGCCGTTCCCGTCAAATCCGGAAATTTTACCTGGGATATCATGACCAACTGGAGCCAGAGTTACAGAACCCTGGAAAGTACTTACGATGGGTCCGACCGGATAGGCAACATCAAAGTAGGTACCAGGACCGATCAGATATATATGACTCCTTATCTGAAAACTCCGGGAGGAGAACTCATATACGGCAGTAACGGGCTCCCCCTTCCGGATCCTTTTTTACGTAAACGGGGATATTCCGACCCGGACTGGGTGTTCGGATTCCAGAATAAGTTCAGTTATAAAAATTTCGGCCTGGGCATTTCCCTGGATGGAAAAATAGGGGGATTAATCTATTCATCCACCAATCAGAAAATGTGGTGGGGCGGGACACATCCCGGCACTGTAAACGAACACCGGGATGCCGCAAACAATGGCGAGGCCACATATACAGGCCCAGGAGTAGTGGTAGCAGAAGGTACTGTAGAATATGACAGTGAAGGAACTATTGTCAACGATAATCGTATTTATAGCCCCAACACTACCAAAGTTAATTATATTTCCTGGATGCAGGATACTAGTAATGCCCTTCTGGACCACTATTATGATCAAACCTATCTCAAACTCCGGGAAGTCGTTTTTACGTATAACCTACCCGATAGTTTTGTTAAAAAGATCGGTTTTGATAAGGCTTCCCTCTCACTGGTAGGGAGAAATCTCGCCCTCTGGTCCAGATTGCCCAACGTAGATCCCGATCCCGGTTATGACAATTTACAAGCCCCTTCTACACGAAATATAGGCTTTAATGTAAACCTGAGTTTTTAATCGTAAAGACCTTATCTTAAAAAATACTGGAAATGAAAACATATAAAATCATACTAAGCTGTATTCTTCTCCTCAACGTCATAAGTTGTAAAGACTTTGAAGAATACCAATCGGACCCGAACAGGACCACTGAAGGTGATCCGGGATTATCACTGACCAACATACTGGTAAATAACCTTCATGAAGTCAGCCTTGGAACCGCACTGGCATGCAGGCAGATGGTTTATACGGACGGATCTTCCTCTAATCAATATTACGGATGGCAAAGAGCCGGTTTCGGAAATTACAACAATCTCAGACAAATAATAAAAATGGAAGAAGAAGCCCGGAAGATAGAAAACACCAATTATCTGGCACTTGGGAAATTCTTCAGGGCTTATATTTTTTTAAAGCTTATCAATACTTTTGGGGATGTTCCATACAAAAATGCACTCCAGGGTGATGAAGGAAACTTTGCACCGGCTTACGACAGACAGGAAGATATTTATCTCGGTATCCTGAATGATCTGGAGGAGGCAAATTTCATACTACATGCGGATCATGGTGCTATAAACGGGGATGTTGTTTACGAAAGTGATCTGTTAAAGTGGAGAAAGGCCATTAATTCTTTAAGTCTTCGGGTCCTTATTTCCCTATCCAAAAAGGAAGGAAACAATACCCTTAATATCGTGGAACGTTTCAGGGAAATTGTAAACAATCCTTCCGATTATCCGATCTTTACATCTAATGCGGATAATCTTGCTCTACCCTTTTTTAACCTGGATGGCAACGAATATCCTTATTTTAATGACAACTCTATTAAAACCGCATATTACTTTGACGAATCTTTTGTAACGATACTAAAAGACCTGGAAGACCCGCGGTTATTCCAGCTGGCGGATAAAGAAAGTAACGGAAAAGACCTTGATACCAACGATTTTAATGCTTATGGAGGGCTCGATGGCAGTGCTCTCCTTTCTGAAAACACTTCGCGGCTATCCGCAGGAGAAGGCTCGCCTATAAACGAAAGGTATTATAACGACCCCGTTAACGAACCCTCAATAGCCCTGGGATACGCCGAACTACAATTTACCCTGGCCGAAGCTGCTGCAAGAGGATGGATTGACGCAAGTCCGGAAGCGTACTATAATAAGGGAATTGAAGCTTCTATGCAATTCTACAAAATAGACCAGGAAAGTATAGATGATTATCTGCAAAAAGACCAGGTACAATATGTGGCTCCACAGGGAATACAGATGATTATTACCCAAAAATATATTTCATTCTTTATGAACTCCGGTTGGGAAGCTTTTTACAACCAGCGAAGGACTGGATTTCCCGAATTTAAAACAGATGGAGGTGGCGTACTGAATAACGGAATGATCCCTATACGTTGGATGTATCCCCAAGGCGAAATAAACAACAACCTCAAAAATCTCGAAGCTGCTATTAAGAGACAATATCCGGAAGGTGATAATGTAAACGGGATAATGTGGTTGTTAAAAGAAGAATAAAACTTATACAGTTCCTGAAAAACAGCTTAAAACTTTATTGAGTTATACACATTGACACTATATGTATAAACCTAACAAACAAATAGTTAAATATTTGTATACACATAAAATGAATAGGTATTTCAAAAGAACCTGACTTTGTGGGCTTGGTGAAAAACTTTAAGATCTTTGTGGTTTTTACTGTCACGGGTCTTATTCTATCACAGAGACTCACAAAGTAGGCACAGACCTGCCTGCCGGCATAGGCAGGATTTCACAAAGTATTGTAGAGAAATTAAATGTATAACTCAAAAACTTTAAATACTACAAAATGTTAAAAAAGATAATTTCATATTTAGCAGCTACCTTTTTGATCGTAGGCATGTATAACTGCGACAACCCTAAAAATCAGGAAAAAGAAAAAGCGGAAGAAACAACCCGGGAAGTTGTTTTTGACGGAACCCTTAAAGTACTGACATTAAACACCTGGCACAAAGGAACCGCTGTCGAAGGAGGTTTTAAAGCTATCATCGACATTATTCTCCAATCGGAGGCCGACGTGGTAATGCTCTGTGAAATACGAAATCACAATGATGTGGTTTTTAGTGCAAGGATAGTTGATGAACTCAAACAAAAAGGGATCGAATTCCAATCGTTCAACTCCGATAAGTCTCCCGTCATCTTATCTAAGCACCCAATAATTGCTACTCCAACGATTAATTCGGGCGCATTGACAAAATGTATTGTAGAATTAGATGAAGAAACCCGGGTTGCCGTGTATGCAGCTCATCTCGATTATACTCATTACGCCTGTTATTTGCCTAGAGGATACGACGGGATTACCTGGAAAAAACTACCGGAACCTGTTTTGGATGTCCATAAGATTTTGTCGCAGAATAAAGCCTCACAGCGCGACGAAGCCATAGAAGTATTTGTAAACGATGCTTCGGCAGAACAACAGAATGGTAACCTTGTTCTTTTGGCCGGGGACTTTAACGAACCTTCTCACCTGGACTGGACAAATGCCACTAAGGACTTATTTGACCACAATGGTACGGTTGTCCCGTGGCAGAACAGCATTACCCTGCAGGAAAACGGTTATTTGGATGCTTACAGGGTAAAATACCCTGATCCTGTTACACACCCGGGCTTTACATGGGCAGCATTTAACCGGGATGCGGAATTGTCTAAATTGGTATGGACACCCGATGCGGACGATCGGGACAGGATCGACTTTATTTATTATAATCGGGACGATCGTTTATCTTTAACCGATGTTATCGTAGCCGGACCGTCGGGATGTATTGTCAGAGGCCAGGGTTATGAAGACAACACCTTGCTGGATGAATTCCTGCTACCCGAAGGCATATGGCCTTCAGACCACAAAGGCATACTGGCAACTTTTAAAGTTAATTAGTCCATGAAAAGGTTTCGTTTTTTTCTTATTTCATTGCTCTTTACCATAGGATGCAACGCCCGGGAGCAACCGGTTACTTTTAAGGTAATGGTATGGAATATTCTGCACGGTGGAAATGACATAGAAAACGGGCGGCAAAATGTTATTGAGATCATAAAGGAGATAAATCCCGATGTGATATTGATGGTAGAAACTTACGGTTCAGGTAAAGCCATTGCAGATGCCCTCGGGTATAATCTCCATCTCATAGCTCCCGAAGGTACGGCGTTGGACGATAAGAATATCAATCTGTCTATCCTGTCCAAGCACCTTTTTGGAAAACGTATAGATACCGAATATCCTTTTTATCTCGGTGGGCGGGAAATCTTTATAGAAGGGCAAAAAATGGTATTCTTCTCCAACTGGTTTCACTATTTGCCCTGGGAAGATGAACCTGAAAAAATGGGAAAAACGGCAGAAGAACTTCTGGCCTGGGAAAAGACGGGAACCAAATACAAGATGATACAAGAGGTGTTGCCTTATATAAAAAAATATGCCGCTAAAACAGATACAATCCCCATGATCTTTGGTGGCGATCTGAATACTCCCTCACACCTGGATTGGGGAGAAGAAACCAAAGAAACACACAATAATTTGATAGTACCATGGTATGCTACAAAAATACTGGAAGAACTGGGGCTCATAGACACATACAGAACCCTGAATCCAAATCCGATAAATGACCCCGGGATAACATGGAACACAAAAGATAAAAAAGATGAACACCGGATAGACTATATATTTTATAAGGGGCCGAAGTTAAAGCCAATAAAATCCGAATCGTATATGGCCTTTTTAAATGAGCCATTTGTTATTAATGGTAAGGAGATCATCTATCCATCAGATCACGGCTTTGTAGTGACAACATTCCAATCTCATTGATCATAAATGACGAATACATCCGGTAAACCTCCCCTGGTCCTTTTCTTTATGGAGTATTAAAAAACGCTAAAACAGGAAGTCATATTTGTTACTGTCGAGGCATTTCGATGAAGTGACAAGAAGATACAGATACACGGATATCAAGTATCCATAATCTCAGGAAAATTATCTCGTGAACAGAACCCCTACCTGCCTTCAACCTATAAAAGAAAAAACGCGCAGATCCCGGTAATACCTTCTGTGTTACCGGAATTGCTTCTCCCTGTACATCACCCGGAAAGGGACTATATTGACCGCCCTGTTCTTCAACAACAACATAAGATCGTCACTGAGGAACCCCCATTCTTCTTCGGAATAATTTACTTCACCGTTCTTTTCCAGGAATATGTCAATAGTAGGTGTATACCCTACATGGTCATCCAGGCTGGTTTGTATACCGTTTTTCACTTCTACATTTTCTACGGCATCACCAAAGTGATTTTTACATAATATGATAATATCCTGCCTGGTTACCACTCTTTGGTTAGACACTATATTTTCCCGGTAAGCATAGATCTTATCCGAGTTGGTAAGTTCATTTCGTCCTCCCTGAGTCGTGGAAAGCAGCATAATGGAATCTTTTTCAAAATCGGCTCCCCTGTGTGCCTGTAACCTGGAAAAAGCATTGATCTTATTGGCATTTTCTCCGTTGGTGGTCCAGTATTTCACGAATAGTGTTCCTTTACTCTCCTCTCCTTTTGTGTTCAGGATAAGGTAAGGCGTATTCTTTTTGTGCATTCCCGTCTGGGCCATTTTGTTGCGGAACCTGGAGATAATCTGGTTTATCTCGTGCAGATTGGTTTCCATAAAATCGGTTTCCAGCCTGGAAAAAGCAGCAGCTTCATCCCGGATAAGGTCTACCATATAATCGATCATCTCCGTGGCATTGCGTTCGTCAAAACGCGCCACACCACCAAAACGGAGGTAGGCATAATCTTCGGTAAATTCTTCCTGGTTCTTGGCAATAACGTCAAATTGCCTGCTTCTGTCATCCAGTACGGAATACAGTTCCAGGAAAAAATCTTCGCCGATATTCAACGGGTATATATTGAGGAGCTTTTTTATATTCCCCTGGGTTTCATTCATCTTTTTATTGATGACCGGAAAACAGTTGTTCGCACAAAATATTTCGGATAATATACTCTTCCCGATAACATTGGGGAATTCGACCTTAAGCCACAGCAATTTTTCTTCTTTCAGGGCTTCAAGGGTCTTGGGCGGAACAAACTCTTTGAATTCTTCCGGAAAGGTACTTTCGGCATCCCCTATGTTGAGAACATCTTTAATGGTTATAAAATTCTTTTCGTAATACTCATTGACATGCTCTTCTACTCTTTGCAAATGATGAAAATCCTCATGCACCATAAAACGATCCCCGGCAGTCGTCGTTCCTTTACTGTTATAGCCCTGCGATACCGTTAGCTTATGGTCGTTAAAATACCATTTCGCCCTCGGGAGAAAATGAAAAAACGTATTTCTGTCATGTATGTTCTTCATGTAGAAATAGAACATCAGGTTTTTCACTATACCGCTTCCCCGGTGGGCAAGTCCCAGCCATATGGTACGGTGCGGCATCGGTTTCAGGTAATCTTCCCCGTTCAGATATTCCTGAAATTGTCCGAGAGAGGCGTCCTGTATACCATTAGGCAATACGGCGTATTGCAGAAAGTTCCGGGTAACCTTTACGGGTTTTGTAGGTCCGAAAAAATATTCCCTTACTATTTTCTCCCCCGGATTATACGGATTGTGTTGTCTTTTTTGAAAAAAGAACTGGTGGTGGTCGTTCAGGGTAACCTCCTCTTCGGCCGGGAAGACCTGCATAATGGCCCTTGACGGTGTGGATTTGGAAGAGGTAATAGGAGTGAGTATATCCACAAGCCTTTCGGTGATCCTTCTCCGGCTCGAAAAAATCTCGTTGGAGATATTTTCCAGTTCCTTGGCGCATACATCGAAAAGCAGGTTGACAATAGGATCGAATATATTTTCCAGCTCCACATCAGAATATCCCCAGTGTTTGGCGGCCCTTTTCAGGAGCCTGTCTTTTATCTGATCTTTGGATAATTGCTTCATTCGTTTGTTTTTAAACCGAAAAAACGGAAGTACATATAATTTCTCCGGCAATCTTCATATATATTTTTATTTATAAGAAAACGGTGCCAGGTAATAAGAACTTTTGTAGTAATACGGTTCGTTGGTCTTTTTAATAATACCGTACACCACTATATCCAGTCTCTTTTTAATACGTATATTCGGATTGTACTCTATGGTATCTTCACCGATGGCCAGGCTTACATCCGTTACGGTCATACGTTTTTCATATTTCTTTACCTTTTCGTAAACCGATTCTTTTATCTTGTCCTTTAACTGGTTGACATTGGACAGCAGGTTGAAATCCGTATCCCAGATAACCGTACCAAATTCCGCATCGTATTTGTATTCACCGAAAATCGTGGTGATTACCAACGATATATATTGTGCGAGTGATTCTTCTAAAGTTACTTTGTACAGGTCCTGCCCTTCGGTGATCCTTTTGTAGTCTATGGGAATTTTATAGTACAGATCTTTCAATGGTTACCTTTTTTCGGGTTAAACATTACTTTGCTTTTTTAACGGAAAACTTTACTTCCCCGCTTTTTGTAAGAGTAAGGGTGAGCACATCACCGTCCCGGACATCGCCGGAAATAAGCTTTCGGGCCAGCGGGCGTTTCAGCTTGTTGCGAATGGTTCCTTTAATAGGCCTGGCCCCGTATTCCGGACTGAATCCCATAAGGGCGACTTCGCCTTTGGTCTTATCCGTCATTTTCAGTGTAATATCCAGTTTGGAGAGCAAACTGGTAAGTTCTTTTTTCAGATGAATATCAAATATCTTCACCACGCTTTCCCTGCCTATCGGTGCAAAAGGAACGATTTCTGTCAAACGCCCGAGAAATTCAGGGCGGAAATACCCGGACATGATATCCAGCAGGTCATTGGAAGGAGGCACTTTGCCTTCTGAAAAAGACTTAATCACATAATCCGAACCGATATTGGAAGTGAACAGGATTACCGCATTGGAAAAATCTCCTTCTTTCCCCAGGCGATCGTGTAATTTTCCTTCGTCCAGTATCTGTAGAAAAACATCAAACACCGAACGGTGTGCTTTTTCGATCTCATCAAAGAGCACTATGGAATACGGGTTCTGCCGGATTTTATTCACCAGCAGCCCTCCTTCTTCATATCCCACATATCCGGGAGGGGCTCCGTACAAAAGGGCCGCGGAATGTTCTTCTTTGAACTCCGACATATCGAGACGGATAATGGCATTCTCATCTCCGAAAAGAAAATCCGCCAGGGACTTTGCCAGTTCCGTTTTTCCGGTCCCCGTGGGGCCGAGAAAAAAGAACGATCCTATGGGTTGCCCGGGTTTGGTTAGTCCCGAACGGGATTCGAGTATGGCATCCGAAACCACTTTTATGGCGTGGTCCTGGCCTACTACCCGTTTTTTCAATGTTTCTTCTATTTCGAGTAAACGCTCCCGCTCTTCACTTTTTACCTTTCCGGCGGGTATTCCTGTTATTCCCGACACTACCGCCGAGAGGTGATCGGGGGTTACGATATTCTCTTCACCGGTAAGTTTATCCAGTTGTCCGAGCAGTTTTTCCAGGTACCCGGCTTTTTTAGGCAAACTTTTCAAGTTGTAAAAACCGGATGTCTCTTCTTCTTCACGGAGTAACTCTCCTGCTTTATCCAGTATATCGGTATACAACCAGTTCAGTTCTTCTTCTTTACCCTTTTTCCCGGATTTTTTAAGTTCTTTCAGTTTATCCCGCAACTCGGGGAGTTCTCCGAGCACTACTTCCTTTGCCACCCGCAATGAAGACATCGTACGGTCAATAAGGTCCAGTGCGGAATCGGGTAAGGACTTTTCTTTAAGGTATCTTTTAGACAACCGTATTGCTTCTTTCAGACTGTCTTCATCTATTTTAAACTGGTGGTGTTCTTCGTAATGCGGAGCCACATTCTTTACCATACGCAAAGCCAGGTCTTCCGTAGGTTCCAGTATTTCCAGAGTTTCGAACCGCCTGTTCAGGGCATCGTCTTTTCCCAGCGATTTACGGTATTTTTCGGTAGTTGTAGCCCCGATAAAGGTGATATCCCCTTTGGCAAGTTCGGATTTGATAATGCTACCTATTCCGTTTCCCTGGTTAGCATCAAATAATTCGTGAATGTCATCTATAAACAAAATAGGTTTGGGATGTCTTTTTATTTCCCCAAATATTTTCTGCAACCGGTCCTCTACTTCACCTTTATAGGAAGCTCCGGCAAAGAGCACCCCGGTATTTATTTCCATAACGGTGGCCCCCTGAAGTGGCACTATAATGTGGTTATCGGCTATCTTACCGCAAAACCCTTCTATCAAGGCGGTCTTTCCCACTCCGGCTTCACCGGTAACAATGACATGTGGTTTTAACTTGCGGTTCAGTATTTCGGTTATGGCCTTCAGTTCTTCGTCACGGCCTACTACCGGGATATCTTCCCCTTCGCGATAGGCGTGCACTTTATCGGTACAATATTTTTCAAGAGCTCCCTGTACGGATGGCATACCATTTTCTCCTCCATAAGAAGGGGACAACGGAGATGCCTGTTCGGTAACTTTGTTTTTATTCTGATTACCGTACCCCATCTTTACGGCAATTTCCGAAGAGGTTACGGGCATGGACTTGAGTTCATCGTGTGAAAAACCGACTCCGGGTGTTATAAGCGCCATAAAAATCGGAATAAAACCGACCTCTTCCCTCCCGGCATTTTTAGCGATCTCTTCGGCTTCCGAAAAAACGGCTTCTATAGTGCTGTCAGGGGCCGGATCTTCTCCGGGCCTGCTGGTCTTGGCATACTCTTCCATGCGGATATCCGCCCACTCATCTATGTAAAAAACATCTATTCCCGCAGCATCCAGTTCCCGTATAAAGGAAAACCGGCGATTGAACATCGCTTTCAGGAAATGAGCAGGTGCGTATCTGGGATGATGGTTTTCCCTTGCCAGTTGCTTCGCTATATGAATTGCCTCGGTGCCGTTCGCTGTAAACATTCGGGTATATGGTTTTATAACTTTTTAGTTCCTGTTCAGTTGCTTACAAAGCTCCAGTTCCTTTTTCAGGTCATTGATGATCTCTTCATAATCACTTACCTGTTTGTTCAGGTCGTCGATCTGGGCTTCCGACTTGCGAAGTAACTGCATCCTCCTTTTGGTAGTCACAAGGTCTTTGAGATTCAGGATAACGTTGTTATACAATAAGGTCTGTTTGAACGCTTCTTTATCTGTCGGAACACTTTCTTTCAGTTTGGCCAGTTCCAGACCAATGGTCTGTTCCAGGAACTGAAAACTGTCTCCGGAACGGTCCAGGGAATCTATACTGGCCGTCAGCCCGTCTATCTTGCCCGAAAACGTTTCCTGATAGCGAAATTCATTCATTATCTTATCGTTTTCCTGCTTCAAAGCCTCATTTTCTCTCCAGGGCAGTTTATAATTGAAAAAGACGGCAAAAACCAGTATCCCTACCGTAATAATCAACATGAGGAGAAATAATAAAAATGCGGATACCCGCTCTTTCTTATTGAGTATTTCCATAGTTTAAAATAAATTAGATCAATCTGCCAGAAATGATGCAGAACCGTCCTGGCTATCGGCATCTTTATTATCTTCCTGCTTAAAGAAAATACCGGATGTTCTTTCGGTTTTTACAATATTCTCATTCACAAATATACCGGAATCTTTCTTCCTTCCTATATAATCAAGCTGATTGAGTATGGAGAACAGGTGATCCGTTTTTTCTATAAATTCCATAACTCCTTTCACCGTGGGCTCCATATCATACCCTTTGTACTTGAGGTTAATGGTTTCGGAAAACAGTTTTTCGTAATCCCCACTGCCCAATTCGGTAGTCCATTCGGAAAAATAGTTAAAGACCATTTCTTTTCCGTCCCCGGAAAAGGAATCGAAGCTGTTTTTCATAACACGGGCAAGGCTGACCACTTTGTCCAGAACCTCCATCGGGGATGAATAAAACCCGTTCCAGCGGTTCCGGTTTATACTTTGCCCCACATGTCCCAGTATTTTTTCGAGTGTGGCAAATACAATATCGGCGATCAGGTTTTCGTCTCCGCTAAGCCTTCGGAACCGTATTTTCTGGGATATCTGAACCGCATAGAATTCCATTTGCTTAAAAAAGGCATCATACGCTTCGAAAAGTTTCACCAGGGAAGGATGACTATTTACGGTAACACATGGCGGAATATACGTCTCTACCGCTTCAAAAACACTCCCCCTGGAAAAAAACTTGGCTATAGGGAACTGAAGGGGCCCTATATTGTTCTGGGTAACTTCAGCTTCCGCAACCGTAGTCAGATAGTACTTAGGCATGGCATGAGGAAACCGGGGCGGTATTTCATCCATATTCTGTGTACCCGTGGGTACCCGGTTATAAGGGTCTACATTGAGTAGCAGAAAACGGCTGTTTTCCTTGAAATCGTAGTTTTCCAGGGATATTTTTTCCGAGAACTCCCCCGTATAATCGGTGATCTCTATACGGCCACCCCCTGGGGTGACTGCCTTCATAAACTTAATGGACACATTGAGTTCATTATGCTCATCAATAATTACCGAATACTCGAAAGGAGCTTTAAACCTGGTAGAGAGCAAACCGTATTGCAGCTGGTTAACCCCCATGTTCCGCGCATCGCGAACCAAATCTTCCACATTGTCCTGAAATTCGATAAAATGATTTTTGTTGATCTTCATCCCATCGATCCAGTTTACCGGAAAATATCGTATATCTTCTGCCATGATTAGTTGTCGTTTACAATTATCTGGTTATTTTGTTTACTTTTCTATGGCCTGAACACCAATTTCAGCATTTGGTTCCACACGTTTTTTATTTCTCTATATACGCTGGCAAATTATAGTATCACCATCTTTCATATCGTTTCTGTCCACGGATTCGTCCGGGTCTATATGGTTCGTAGAACTGAACCATTTGGGCTTGGAATGAAAATACCATCCGTAGGGTTCGTTCTTGTTATCTGTAAAATGTATCTGGCTATTGGGGTGTTTATCGTTATAATCGTTGATAAAATAGTAGAACAATCGGCCAAACTCCATTGCCCTCGGGGCTTTTACCTTGAAATTAATGATATGCCGGTCATTGGGTTTCTTGTGAAACACCAGGTTGAGCAAAATAACATTGCGCATTTCGGTTATCTGGGGATTGGGATAGCGGTTATTAAGCGGATAGAACCAGCGTTTGAACAGTCTGGCCGGAATGGTAATAGCTGTTTCAAAAAGTATGAGCACCAGGGTTGGCACCATAAAGAGCAACAGACTGCCCGACATATAGTAGATAAACTGGAATTCGGCAAAATAGGAAACCACCAGTATCATAAATACCGCCATGTACAATGCGGTTATAAATGCAAAAAAGATTTCCAGGTATATTTTTCTGGTCTCGAACCGCTGAAATACCTTGTGAAAAAATATGAGGTGCCCTGTTCCGAGCAACAGCATCAATACCTGGAAGGAAACAAAGCGGGAAGTAAGTGTCGTAGATTTCAGATTGTATAAAATAGCCCCGAAACCTATAACAATAATCCCCATACAAAGCGCGTATAAAAAATACTTCCACTTTTTCTTCCGGAATTTAGGTGCCTTGGCGCCGAAGATCATACTCAGTATAAAAGCAACGGCAAGCGTAATCAAAAGTACGGTCAGGGTTTCTCCGGTAACTATATAGTCTAAAATCTTTCTCATGGTTTAAATAACAGTTGATATTCCCAGGCGGGATTGGTACAAGGTTTCATTCAACCGGAAAATCCGATCATCGTCATTTAACATTAACTGATATGAAAATTGTACCTGGCAAGGTAAAAATAAATGAAAAAATGCCTCTAAAAAACTTTCCATCTGTCCTTTATTGACATATTCCAGGAGTTTTTTCGAATCCTTAAGAGGCCCTATAACAAAATGATACTTTTTCAAATATATCTCTTCCTTACTTTCCAGGGTGGTATTAATACCCAGCAACATGTCGTCTGTTTTCTCATACGGGTCAAAAACCTGCTCCAATTTAACATTTTTCGTAATAACTTTTACTTTTTCTCCTATAATAGATTCGAGGCCTTTACGCACATCTTCCGTATTACGGCTCACAAAATTCTTTTGCCGCATTAACAGAAAAAACATTTTAACAAGAAGTTCATCGGGTACTTTTTCGGATACGCCCAGGATCATACGTATTACATCAGCCAGCCCATAAGCGTTGATATCCCGGAAAAAATCCGATTCGTATTTTTCAATTTCATGCCGGAAGCGAAAAAGCTCATTTTCCAGCGGGTTAAAGAAGTGCCGCGCTTCCTTTTCTTCTCTTTTACGTTTCTTATACTCTTCTACAGGATCTTCACTGCGGCTACGCGATCTGTAATTATGTGTTATCCCTTCCGGAAGTATGTCATAAAAACCGTCGCGACTGAGCTTAAAGTTCCACATATCCGTGTGGTTCATATCCAGTTCTACCTGCATAACATCCTTGCTGAACTTACGAAAAAAATTGCCCTGTGGTATTACGGTAATATCTTTCTCTTGTACTTTACGGCGCAGGAGCACTTCAAATAAGAGCTCCGCCTTCAGATCAAATAAAGGTATATCCTGCAATTCTTCAAAAACAATATCTTCTCTGCTCATCAGTGTTTCAGGTTTTTCACTCTTCCCCTACCTATATATCCGGCACGCCACATGCGATCCCTAAGGCTGGCAATCTTCACTCCTTCGGAAGGTGTCACTGTTAAAAAGCGTTTGTTTTTCAGATATATTCCTACATGGGTATACGGTTTTCCGCGGTCCTTAAAACGAAAGAACAGCAAATCTCCCTCCTTCATATCTTTACTATAGTGAATCTGCCCGTCGGTATAATTGGTGAGAATAGCTTTGGAAGCAGTTCGCGGAAAGCTTATTTCATAAACTTCATTATAGAGGTTTTGCATCAGGGTCAGATGGTCTACCCTGTCTTTCTGATACGGATCACCGAGCCGCTTCTTTACATAAGAATATAACTTAGGGTCATTGACATCAATCGCCTTTACTTTTAATTCTTTGGCGAAGAAGACCTTATCTTCTATGGTTATGGGAGAATAATTACGAACCTTGACTTCCCGTGTCAACGGTGTTGACTTGGGATTATAATTTCTCATATGGGTTAACGGGGCCGATAAAACGGGGGGTAATGCAAATTGTTCGGTACGCAATATCCCTACAACCTCAACTTCGTCAAGTATAATGGAAGATTCACTGTCCGACAGCACCACTTGCCCTGTCTCCAGGAGAAGTGCCGCATTGACAGGCTCGTCTTCTGCCATGGAAGTATTTACTACAGGAGAAGAACTCTCCCTGGGACGCGGAGAACTTTGGCGGGGCCCGCCGAATTCCGCCTGAACGTCATCATCTGTTATAGCCTGTATTTCCATTACGGATTCTTCCTCTTCCTCCGGATCATCATCGTCCGTATCCAGGTCTCCCAACTCACCGAATTCTATCTTCACCAATTCATCGGTAATAGGAATTACAGCCTGTTGGGATTTACAGGAAACCACCAGCACTAACAGCCATACACACACTATAATTCTTGCACTTGTCATGTTCTCTTTAATTTGTAATTATCGACACTACCCCCCTTCTTGCGGAGTTCCGGCTTATCTTTAATTTACAATACTCCCCCCACGTCATCGTACGGAGTAATCTAAGAATAAAGTTTGTCAGTTCCTTGTATTGCCTCCGTTCGGTATTATCCAACAACATCTTCCCCGGAAGCACAAGCAAAGACAAATCTCAAGGGACCAAAGTATAATAAATATACCTGGCAAAACATCACCAAAAACAGGGGTTTTTCAGATCGGCTTCTCTGCGAAGAACAAATCCGTACGTCCCGGGGAGGAATAAAATCTGAACACGATTCGCGTTATTATTACCCGGACAGAATCCTTAAAAAACCCACACCACAACAAAATCCGACAGATAACTAAAAGATCATCCTCACGCTTATCGCATAGAAAATTCCCCCGGTTTTATTCTGCCGCTTAACCTATATGTATTACGCCAGTAAGGATCTTCGAGACTGGTTATCCGAACCCCTTCGGATTCGGTAGCCGAAAGAAACTTCATATTTTTCAGATATATCCCCACATGCGTCATTATTTTTTCATTATTAGACCGGAAAAACACCAGGTCGCCCTCCTTGAGGTATTTTAAGGAGCGAAAGCGCTCCACATGATTGTCATTGAGCATAATTTCGGAAGCCGTCCGGGGCAATTGTACATCGTAGACTTCCTTATAAAGGTCCCGCATTAAAGCAGAGCAATCGACACCTCTTTTGGTTTCCCCTCCATATAGGTAGGGCACTCCCTGCCATTCCTTTATATAAGCGTAAAGTTTCTGATTCGTAATTTCCGTCGGTTTCACCCCCAGCATCCTGGCAAAATACACACGGTCATTAGGAGATAACAAATCCTGTTCTTTTTCTTCCTCTTCGACAGCTATATCCATATCCCGGATAACCCTGATCTGGTCTACCCTTGGTTTTTTACCCAACTCCGCATTCACATACGGATCGGTGATCATATTTACCGTGTCTTTTTTACTCCCGCAACTACAGATAAAAAACAACACAAATCCGACAAGTACATATCTATTTTTCATTCATGCAGATTTTAATTACCGAAAACCGTTATTTCCATTTTACGTTAACTTTATTCTTTTTTCACCCTACACGTAAACATATCCTGACCAACGTTTTTCCAAATCTCGTATCGAACGCGGTCCGATGCAAAAAAACACATCCCGGCCTTACAAATACAGGAAAAAACTACATATTGTCCTTAAATATAATCCTTTGTTTTTTTATGCGGCAAATTAAGGCAGAAATATTCGCAAAAGTTAAGTGCATTTTAATATTACATCAAAAATGCGTTATTTTATGACTTAAATTATAGTTTAAACCTGTCAAGCTACGGGGCCTTATCTATTTTTATTAGCTTGCACCCACATTTTTCCGTACGAAAATACAATATTTTTGCTTTATTTTGAAATACTTGTTTTCCAGGATTTTTTAACCATCGCAAATTGTGTATTTTTGAAAAGCGTTGAAAAACAAAAAAGACGAATACCGGAAGTATCCTTTTAAACGATTGTTTTTCAATTGTTCCCAACACAATAAAATTTGCTTGAAATGAACAGGAACTCACACATCAGAACACATTTTGACTCCAGGGTTATCCTATCCTTTATAGCCATCCTCTTGCTGTCGGGCATTATCCTGGCCTTTCGGGTTAATGAAAGCGAGCCCTGCCTGGTAGAACAGATCAAGGTACAGGCCTCCTCTTTTAAAGTGGGGGAAATTATTACCTTTTCGGATTATACGGAAAATGCCCACGAATGGAAATGGGATTTCGGAGATGGCAATGGAACTTCGTTCCGTTCCAAAGTGGTCCATCAATACAAAGAACCGGGAAAGTACCTGGTGAACCTATGGGTAAACAAAAACTGCAATATCACCAAACTCGTAGACATTCAGCCTGCGGAGGATATTATTGACTCCACTTTGTTACCGCGGTTTTATGCTCCTAAAATTGCTTACGTCAATGAACCCGTTACTTTTACGGACAGTACTTCGCATGCGAAATCCTGGGAATGGCGTTTCGGTGAAGGAGAAAAAATAGACGCTATAGACAAAAATCCCTCGCACACCTATAAAACAACCGGAGAAAAAACAGTATCCCTTTTTGTAAATGACGATATTAAATATGTCAGCTTCCGCAAGATTACCGTATTACCCGCCAAACAGGAAAAATCCCCTATTTCCAGGGCAGAGATCATGCGTGAAACCAGGACCAGTGTAGTTGACGACTTCCTGGAGCGCATACCGGAAGCACCCGCATCGGAACTGAAAGAAAAACCGGCTACTACCGTAAAGAAAACAGAAGAGTCGGAAGATGTTGTAGAAGTTCCCGAACTCGATGAAGCTAAACTTGCAGGGTTGATTGTAGGTATCGCCCAAGACAAACTATCGTTCCATAATTTTGTCCGGTATTTCTGTAAAGACCGTCTCCCGTCCGTTCAATTGAAGGACAAGGTTGTTTCCATTCACTACCTCAGCAACAGTATCCGGGGCAAAAAAATAGAATTAAAAAGCGTATCCATGGTACGCAACAAAGAAAATAATTGTGTAAGACTGATCATCGTGGATTATAAGCGAAAAGGCCTGTTTTGATCAGAAAAATATACTCGATAAGTAATTTTTATTATATTTAACTAAAATTAACGTTATGGCAAATCTTTCAAACAGTTACGGAATAGGAGGAAATGAGGTAAAGCCGGAGGGAGAAGAGAGCATTGTTGACATTCCTCAGAATAAAACACTGATAGCTCAGAAATTAACCCCAAACACTCCGGTACGTCCGGAAGTAGTGACCGGCCTGAAAAATATGGATGAAGTTTTCGAACATTTCTCTCCGAAAATGAACGTCAACTTTGAAGACGAACAGGGAATGACCGTACGGGAAGAATTAAAATTCAAAAACGTTTCCGATTTTTCTGCAAAAGGGGTCACCGAACAAAGCGAATTCCTTACCGACCTGCAGACCAAAAAAGAACAATACAACAAAATGATAAAACAGCTGAAGACCAACAAGGTTCTGAAGCTTGCACTCCAGGATCCGGAAGCCAAGAAGTCCATTATCGAAACCATCGAAGCATTGGTCCGGGAAATTGAAGAAACCGATAAATAGATCTACTCATGAAGAACCAAAAAGAAACAACCCCTTCAGCAGTAAAGGAGCAGGCAAAAGAAGGCAAAAAAGTAAGTCTGGAGCAAAAACTGGAGTCTTTTATCCAGTTCGGAGGTTTCGACCTGCTGGAAAGTGCTATTGAAGGTGTACAGAATTTAAGCCCGGACAGAAAAGCGAGAAGAAATATATTCCTTAACGAAGCCGGAAAAAAAGCAGAGAGGCAAAACCTCAAAAGGGTTTTAAAACTCTGGGCGGAATCCCTGAAATCATCAGACAACCTGGTAGACCTGGTTAGCGACTGCCAGGAAAAGGCCGAGTTGGCAGAAAAAACACTGAAAAAGAACCTGACATCGGCCGTAAGCGAAACCAAAGAACTCGAAGAGTCTTATCGCACCCTGGCCATGTTCTTTAAAAACACCGAAGAGAGCAAAGTAAAAAACGTTGCCATTATAAATGCCGAACTCGATCAGCTCAAGGATCTGGACAATACAAGGTTTATCGATCATATAGAAGAAGAACTGGTAAACAATTACGACCGTCTCGACCTGAGAAACAACTATTCTCTTCTGGTTGTACCAGGTTACCTGGGATCCAATAAAGTACTGGAAAAATGGGCCAAAATAGCACATAACAACAAAGTGATGCTGGTGACGGATTTTCAGCACCTGGACGAACCGGATGATGTCATTGAAATGTTCGAAATGGCTAACCTCACCGGTGGAGATATATTCCGGTCCAATGTAATTATGACTTGTAACTGGCTTGTAGGACGAGGCAAAAACGAGGAAATAGACGAAGAAGACCACCTGTATATCCCCCCTTCCACGGCTTTGGCGGGAAAAATATACAACACGCTGATGTCGCAGATCACCGCCGGAAAAAAATTCGGGGGTATAAACGAAGTGGACGGGGTGAAATTCGACCTTAAGAAAAGTGAAATTGCCGATCTGGAACATCTTGGACTAGTTCCTATGGTAAACGAGTACAACAAGGTAATGGCTTTTTCCGGAAAAACGCTGTTTAACGGAGATAACCTCGGGTTACAAACATATTCCGTAGTGCGTGTATTCGACTACGTCACCAAGGTAATGATGGACTTCCTTAACCGAAGAGCTTTCGAGAATTTCAATGCCAAAACCCGTAAGCAAATACTCAACCAGGTGATCAAATTCCTGGATAGTGTTTCCGGCCCGGACAAACTCATCGAAGATTTCGATATCACCAAGTTCGAACAGGACCCGAACCAGAAAGACAGGATCTTCCTGGACATCCGTTTGAAACCGTACTTCCCTGCTAAAAACTTCCTGATCAAGATGGACGGACAAAAAGGTGATGACGGTACGGAATGGGATACCGAATACTCCGAGCAGTAATACACTTGTGAACCATATTATCCATAAAAAACGCCGGCACAAACCGGCGTTTTTTTGTTACCTGACCTTTACCCCAATGTAAAAAAACGTTTTCCTGTCAAATATTCCCACTCTCTTCTTTGATTAACAGTCTCTTTTTCTTACTTTTAATCCATATTTTTATAAATTTTGGTGTTTTATTTATTTTACCCTTAAACCTGTTTGCTAAATATGATATCTTCAATCACAACTTCCGCCCAGGCCGGTATAACGGGATATCTCCCTGATACCCGGCACGACCTTCGGTACAATGCCCGGGATACGCCTGTTCTTTACCGGGAAAATATAACGAACCCGGTACCACATACCCTGACCCCTTAACCAAACACCCCTGTCTGACAGAGAACAGATCTCTTCCTCCCCGTAAAAAACATTAACCTTAAATGAAATGTGCTATGGACTTTCCTTTTCTACCAGAAATCTGTGATACCACTTATCTATTCCGGAAAACCGAAAGTCTTTGCATCTGACAACTAACATCTTCGGGGGCCAATACCGCCCGTAAGATGCATGGAAATACCCCCGGAATATCGATCGGGACTAATTAAAAAACGAGGTGCAACTAAAAATCAGGCTATCATGGCATTACAAACCGAATTAACCATAAAAATAGGAGAACTCCGAATGACAAGCTTCCTTCGGATGGAACTTACACAGAACATCGATGACCATCATGAACTTACCATAGAGTGCAGGGAAGATGAGATTTACCTTCAAAATCCGGAATTACACGGCAATTACCAGAAACTGATCGGGGAGAAAATACTGGTTACCATGCAGGCCACCGACGGAATGTTCTCCACCAGTACCGGCTATTTTAAAGGTGTAGTGACCATGGTAAAATCGAGAAATTCGGATGAACACGAGGGTAAACGCATCCAGTTTAAGGCATATAGCCCTACCATTCTCCTGGACAACGGCCCCGAATCCTATTCCTTTCTGAAAAAAGACTTTATTCATATTGCCCATAACACCACAAGGCTCTATGACAGTGATATGCTCAAAATAAGCGTTAAACCTTCCAAAAACCAAAATTATCCCTACATCGCACAATACAATGAAAGCGACTATGATTTTTTAAAACGCATGTGCTCAAGGCAGGGAGAGTGGTTTTATTACAACGGCGTACAACTCGTCATAGGCCAGGAAGATACCCGGGAGGAAATTGCGTTGTCTTACGGCTATAATCTCGTGGAATTCGATCTGGAAATGACACTGCAACCTACCCGTTTCAAATATCACGGCAATGACCTTTCCGAAGGCGCATCGCACTACAGCTCCACCCGCTCCCTGGAAAATTCCATAAACGGTATAACCGGGGAACTGATAAAATCTTCCGCCAGGATATTTGACAAAGAAACCACCGTACAGCACAACTTCCTGGTAAACGAAGGGAGTGGACAGACGGACATAGACCATTACGCACAACTGAACTTCCAGAAGAAGGTAGCCAATATGCTGTTTGTATACGGCAGGAGCGAAAACCCGGCATTACGTCCGGGTGCACTGGTTAAAATACAGGACGAAAACGGCAATATTACGGGATTGTTCAAAATAATTTCTACCAAACACCACTGTACGGATACCGGCGACTATGAGAACTCTTTTAAAGGAGTCCCCGCCGTTGTGAACATATCTCCCTATTCCGATCCGGGCAATTATCCCAAGTGCGAAAGCCAGCCCGCTACGGTTATCGACAACAACGACCCCCGGGGACTGGGGCGCATAAAGGTGCAAATGGCCTGGCAGAAAGAAAATGCACAGACTACAGACTGGATTCCCCTGTCCACACCCAACGGCGGTTCGGGGAAAGGATTTCATTTTATCCCGGAAACAGGAGAAACCGTTATGGTGGATTTCCAGAGCGGGAACGCGGAAATGCCCTATGTAACCGGATGCGTACAACACGGAAATGCCAATAGCGGTTATGCCGACCCGAACAACAACCTGAAGGCCATTCAAAGCCGTAACGGTAATAAGATTATTATGGATGACAACAGCGGGTCTATGTTTTTCTCAGATAACGGAGGGGCATCCTCCCTCTACGACGGTGCTGGGAACCTCTATGTGGATGCCAATTCCAACATTACGCTCAATGTAGGAGGTGGCAGTTCTAAAGTGACTATGGATTGCTCCGGGAACATCATCATAGAAGGAAATACCAACGTAAAACTAAAGGTCGGGGACAGCTATATCGAAATAACCGAAGAAAGCATTACCGTAAACAGTAAAAAGGTAGATGTTACCGGAGAAGACGAGATCAACATGACCGGAAAAGAGAACACCATTACGGGAGAAATCCTGACACAATTAAACGGACAGGCAGTGACCATTGACCCGACGGGGGATGTAACCGTGCAGCCTGACGGAGGCAATGTAATTATCAAAGGAACCGAAGTGGATATTAATTAACCGGACAAATAATAATGACAGACCAGTATAGTTTCTATCCCGGAGACAAGGAATTTTCCGACCCTATAGAGGAGAAAGAACCCGGCAACGGATATCCGGAGGGGCACATCCCCGTGAGATATCGTTGCAAACAGGTCAACGTTACCAAAATCGGAGGTATCCCCACTTTTAATTCGGACATCCGGAAAGAATATATCGTAGACTACGTACAACAGGAAAGTGCTGCAAACTGTAAACTGCAGGACTATGTTTTCCAGGCCGACCCCAAAGATTTCGAGCTACCCCTGGAAGAAATGAAACCCCTGGAATACGCCAAAGAAGATGTTTCCTTCCAGATAAGCGATACGGGCACCATTACCGCTATAAATAATTTCAGGGAATTACAAGGGAAATGGAAAGCATTCCGTGCAGATTTTGTCCATACCTTTTTTTACCAGGACATCAAAAGCGTCAATGAAAAAGCCGCTGCGGATATCCTGAGTGCCGGGGACAAGGAATTTGCCAAAGAGTCTTCATTGCTTAAATCATATGATAAAAACCTGTTTTATCACATCCTTTTTAAAGACTACAGGCCATCCAACACCGATGACTCCTTATCTTTTCTATCCCAGATATTCCATGATGTCAGTCTCGAAGTGCCAATAGTTCATACCAAAGCACTGGAAGAAGAAGACACATTGATATACCGCAGTGTAGGTGAACCGGACAAGGAAAAGATCAACCGGAACGAAATGATACGACAGTATGATGTTATTTACAAACCTGTTATAAAATACAATTTCACAGAATACAATTACGAATACCGTATAAGAAGAAAAATAGACAGGAAAACCGGGATTATCACCTCGGCACGAGCCATTCTGATCGAAAGCGTTAAAAACAACTATGAATTGATTTCCCAATTCGACCTTAAACAAATCCCCCTATGATATCGGACCGGGACCCAAATACAGCTATTATACTGCATGCAAACAGGATAAAAGGACTCTTATTCATCGCTGTCATCGTAATTCTGTCCGTTTTACTGGCTAACTGGAGTGTAGAACACACCGCGATCTTTATTCCTTTTGTTCTGCTCTTCTGGACATTTATTGCTTTTTTCGCCAGTTATGCATTTGCCTCCAGGTTCCCGCACTTGTTTTTTTATGAACTGGTGATCTCGGAAAACCCCGGTATCATTCACGATGCGGCAACAAACCACAGTGTAAAACGACTGTTTCTGAATCCGAATTCCACAGACCATTACAACATTATATCCGGGTATAAAAAAAGGTTCGGATATGCCATCAGAGCTACACGGGAAGGAAAAAACCGGGTGTTTTTCATAGTCCCGAAACTATCCGGAAGTATAGTAAACAAAAAAAAGGGAAGAGAAAATATAAAAATCGGAGATTACTACCAGAAACCGGAAAACTTCCGGGACGAATACGATGCTGTAAAACAGTTTCTGAAATCGCGCTGTAAAGAGCAGAGAGAGCCCGGAGATGCCGGAATACGAATGTTGTACATTCTGCCCGTCATATTGTTTTTCGCCTTGCTGATCTTTTGCATCTCCTTCCCTATATATATTATAACATCACTATAAAAAGGTAAAAAATGAGTGTCCCTTACATACCCGAAAATACGAAAGTGGTTTGCACTCTTCAAACGGACTCTTCTCCCAAAGAACTCATTATAACCCGGAATAAGGTCTCCGTCATAAAAAAATCGGAAGATACCCCTCTTCTCACCGAAAAGGACCTCAACATCAATGAACAGTTTGCCTGTAAAAATGCTGCAAATGCCATGGCATCGTTTTTTGCCATAGCAGCGGGGATTGTCGTTGGTGCGGCTCTTATTGCATCCGGACCGGTAGGTTGGGCGGTTGCCGGTGTGGCAGCTGCCGGTTTTGCAGCTGCGGGGACTTACCACGCCACACAAATAAAACACAAATGTTCCCCCGGACTGGAAGCGGGACAATGGAATTTTACACACCACAGTGTAAAAATAGACGGTCATCCGGCCATTACGCAAATTTCCATATTGAGCTGTAACGAAGGGGGTATCCTCTCCCCTATTATCGATCCGGCAATTGCGCAACAGGCAGCAGAAGCCATTGCTTCGAACAACAAAAAGGAAATAGGTGTCAATGCTGCTGCCTCTTTTGTCACCGGACTGTTTTTACCTTTTGGTGTTTCCGGGGTTGCGGGGGCCTCTACCCTTGGACTGAAATTCCTGGGTGGCGCCAAAATGGCCGGCGGTTTCGTATTTGGTGTCGCACTCATGCAGGGAGCCACCTGGCTGCAAAGCGACCTTACCAGGAATTATTCACTTCCGGAGAATGAAGCATATGACCGGATGAACGAGGTAGAGTCCGGAACTTTTGCAGATGCCTTCAGCATTCCGGATGACCCCAGCGACTTAAGCGATTTTAACGACCTTCTCGGCTTGCAGGATGTAGCAAAAAGCGGACAATTGGCAACACAGGACGCGCAGATGCAACAAAGGCTGAACAACCTGTCCGGATTGAGCCGGCAACGATTGCTCAAAGACCCCGCGGCCAAACAACTATTGGCGGAATTAAAAGAAGGAAAACATCCCCAGCTCCGGGAAGCCATTACCAATTTCAACAACCGGCGGATAAACCCTACTATGCGCGATCAGATGAATGCGGCAAACCGCCAGAATATGACAAACAACCTCAAAGATATGGGACGTAGCGGCGTTACGGGAGTAATGTACTTTGCCCCCTTTGCCGCTAAGTATTTCTCGGAAGAAGCCCGAATCGTCATGGCCGAAGCCCTTGCCGCGGATGCCCGAAGCGGCGGCAATATTATCGCCACACAAGTTTAATCCTGCTTTATGTATTATTATTAACCCTCTATAAAAATGCCATGACAGACAAGTATAGTTTCTATCCCGGAGACAAGGAATATGCAAAAACCGAAGAAAAGGAGACAAAAAACAATATTAAACATCCCTCCGGGGATATTTCGGCAAAATACCGCTGCGAACAAGTAAACACCACCAAAATAGACGGGAATCTCACCAGTAATTCCCAGCAGAAATTTCAATATTACATTCAGGTTTCCCCTGCCGAAAAGACAGCCAAAGTGAAGCTGGAAGACCACTATTATAATATGAACCCTCCCGTGCTGAACAAGGTTTTTGACTTTATCACTAAAACGGAGGCCATCCGCCAGGATGTTTCTTTTAGTTATGGCGACAACGGCAAGATCGCCCGTATCCTCAACAAGGAAGAGCAGGCAGAAAAATGGAGGGCTTTTAAGAATTCCGGGGAATTCCAGACCGAATTTATTGAAAGTATGAGGGACAACAACGAAAAAGCCCTGGAGGAGATCGTCAAATCGGGGGACCGGCAGTTTTCTCTCTCCCATGATTCGGAAGAAGAATATCGCAGGGAATTGTTCTACGCCATTCTTTTTGACTGGCAACTCACATCCAACGACAGCACTTCCGTTCCCCAGGAAGGTTTTTTGTTCCGGTCCATTTTATTGCCGGAGGTTATCGTTCCGATGGATTTCCGGTGCGATATTTTAAAAGAGGAAAGTGATATAACGAAACTGCGAAAGGTAGGCTCTGCAAAGCTCAATGATGAGTTACTGGAAGATATTATCAAAAAATACGATCAGTATTACAAACCGCAGATCAAATACAGCTTTACGGAATATAAACTGGAATTCAGGCAGACCTATGAAGTCGATGCTGTGACCAGGTTGGTGACCAATGCCAAGCTGATCTGGGTAGAATCCATAAAAGATAATGTAGAGAGTTTTTGTCAATTTACACTTCGCAAACTTTAATCCCGGTCCGACATGAATACTACAACCATAGGCACTGACAAGGTAAATAATACGGCCGGCAACCGTACCCGAAGCTTTATCCTCAAAAAAGTAATGACCCTCCAGGTTGGGAAATGGTATATATTGTGTGGACTCCTGATAGCCATATCCTTCATTGGTATTAAGGTCATTCTCGGGGATGAATTACGTATATTGCAATTCCCGTATAGTCTGTTTCTTGTGATAGCAGTGTTTTATGCCGGGGTTAAACTGATACATACAAAATACCTGAAAAAGAGCATTCAAATCTCCATTGACCCCAACATCATAAAGGTCACTTACAACGATAACGATGGATATATAAAGCCTACAAATGACTTGAAGTCTATCCGGACCCTTCATCCTTCAAATAAAAAGGGAGATATTCAGGCAGAACTCGTCTTCAGGGACCATAAGATAACCCTGACATCTGCCGTCAATCGGGAAAGCAAGGAACAATGGGATGCCTTTTGCCTCCATTGCCAAAAGAAACTGAGGTTTGTAGAAGGAGATGTCCCCTTCTCTATATGGACACACAACTGGCAGGGAACAAAATATGTAGAATACAAAAACCCGAATTACAATGAGTAGCTATTTGCCGGAAAAAGTCTTTGCGGTATGTACACACAATGCCGCTAACGGGTACGGAAAACTATTGGTCAACCCTGATATCAGAGGAGTGATCACGGTTTCCTTTAAATCACAGAACCGTCCGCTCCTCACCCTTGCAGACAAGAAATTAGACGGGCAGTTTTCCTGCAAAACAGGCTGGAGCAGCGGTGTGGGCACTATTGCTTTTGGCGCCGGCGTTGGTGCCGGGCTGGCCGTAGCAGCAGCCGTGGCTACCGTCCCGGTTGCAGGATGGATCATTGGGGGTGGCCTTGCCCTTCTATGTATTGGGGTAGGCCTCTTTCAAATGTTCAAACCCAAGCCCACCTGCAGCGAAATGATAAGCTACGACCAATCCCTTTGGTTAAACCCGCATCCGTCTGTGACTTTTGATGACCATCCCGCTCTTACCAAACAATCCATGCTGCAATGCAAAGAAGGAGGTTTTTTATTGCCTTTTATCAGTGAATCCGCCGCTGCTTCCGCTGCTTCGACCATCGGTAATATGAACAAGACAGAGATCGGATTGATCGGAGTGGTCTCTTTTGTTGGCGGTTTTGGTGTGGGATTCACTTTAGGCACTGCCGGTCTCTCTACAGCATTATCAGGGGCCGCGTTAGGGGTTGCAGGATCATATCTCTTGTTCCAACCTTTGGAAAAAATAGAAAAAGGAGCCCTAAGAGATGCCTATGATGACGATTCAAATCCTTACTATGAGACCATGGTCGAGTCTAAACAGGGAGAGCTGGGCCTTCTCAATGTACAGGGATTACCCACGGGAGACGAAAACGGTTCTACTTTTGACAGTTTGGACGATTTTTATAATCCTATATCCGTTTATGAAAATCTCCGTGACATAAGAACCGAATTAGAAAGACAAAGAAGCAGTCTGCAGGGAGTACGAGGAGCCGGGCAGCAAATAAGCAGACTTACTGCCAATATTACTGAAATAGACAGAGCCATTGCAGAAGCAAATAAAACAGGCTCTTTTGCCAAAGGCAAAAATCCCTACGCTGCAAAAGTGTTTGAAAAGGCAAGAAATGGCCATTATGGCCCCCAGGCACGACAAGCCTTTACCAATAGCGCAAACAACGGCAGGGGGATGAATCGGGAATCTAATTACAACAAAGTCATTAACTCCAAAAATCAAAACATTCAACAGCACAATCAGGCCATCCAGGAGCACAACCGGGATATCCGGCAACAAAACAAAAATATAAGTGTCAATAAAGCCTTAAAAGGAGCCAATATCGCCTCACTTTTTATTCCCTTTGCAGCGACCGGACTTAGTGAGACTACATTATCTCTGGCTGCAAATGCAGCTATGTCCGATATTTCCAATGGCATAAGCATCATCGCACAGCAGCATTAACAGTCTTTCGGCTAAGAAAAAATATACATAGCTATATTTTCTGAATTAACATTTATACAACAATTCCTTATCACATCCCTAAATTTCACGTAACACTAGTCCCCTAAATTTGGAGTAACTGAGGATTTAGCTATCCTCTCAACAGATCCAAGAGATAAAAATCCTGTAAACTCCAGATCTATCATGAGCAGCTACTTACCGGAAAAGGTATTTACCGTATGCACCCACAATTCGGGAAGCGGTTATGGAAAATTATTGACCAATCCGGATGCAAGGGGACAGTTTACTGTAATCTTCAAATCTAAGGGCAAACCTTTGCTTACCGAAGTCGATAAAAAACTGGATGGGCAGTTCTCCTGCAAAACAGGCTGGAGCAGTGGTGTGGGTACTGCGGCGTTCGGCGCCGGTGTTGTAGCCGGGTTGGCTGTTGCCGCTACCGTAGCTACCATACCCGTAGCAGGATGGATCGTCGGAGGTGCCATTGCCCTGGGCTGTCTTGCTTACGGCCTTTTCCAGATGTTCAAGCCCAAGCCCACCTGCAGTGAGATGATCGGCTACCAGGAATCGTTCTGGATAAACCCGCACCCTTCTGTTACTTTCGACGGTCATGCCGCCGTAACCAAGCAATCCATGATACAGTGCAAGGAAGGGGGATTCCTTCTCCCGTTCATCAGTGAGTCCGCGGCCGCTTCTGCCGCGGAACAAATAGGTTCCCAAAACAAAAAGGAGATCACCTTAACCGGAGTAGGTTCTTTTATCGGCGGTATGACCATAGGATTTACAGGAGGCACTTCGGGTATTATAGGGATAGGAAAATCCCTGATGTGGGGATCCCTGTTTTCCGCTGCCGTATACCAGCCCGCAACCGATATACAGACATTAGTGATACGTGAGGGATATGAAGATGACACCGACCCGTACTACGATAATATGACAGGAGGAAGCCCCGATCTTGCAGATATCATAACTCCTGCTGCACCCTTACCCGGGCCCGCACAGGAATTACTGGCAGAATTTACTCCTGTAGATGAAGAAGGTACGGCCTCCGGCTGGAACCTAAAAACTCCCTATGACCGTATTCAAAAAATCCGTACACATCTGGCGGAACAACGAAGAAACCTGCTGGGAGTCCGGGGATCTGAAAAAATGATAGCAGGATTGAACGCCCGGATCGCCGAAATAGACCGGGCTATTCAAACAGGAAAGGAAAATGGATTTTCCAGAAATAATAATCCCATAGCAGCAAAAGTGTTTGACGATGCCCGAAGTGGAAAATACGGAAATGAGGTACGGAATATCTTCACCAACAACAGCGGCAACGGGCGTGGAATGAACCGGGGGAGCAACTATCAAAACGCCAGGGAGAACCTTAGGCAGAATCAAAGTATGCAAAACAGGCAAAATGCGCTTTCGCAATATCAATCCGGCGCCAGTACTAATCGTACTAATATCATGACTCATAGTGGTATGGCCGGCGTAAGTATCGTAGGATTGGTTCTTCCGTTTTTCACCAACGCAGTCAGCGAAGGAACTTTGCAAATAGTCGCTGAGGCAGCCGCGGAAGACATGGCAAACGGCATCAGTATTATGGCAAAACAACATTGATCCCTGCCGTATAACAGGAGATTAAAAAAGTTTTGGCATGCCTGCTATATCATAATGCAATAACATTATAGTACTATTCCCGAAATACCATCCTATTTTAACGGATACTGCTCCCGGCACCCCAGCAATAAACTATTGAATTTCCGGCTTGAAACGGAGAACAATAAACCAGTCCTGCTCTGTTTTCTCAAAAGGTAAGAGGATAAATCACGGGCTCCATCATTACATAAATTTATCTTCTCCGGTACTTTTCCAACATTTTTGCCTGTGACGATCAAATCATTGCTACAAAAAAACTACTTTTGCAGTCAAATTATGCCGGTTTGTTTTAAATCGGTATCCAATCGGGATGTTTTTTTCGTATTTTATGGTTTTTCCGGGCATGCCCCGGGTATAAAAGAGGGATTCCGTAAAGATTCAGAATATTCCGGCTATCATTTTTTCGAAAAATATCAAGCGTTAACAACACAGCAGTATGAGTACCACAAAAAAAGCTACATCCGCTTTAATTTCTGTTTTCAGTAAAGAGGGTCTGGAGCCCATTATCCAAAAATTAAATGATCTCGGTATTACTATTTATTCCACCGGGGGTACGGAAAAATTCATCCGTGACCTGGGTATAAATGTCGTTCCCGTAGAGGACGTAACAGGTTATCCCTCTATTCTGGGAGGCAGGGTAAAAACACTACACCCCAAAGTATTCGGGGGTATCCTGAACCGACAGGATAATGAAACGGACCGGACGGAACTGGAATCTTATGAGATCCCCCAGATAGATATTGTTATTGTAGACCTTTATCCTTTTGAAAAAACCGTTGCGGGGGGTGCTTCCGAACAAGATATTATCGAAAAAATAGATATAGGCGGTATTTCCCTGATACGGGCTGCCGCAAAGAATTTCAAAGATGTACTTTGTGTTGCGTCTATGGAAGATTACAAGGACTTTTTAACGGTCATTTCCGATGGTAACGGTAATACTACCCTGGCAGACCGTAAGCGTTTCGCAGCAAAAGCATTCAACGTTTCTTCTCATTACGATACGGCAATATTCAATTACTTTAACGAAGAAGAACTGGTATTCAAAGCCAGCGAAACAAAAGGACAGGAACTGCGTTACGGAGAAAACCCGCATCAGAAAGGTTACTTCTTCGGCGACCTGGATGCCATGTTTGATAAGCTCCACGGTAAGGAACTGTCATACAACAATCTTCTGGATGTAGATGCTGCGGTTAACCTCATGGAGGAATTCCGGGGAGATGCCCCTACTTTTGCCATATTAAAACACAATAACGCCTGTGGTGTGGCAACCCGAAACACATTAAAAGAAGCATATCTGGATGCCCTTGCAGGGGACCCTGTTTCCGCCTTTGGTGGTATTCTTATTGCCAATACCGCAATAGATGCGGAAACCGCCAATGAAATTAGCAGTCTTTTCTGCGAAGTGGTTATCGCTCCGTCATACTCCGAAGAAGCCCTGGAAGTGCTCAAACAGAAAAAGAACCGGATAATTCTCGTTCAGAAAGATGCCGAACTGGCAAAAACACAGGTCCGGACTTGTTTGAACGGGCTCCTGGTTCAGGAAAAAAATGCCAAAACCGACAGGCTTGAAGATTTAAACTACCGGACAAACAATAAACCCACGGATAAAGAGTTAGAAGATTTGCTCTTTGCTTCCAAAATATGCAAACACACCAAATCCAACACTATTGTTTTGGCCAGGAACCGCCAGCTTTGTGCCAGTGGTACGGGCCAGACAAGCAGAGTAGATGCCCTCAGGCAGGCTATCGAAAAAGCAGGGTCTTTTGACTTTGATCTCAACGGGGCTGTTATGGCCAGTGATGCTTTCTTCCCGTTCCCCGATTGTGTGGAAATAGCGGATAAAGCAGGAATAAAGGCCGTGATACAACCCGGAGGCTCTATAAAAGACCAGCTGAGCATAGATTATTGCAATGAGCATGAAATAGCAATGGTATTTACAGGAACAAGACATTTTAAACACTAATTACACCCTGTTTTTCGTTATAAAGCGAAGACTGCCCGGAAGCATTCCGGACGATTTCGATCCCTCAGGATACTTTATAAGGTTTCAGGGAGCGAAATATGCTAAAGTATTGTTACATTTGAAAGTTATCCACCCGGTAATAACCGCTTTAAAACGAACGAACTGACTAATTATACGCATACATGGGATTTTTTGACTTTTTAACAGAGGAAATCGCAATGGACCTCGGTACGGCAAATACGCTGATCATCCACAACGACAAGGTCGTTGTAGACAGCCCCTCTATAGTTGCCAGGGACCGGATATCGGGAAAAATCATAGCTGTAGGACAGGAAGCCAACCTGATGCAGGGAAAAACCCATGAAAACATCAAAACAATACGTCCCCTGAAAGACGGGGTTATTGCTGACTTTGACGCTTCGGAAAAAATGATAAACATGTTCATCAAGAACATTCCCGCATTGAAGCGCAAATTATTTCAGCCGGCCTTACGTATGGTTATCTGCATTCCCTCCGGTATTACCGAAGTGGAAATGCGGGCGGTAAAGGAATCTGCCGAAAGAGTAAACGGCAAAGAGGTTTACCTCATCCACGAACCTATGGCTGCAGCTATCGGTATCGGCATTGATATTATGGAACCAAAGGGGAACATGATCGTGGATATAGGCGGAGGTACTACCGAAATCGCAGTAATCGCCCTGGGCGGTATCGTATGCGATAAGTCCGTAAAAATAGCAGGTGACGTATTTACCAATGACATCGTGT
This sequence comes from Sinomicrobium endophyticum, assembly GCF_052983315.1. Lineage (NCBI taxonomy): Bacteria > Pseudomonadati > Bacteroidota > Flavobacteriia > Flavobacteriales > Flavobacteriaceae > Sinomicrobium > Sinomicrobium endophyticum. The sequence goes on from NZ_JBRKIS010000043.1 coordinate 123,591, forward strand.
ACTACATGCGCACACAGCACAACCTGTACGTAGGTGAAGCTACCGCAGAAAATATCAAAATACAAATAGGATCCGCTACGGAAGACCTGGAAACCCCACCGGAAGAAATGAGTGTACAGGGACGGGACCTCCTCACCGGAAAACCCAAGCAGGTACAGGTTTCTTACCGGGAAATTGCCAAAGCTTTGGACAAATCCATTCTTCGTATAGAAGATGCCGTAATGGAAACATTGTCACAAACCCCGCCCGAACTTGCCGCCGATATATACAATACCGGAATATACCTGGCCGGGGGTGGTTCTATGTTGAGAGGACTGGACAAAAGGCTCTCCCAAAAAACGGATTTGCCCGTGTACATTGCCGAAGACCCGCTTCGTGCCGTAGTGAGAGGTACCGGAATAGCCCTGAAAAATATCGGAAGATTTAAAAGTATCCTGGTAAGATAGGTAGAATGCTATGCAAAACATAATTAATTTTTTTATAAAGAACAGGTTCTTCTTTCTTTTCTTTGTTTTGCTGTCATTTTCGCTGTTTCTGACTATCCAGTCGCACAGTTACCACAAAAGCAAGTTTATAAATTCCGCCAACTGGATTACAGGCGGCATCTATGAAACCGCAAGTAATATATCCGGTTATTTCGGGCTCAGAGGGTATAATCGCCAGCTGGTAGAAGAGAACAAAAGACTTCGTTTTTTGTTGTTCAACCAGGCACATCCTTATCCCGATTCCATCTCAAACGATTCTGTAATACTTCAGGAAAATCCCGGGTATGTAGTGCGGGATGCTTCGGTTATAAAGAACAGCTATCATTCTCCGAAAAACTACCTCACCATAGACCAGGGTGAAGGCGATGGCATTATCCAGGATATGGGGGTTATCACTTCAGAAGGTATCGTGGGAATTATCGATAATACCTCCCGCCACTACGCAACGGTACAGTCTGTTTTAAATACACTTACCCGTATCAATGCCCAGCTTAAAAACACAAACCATTTCGGTACGCTGCAATGGGACGGGACATCCGAAAATACCGTTCAGCTCATTGACATCTCCCGTATTGCCCCTCTTAAAACAGGAGATACGATTATTACCGGGGGCATGTCTACCATATTTCCGAAAGGTATTCCCATAGGGACCATAAAGAACTTTACGTTGGATATTTCCGAAAATTACTATATTATCAATGTCCAGCTCTTTAACGACATGACCAATCTGGGACATGTATACGTAATTGAAAACATCAATAAGGAAGAAATACTTGAATTAGAGCAGTCGGTAAATGAATAACAATACGTTGGCAAATGGTATAAGGTTTATAGTATTGGTACTGGTACAGGTACTCATATGCAATCATATCTACTTCCTGGGATATATAAACCCTTATATATATGTATTGTTTATCCTGCTCTATCCCCTTAAAAACGAAAACCGGGCCCTTTTCCTGTTCCTCGCATTCCTGATGGGACTATCTGTAGATATTTTCAGTGACAGCGGTGGTATCCATGCAGCTTCATCGCTTTGCATTGCCTATATACGCCCGGTAGTATTGCGTTTTTCCTTCGGAAGTGCCTACGAGTATCAAACCCTGAAAATAAACAATACCAACCTCGGGCAACGGTTCATGTATTTGTTTATTATGATTTTAACACATCATATCATACTTTTTTCCTTAGAGATTTTTAGTTTTACACATATACTTACAACCTTAAAAAAAACGTTATTATCCGGAGCCTTTACCCTGGTGCTTTGTTTTTTGCTCATCCCGTTGTTCAGGACTAAAAATCAATGAGAAAACTATTACTTTCATCCATTATAATTCTTGTTGCCCTTATCTACATAGGGAGACTTTCCTATTTGCAGTTAATATCGGGAAACAAGGACAGTCCGTTGAACGACACCGCCATAAAACAGGTTTTCGATTATCCCGAACGCGGGTACATTTATGACCGGAACGGAAAGTTGCTGGTAGCCAACCAACCTTCTTACGATGTTATGATTATCCCCAGGGAAGTCATTCCGCTGGATACCCTTGAATTTTGTTCCTTGCTGAATATCACCAAAGAAGATTTTATCCGGAAATACCAGAAGGCATATATTTATTCTCCCAGGCTTCCCTCGGTATTTGTGCCTCAGCTTTCCAAAGAAGAATATGCGGCTCTCCAGGAGAAAATGCGTAAATACGAAGGGTTTTATATTCAAAAACGTTCACTTCGCCATTACCAGACAGCTCACGGGGCCAATATCTTCGGGTATATCCGGGAAGTCAGCGAGTATGATCTCAGGAACAACCCAAACTACCAATCGGGAGAACTCATAGGCATACAAGGTGTTGAAGAGTATTACGAGGACGTCCTCCGCGGGAGAAAAGGAGTAAAATACATTCAGAAAGACCGTTTTAACCGGGATATAGGCCCTTACAAAAACGGCATATACGACACTCTCCCGGAACAAGGTAAGGATATACAACTCACCATTGACATAGATCTTCAGACCTACGGCGAGGAACTGATGGTCAACAAACGGGGGGGCATTGTTGCCCTGAACCCCAAGACCGGTGAAATACTGGCACTGGTGACGGCACCGAATTACGATCCCTCGCTGTTGGTCGGGAGACAGCGTTCCAGAAATTACACACAATTGTATTACGACTCTATAGCCAATCCGCTATACGATCGCAGCTTGCTGGCCATGTACCCCCCGGGCTCACCGTTTAAGGCCCTCAATGCTCTCGCGGCACTACAGGAAGGTGTCATAGAACCTTCTACACACATTGCCTGTCAAAACGGTTACTATTACAAGGGAAGAAGGTTAATGGGATGCCATTGCGGAGGTGGTTCGCGGGACCTTGTCCGTGGTGTGGCACTGTCCTGTAACGGCTATTTTGCCAACGTATATCGTCGTATTATAGACAAGTATCCTACCTCGGCCGAAGGAATGACCGCATGGGAAAAACACATGAACAGCTTTGGCCTGGGGGATTATCTGGGATACGACCTGCCTATCGGTAAAGCAGGGAGGATACCTGATGTAAACTGGTATGACCGCGTGTACGGCAAACGCCGCTGGTATTCCACCACCAACTTATCCAATGCCATAGGACAGGGGGAAATACTGACCACCCCCATACAACTTGCCAATTTTACCGCAGTTATTGCCAACAAAGGATATTACTATACTCCTCATGTCCTCAAAAGTGTAGAAAACCACCCTTTATCGGATAAAAAGTTTACGGAGAAGAAATACTCTACAATAGATTCAAAACACTTTGGCCCGGTAATAGAAGGTATGGCCGAGGTATACAGAAACGGGACGGCCAGGTCTTTCCAGGTACCCGGCATCGATATAGCGGGTAAAACCGGGACGGCAGAGAACTTTACCCGTATTGACGGTAAAAGGACACAGCTGACGGACCATTCTATTTTTGTCGCTTTTGCCCCGGTTGAGAATCCTCAGATAGCCATTGCGGTATTTGTGGAGAACGGATACTGGGGATCCAGGTACGCAGGGCCTATCGCCTCCATTATGATCGAAAAATACCTCAAGGGAGAAGTTACGAGAAAAGACCTGGAAAAACGCATGCTCGAAGCAACCCTGAAAGAAGAATACGCTAAACCATACAGCGGTAAACCATTTAGGATTAATGACTAATTCCTTTATACGAAAAATAGACTGGTTAACGGTAATTCTATACTTCCTCCTCGTATTTACAGGCTGGGTCAATATTTATTCCAGCAGTATCACCGAGGGGACCGGCACATCCATGTTCGATTTTTCTACATATTACGGAAAGCAACTTACTTTCATTGGGCTGAGCACTATATTCATAACACTTATTCTGGCTATAGACGCCAAGTTCTACCAAAAATTTTCGGGGATTATTTATTTACTCTCGGTAGCGTCCCTCGCCGGGGTTTTTATTTTCGGAAAGACAATTGCCGGGCAAACCGCATGGTATGACCTGGGATTTATGAGCATACAACCGGCCGAGTTTGCCAAAACCGGAACCGCACTGGCTCTGGCCGAATACCTCAGCGATTCGCAGACCAATATTAAATATCTCAAATACCAGTTAAAGGCTTTTCTTATCATAGCCCTCCCCATATTATTTATCCTTTTGCAGCCCGATCCGGGAAGCGCTATGGTATTTCTGGCTTTTCTGCCCGTTATGTACCGCGAAGGGCTTCCGTCCATATATCTTCTTTCCGGCCTGGGGCTTGTTACCCTGTTCGTAACCACACTGATGTTCGGGGCCATAGGTGTTTGTATAGCAACCTTTATTTTCCTCACCCTGTATTACCTATGGCGAAAAAGGAAAAAGAAAATGGTCTCCGTACTGCCGTTCATCACCCTCCTGCTTATAACCGTGGTCGTAACTTCCAGTGTGCGATTCACTTTTGACAATGTTTTTAAACAGCACCATCGCGACCGGATAAACCTGTGGTTAAAACTCGAAAAAGATCCTGCCAAGTTCAGGGAGATCCGAAAATCAATAGGATATAATACCTACCAGTCCGAATCGGCCATATCTTCGGGTGGTTTATCCGGAAAGGGATTTCTCGAAGGTACCCGAACCAAAGGTGGTTTTGTCCCCGCGCAACATACGGATTATATTTTTAGTACCGTAGGAGAAGAATGGGGATTCATAGGCAGTACCGCGGTAATATTGCTGTTCACTTTCCTGCTTCTGCGCCTGTTGTTCCTCGCGGAACGACAAAAATCCAAGTTCAGTCGTATTTACGGGTATGGTGTAACCGCAATTTTGTTTTTCCATTTTACCATAAATATCGGTATGGTAATCGGGCTACTCCCTACGGTGGGCATTCCCCTGCCGCTCTTTAGTTACGGCGGTTCCGGGCTATGGGCTTTTACCCTTCTTCTCTTTGTTTTTGTAAAACTGGACGCCAACCAGATCAACGAATGGGAGGACCTAACGGAATTCCATTAAGAAACTGTTTTGAATTCATTATTTACCACGGGGCAAGCCCACAAGGTCAAAAGAAATAAAATATTAATCCATTCCCGATGCAAGCTTCGGAACATAAATCTAACGTAGCGGGTTAAAGTTTAAAACCCGACTCCCGATATCGGGAGCCAGTGCAGCTACTTTAGTTTCTATACCCTTAACTTTCCTTGCCAGTTGTTAAGTTAATAATGCGAATTAAGAGTCGGATTTTTGTTTTGGCCAAAGATCAATCCGTTGTGGTTTTTCAATAAAAAACAGTCGGGTTATTCAGTTTACTGGCATTACCTAAACAACTCAAAAACCTAACAACCAAGAACTAAAGTGTAATTTCCCCGCCGAACGGACAGGATTATTTAATCAACTATCTAGGGGCAATCCCGATAATTATCGGGATCGGGATCAGGACAGGCGTTGGGGAATTAGCCCCATTTAATGGGATTAAATATACCTCCTGAAGGTTATAAAGATTGAAGTTCATCCCTTAACTCGCATTAATAAGTTATTTCACCAATGTCCGCTAAAAATGAATATGTTTTCTTTGAACTCCCGGTACCTATAGCATTCCACTCTTTTTATGACGTGATGATTTGAATTGTATAAATGGTATTTCCCTTTCTGGCCTCTGCGGATACGGACAGGTTTTCAAAGCTCCGCTTATCTTCAGACTCCGGATAAGCGTATTTCTTTCCCATACTTTCCTGTACCGAGACCCACGGAAAAGCCTCCCGTTCCCTTCCGCTTTAATGCCCGGAAAATGGCCATTAACACAATCCCTTTGACACCGGAAGTAGTCCGGTTAGCGGCTAAACCATTCCCTTTAGCCGCTAACCAGGTTACTTTGACGGCTAAAGGGTATAAGTTAGCGGTGTAAGGGGTTCGGTTGACTGCATAAGCAGTTACTTTGACCGCTAACCGGTTTGCTTGTGAATTCATATGCAATTGCTTAAGCGGCTAACCGGGTTATGTTTGCGGCTAAAGGGAATAGGTATGCGGCGTAAGGGCTTCGGTTGACTGCATAAGTAGTTACTTTGACCGCTAAAGGGTTTGCTTGTGAATTCATATGCAATTGCTTAAGCGGCTAACCTGGTTATGTTTGCGGCTAAAGGGAATGGGTATGCGGCGTAAGGGCTTCGGTTGACTGCATAAGCAGTTACTTTGACCGCTAACCGGATTACTTGTGAATTCATATGCAATTGCTCAAGCGGCTAACCTGGTTATGTTTGCGGCTAAAGGGAATGGGTATGCAGCGTAAGAGGTTCGGTTGACTGCATAAGTAATTACTTTGACCGCTAAAGGGTTTGAGTTAGCCGCTAACCCAAACCGGTTCGGTGTAAACGTAATCCCTTAAATGGCAAAAACAGGACCCGGATCACCCGACCTGGAATACGATATGCCGGTCCGGTGACAAAAGCAGGCGTATCTTTACAGGGAGGCTTCCCGTCCTGAACTTGCCGGGAAGCCAGCAGTGATTTTATCGGTTTGGCAATTATATCTCTACCGGTATCGTACTGGCTGAGATGCTTTTAAAGGGTAGAACTCCGACAGTCTATTAGAAATCGTTTAAGGACCTTCAGGCGGTAAGTTTTAACTGTCAAATGTAAAAACCCCGGAAAAATTCCGGGGTTCCTTTTATTCTGATCCCAATTTTCTATGTCTTCCGTTAATCACGGATATTGGCTACTCTTTTCTTAACCTGACCTACCTGGAGATCTTCGAGGACATTTAATGCTTCTTCCACATATACATCTTTAGACAGGTTTTCGTGCCAACGCTGACGTTTGTCACGCAGCACCGTATCCTGGGCCATCAGACTTTCTTCATAAGGCAGAGAACGGAAAGTAAGATCGGTTTTATAATCGGATAAAGCTTCAAAACGTTTTGCTATTTGTTCGTCTTTATCCATTGTCTTCCTGTATGTCTCATAATTCAGAGAATACTTGTTCTCGTTCTGTTTTTCTTTCACCCATCTGGCATTTTCATCAATAAGGGTCAACTGCTCATTTTCAGCCATTCTTTCCTTACTTTTCTTCAACGTGTAATCGTAATTCACATAACCGTCCCAGGTTTTGTAATCGGCGGGGTCTATTTTATCCCAGGGCAACGGATTTTCCTGGTCTTTCTCCCCTATATCTATATAGCTGTACCTGTCCGGCACTATGATATCACTTTTCACACCTTCCAGCTGTGTAGAACCTCCGTTAACACGATAGAACTTCTGTGTTGTAATTTTGAGCGCCCCTACATCGCCAAAATCGTTTTTCTGCCCCAGGAACTGGTTCAGATCCACCACATTCTGCACCGTTCCCTTTCCATAGGTCTGTTTACTCCCAATGACGATCGCCCTTTTGTAATCCTGCATGGCTGCAGCCAGTATTTCCGAGGCTGAGGCCGATAATTCGTTCACAAGGATAACAAGCGGCCCGTCCCACTGTATACGTTCATCCGTATCGGAGAGCACTTCTTTTTTCTTTCCCGAAGATTTCACCTGCACTATAGGCCCTTTCTCTATGAAGAACCCGGCCATGTCCACAACGGTTTTAAGGGAACCACCGCCGTTACCCCGGAGATCGAGGACCAGTCCTTCTATTCCCTGTTCCTTAAGTCTTTCTATCTCTTTTTCCACATCCGATGCGGCATTGCGATCGTCATAATTGTCAAAATCAATATAGAACTTGGGCAGGTTGATTACGCCGAATGTCTTACCGTCTTTCTCTACGGTAGAAGACTTCGCATAAGATTCTTCCAGCTCCACAATATCCCGGATAATAGAGATAACTTCTGTGGTACCGTTCACTTTTTTCAGGGTAAGCTTCACTTCCGAACCTTTGGGTCCCTTGATAAGTTTTACAGCATCATCGAGACGCATTCCAATAACATCTACTGCCTCTTCACTGCCTTGTGCCACGCGCACTATTTCATCTCCTACCTCCACCTGGTTACCACGCCATGCAGGACCTCCGGAAATCACTTCCACTATCTTTATCCTGTCGTTCTTTCTCTGAAGCCTTGCCCCGATACCTTCAAATTTTCCGGACATACTGGTATCGAAACGATCCTTTTCCTCCGGACCGAAATAATATGTATGCGGATCGAATTCGGTCACTATGGCATTCAGATACATTACAAACCAGTCTTTGCGCTCCAGGTCGTCTATCAGGTCATAAAATTCATCCTGCATTTTTTTGGTGGACTCTCTTGCTTCCTGTTCCAGTTCCTTTTCAGACTTCACACTATATTCCGGATCCTCCTTTTTTTTGTTCTCTTCCTCTTCCAGCCTGGTCACATATCCGGAAAGGGTGGAGAACTTGAGATATTTCTTCCATCTGTCTTTCAGTTCTTCTCTCGAAGAAGCATAAGACAGATTATCATAGTCCATTTCGATATCCTCATCTTCGGAAAAATCAAAAGGTTTTTCCAGTATCTCCTTGTAAATTTCCTGTCCTTCCCCGATACGCTTTACCAGGCGTTGTTGTACCAGATCAAAAAAGGTTATATCCGAATCGCGGATCTGATCATCGATCTGGTCACGATACTTTTCAAATTCTTTCATATCCGATTGCAGGAAATAGCGTTTGGAAGGGTCCAGCATGGAAATATACTGATCGAATACTTTTTCGGAAAAGGCATCGTCCATATCTTTGGGGTCAAAATGTCCTTTTTCCAGTACATAAGAGATAAGCTGTATAAGAAGCTTGTCTTTATCCGGGTTCTCGAATGTCTTATTCGTAAAACTACAGGAGGCTACCGATATAAGCAGTGCCGCCAGTACATACACAAAATTTCGTTTCATCTGTCAACTTTTTTTGAATTCCGGAACGGAAAATCATACCGAACTTAAAAGGGGACCTCTCCATAGTTATCTTTTTCCCGGGAAATCCGGCCTCCCTTTTACAGAAATGAACGGCAAATCCATAGCATCCGCTCCGGTTATTTCTTTAAAACCTCTAAATTACTGAAAAAACCATGCCAGTTAGCTACAATGATACTAATTTTTTGTTAAACGGATAACGTTAGGTCAGTATAGTGGTTTTACTCCAATTTGTATTGACTTTACAAAGAAGCTGAAAGTGATTTTTTCCGGAGCAAGGAATCTCAGCCACTCTATAGATTAAAGTTCCATAGAGCGGACGGAAAGTTTACTTTGCTACGGATACTCAAATAATTTTAACCCGTTACGCATTTTAAGCAAAAAGATGGATAAGGAGCCGGTTTTTAAATCCGAAAGCGGGCCTGTTAAAAAGTAAAGATAAGTTTAAGAGACTGTCTAAATTTTGTTTTTGGAATATTTTATAGTGTATTCCTGCACGCCGGCAGGCGGGTTTTCGTCAGATGAAGGTATTTTGAGGGGCATAGCCTAAGCTATGGACCGAAAAATACCTGAAATATGGCGGAAAAAGGCGCATAAAAGACCCAAAGGATAAAACTTAGATAGTCTCTAAAACGGACCTAAGGATAAATGCTTATTTTAGCAATATATTTTAACGACAAAGTTCTATGAAAAAGAGACCCCTGATACTGGTGACCAATGATGATGGCATAGCTGCACCGGGCATAAGGGCCCTTATAGAGGTAATGAAAGAAATAGGAGATGTTATTGTAGTGGCGCCGGACAGCCCTCAATCCGGAAAAGGACATGCGGTTACCATAGATGCCACCCTTTTTTGCAATAAGATCAATATAGACGACCAGGTAACAGAAGAATACAGTTGCTCCGGAACGCCGGTGGACTGTGTAAAGCTGGCGGTAAACGAACTCCTGAAAAAGAAACCCGACATTTGTGTAAGTGGTATCAATCACGGTTCCAATTCTTCCGTAAACGTCATCTACTCCGGTACCATGAGTGCAGCGGTAGAAGCCGGTATAGAAGGTATCCCCGCCATAGGTTTTTCCCTGTGCGACTATTCCTGGGATGCCGATTTCGAAACTATCAAGAGCTATGTAAAGACCATAACCCTGAATGCGCTTGCCAATGGCATCCCTAAAGGAGTGATTCTGAATGTCAATTTCCCCAAACTTAAAAAGGAAGAGATCAAGGGTATAAAAATATGCCGCCAGGCCAATGCGAGATGGGTAGAGGAATTTGACAAACGAACCAATCCGCAGGGCCGGGAATATTACTGGCTTACCGGGAAATTCATCAATGAAGATAAAGGAGAAGACACGGACGAATGGGCGCTGGCCAACGGTTTTATTTCCGTAGTTCCCGTACAGTTCGACCTTACTGCCCACCATTCCATACAAACTTTAAACACCTGGAACCTGAATGATTAAAAAAGAAATCGCCATAGGGTTTGCCATAGGGATCATTGCCAATATATTTGGCTCCCTGCTTTATATTCTATTGTTTTCAAAAGCAGGAATAGAAGAGACTCTTAAAGATGCATTCCAGGTAGGTCATTTTGGCAGTATACTGGCACTGGGGGCACTGCTCAACCTGGTAGCTTTCTTCGGTTTTTTAAAAATAAGACGGGACCACCGGGCAAAAGGCGTATTGCTTGCCACTATTTTCACGGCTGTAATAACCCTCATTTATAAAATATCCTGAAATAGTGAAATAACACCATCCGGACGAAGGAGAACAAAGACATAAAGGATGTACAGAACAATCTGTATTGCAGCATTAAAAAAGGATCAGTCAGATGAAATATTATATCATTGCCGGTGAAGCTTCGGGCGACCTTCACGCTTCCAATCTTATGAAAGCACTGAAGAAACAGGACCCTAACGCGGTTTTTCGCTTTTGGGGAGGAGATCTCATGCAGGCTGTGGGCGGTACTTTGGTCAAGCACTATAAGGACCTTGCTTTTATGGGGTTCGCTGAAGTTCTGATGAACCTCAGCACCATTTTTAAAAACATTGCCTTTTGTAAAAGGGACATTGCTTCTTTTGCCCCCGATGTCATTATTTTTGTGGATTACCCGGGGTTTAACATGCGGATCGCCAAATGGGCGAAAACTACAGGGTACCGGACTCACTATTACATTTCACCACAGCTATGGGCCTGGAAAGAAAACCGGATAAAAGCCATCAAGAGAGACATTGACCAGATGTATGTTATCCTTCCTTTCGAAAAGGATTTTTATGAAAAAAAGCACCAGTATCCGGTGCATTTCGTCGGCCACCCGCTTATTGATGCCATAGCGCAATATCCCAAGGTAAATGAATCTGACTTCCGGAAAATATACAACCTGGAACCGGACAAACCCATCATCGCCCTGTTACCGGGAAGCCGGAAACAGGAAATACGAAAAATGCTCTCCGTAATGCTGGAAATGCCTCCCTTGTTCCCGGAATACCAGTTTGTTATTGCCGGCGCACCCGGACAGGATGCCGAGTTTTACCATCCTTTTATTAAAAATTCCAACATAAACCTTATCCGCAACAAAACATACAACCTGTTGAGTGTTGCCACCGCCGCCCTGGTAACCAGCGGTACGGCAACATTGGAAACCGCTTTGTTTAAAGTTCCGGAAATCGTATGCTATAAAGGCAACTGGTTTTCCTACCAGATCGCAAAGAGGATCATCACATTGAAATTTATTTCCCTGGTAAATCTCGTAATGGATAAAGAAGTGGTTACCGAACTCATTCAGGGAGAACTCAACCGCAATCGCCTGAGAGAAGAACTCACAAAAATTCTGGATGGCAAAAAACGCAGACAGATATTCAGTGATTATCACGACCTGGAAAAAAAACTGGGGGGAAGAGGGGCAAGCGAGCAGACTGCCCGTCTTATCATTTCTGCTATCCAAAATGACTAGTTTACATCCCGCTGCCGGGGGAAACACTTTTTTTATTATTTTAGCCTAAACCAGTTTCTGTTCATGCGGCGAGTTTATTTTACCATCTGTTTGCTTTTGTCCCTGTGTGCGTGTAAATCCAAAAAGTCGGTTTTGGAGACACCAAGATCCGTTACTATCGAAGGGGCACCTCCCAACCGCACCGTAAATGTGGAAGCATGGCCGGGTAGTGAATCGGCAGAATCCCTTCCTCCGGCCAAAGGCAGTGCCCAGGCAAATAAGATCATAGAAACCGCCATTTCCTACAACGGTACCAGATACCGGTACGGAGGCACTACCCGGAAAGGTATGGATTGTTCCGGCCTGGTATACACTTCTTTCCAGGAGCACGATATCGCATTGCAACGCGCTTCTTACATGATGGCAACACAGGGCGAAAAAGTCAAGCTCAAAGAAGTCCGAAAGGGCGATCTTCTCTTCTTTAAAACCGGAAGAAAGAACAGGATAAATCACGTTGGCCTTGTGGTTGACATAAAAGGTCAGGAGATTCGTTTTATCCACTCTACCACCTCCAGGGGGGTGCTTATTTCTTCTTTGAAAGAAGGATACTGGAATCATGCCTTTTCCGAGGCCAGACGTGTCCTGTAGTACACCTCTCCTCTTATTTTACATGTTTTTTTGTATTTTTAAACATGCAATTATGGAATTCCAACATCTTAAAATTGCTTGTTTTTCTCATAGCCGGAATACTATCGGGTTTTTATACCGATATTCCCCGGATCATTATATACGGTTCTATAGCAACCCTGCTCCTTATTTTCTGCCTGTCCTATTATTATTCTTCCCGACCGGGATTTCCGGCTGTCCGATATTTCAGTATCACTGCCCTATGCCTTACCTTTGGTATCGGCGTACTGATAGCAAACTCGGAAAAACCGGAATTCAAGGCGCATCATTACACTAACTATACAAAAGGAGGAGACAAGATCCGCTTTACGCTCCTGAAAGCCCTGAAACCGAATTCTTACTCCTACAGATATATCGCCCGTATCCGGGAAATAAACGGATTAAAAGCCTCCGGAAAAGTCCTTCTTCACCTGAGTCGCGACAGCACGGCTAAAGAACTTTTTACAGGCAACGAATATTATACAAAAGCGACTTTCCGGGATATTCAGGAACCTCGTAACCCGCACCAGTTCCACTACAAAAATTATCTTCGAAAGCAGTACATATACCACCATCTGTCCCTGACACCTGAAGAATTATACCATATCCCCGGGTCGGGGAAAAACCTGTATGCTTATGCGGACGTGGTACGGAATAAAATATCGAAAGCCCTGGAGCACTATCATTTCCCGGAAGAGTCGGTAGTGGTAATCCAGGCCCTTCTGCTGGGACAGAAACAGGATATCCCCGAGGACATTTATCAGGATTATGCTGCCGCAGGGGCACTGCATATCCTGGCCATATCCGGTCTCCATGTGGGTATTATTCTCTTTATGCTGCTTTTTCTTCTACATCCTCTCCGGCGGTTGAAATACGGCAATCTGTTTAGCTTGATACTCACTATTTCGGTATTATGGGGCTTTGCTTTTATCGCCGGGATGTCCGCATCTGTGGTACGGGCCGTATGTATGTTTTCATTTGTCGCTTTGGCGATGCAGCTCAGACGAAAAACAAACATCAGTAATGTACTGTTGGTTTCCATGTTCTTTCTTCTTCTCTTAAAACCTGACTTTCTGTTTGATGTAGGCTTTCAACTCAGTTACCTGGCCGTCTTTTCTATTGTCTGGGTTCAGCCTGTACTGTACGCCCGGTGGAAACCCGGATGAAAAACTACGGACTTCTTATGGAAACTGACCACGGTATCCCTGGCGGCACAATTCGGTGTGCTACCGTTAAGCCTGTATTATTTCCACCAGTTTCCCGGTTTATTTTTCCTTTCCAACCTACTTATTGTCCCTGCTCTCGGCATTATTCTCGGAGGAGGTATCTTTGTAATAGTCCTCGCCCTTTTGCACAGTCTGCCCCCTTTCCTTGCCGGGGCATATGCATATGTCATACTAACCATGAACCGGCTGGTATCCTGGATCGCCCGGCAGGAAAGTTTTGTTTTCCGCGATATTTCCTTCGACGCCGGATTACTCGTATCTCTCTACCTGTTCCTTATACTTTTCTTTTTATGTCTTCAAAAAACTACCTTCCGGAGGGGATCGGCCCTGTTGCTATCTGTTCTGTGTATACAATTGTCTCTTTTATATAACCGTTATGATACCTCTACCCGGGAAAAATGGGTTATATTTCACAAGAACCGGGATACATGTATTGCCCGGCAGCATGGAAAGGAACTGACTATATACGCTCCTGTTCCCGAAAATGAAATAGAGAACGACGGTATCATCCGCACATATGCCGTATCGGAAAGAATAAGTCATATAAAAACGAAAAACGCGCAAAATCTTTACGATGTATACGGCAAGAGTTTACTGTACATCAACAGTGAAGCAATCCCCCTGATACCGGAACTAAAACCCCATGCCATACTTTTGGGGAACTCGCCGAAAATCAACCTGGAAAGGGTTATAGAGGTATATCATCCGGAAATAATTATAGCGGATGGCAGTAATTATACATCTTATATCCGGCAATGGCAGGCAACCTGCAAAAAAGAAAAACTCCCTTTCCACAACACGTATGAAAAGGGAGCTTATATTCTGCGTAAAAATTAGTTTTACACCTCTGCCACAATAGCGCCTTCTCCGTCCTCGGCACCGTGCGTAAGCCTCTTTAACGGTTTCAACAACAGGATTACCACTATGCCGATAAGGGTCCATATAATCATAATCCCGGTAAACACTTCAAAGTCTCCCAAAGACTGGGCCAGTACACCGAGTTTACTTGCAGCATAATTACCAAATCCGGTAGCTGCCCAGTAAAGTCCCATTATGATGGAAGCATATTTCAGGGGGGCGAGTTTGGTAATAAACGAGAGAGAGACCGGTGAGGCGCATAATTCTCCTATGGTATGAAAAAGATAGGCCAGTATCAGCCAATACATAGCGGAAGAACCGGTATTCTGATATTCTGTTGCGGCAGCACTCATGAAACCAAAACCAAGCGCCATCACAATTATTCCAATTGCCATCTTAAACAAGGAAGAAGATTCCTTTCCCTTACGTCTCCATTTGAACCAAAACAGCCCTACCAGGGTTGCCAGGGTTATAATAAAGAAAGAGTTGACCGACTGGAAAACAGAGGCAGGGATCACTCCCATTCCGAAGAAATTTCTGTCCGTTTTTTGCTGGGCATACAGGTTCATTAATCCACCTGCCTGCTCAAATGCGGCCCAGAATAGTATGATAAGAAGGAAAGAAAGCAGCAATACCTTTACCCTGTCTTTTTCTACTGATGTAAGTGGTTTTTCAAGTATTTCCCTGTCCTTATCGTTCTTTACGGATATGAGGTCCCCTACTCCTTTAAGATATTTTTGCCCCCACACATATACTATCTGCCCCAGGAACATTCCTATCGCAGCCAGTCCGAATCCGTAGTGCCAGTTTATCTTTTCTCCAACGTATCCGCAAATGATAGGCGCAGCAAAGCCCCCTATATTTATACCCATATAAAAGATATAGAAGCCGAGATCCCTTCGTTCGTCCTTAGGTTTGTACAAACCTCCTACCATAGAGGATATATTGGGTTTCAGGCAACCTACTCCCAGTATAATAAAGAAGCAACCGGTATAGAAAGATATTTCGGAATTAAGCGCCAGGATAGCGTGCCCTACACATAAAAGCGCTCCACCGAGCATTACGGTTTTCTTTTGCCCGAGTACCCTGTCTGCGAGCCAGCCTCCGGGTATAGACGATACATAAACCAACATGGTATACCATCCGTAAAGGGAAAGTGCTTCCCCGTTTGTCCAGCCAAAACCGGGATTTTTGGAAGTGGTTTCGGCTACCAGGAACAGGGTGAACAGTGCCCGCATACCATAGTAACTGAAGCGTTCCCACATTTCTGTAAAAAATAAGATGTACAATCCCGCCGGGTGTCCGAAAAGTTCCCTCTGATGTGCTGGTTTAGATGTTATTGCCATGAAAGTATATTTATGTTTCTATAGATTTTCTTTAATAAAGTTCGTCATTTTAGTGTAGAGATGAAGTCTGGTATTTCCCCCGTAAATACCGTGATTTTTATCCGGGTAGATGGCCCAGTCAAACTGTTTGTTGGCCTGCACAAGAGCTTCTACCATACGCATCGTATTCTGCACATGTACATTATCATCTGCCGTACCGTGCACCAGGAGATAAGCTCCTTTGAGTTTTTCCACATGGTTTATGGGCGAGTTGTCATCGTAACCCGAAGCGTTTTCCTGCGGGGTACACATGTATCTCTCGGTATAAATAGTATCGTAAAACCTCCAGTTGGTTACCGGAGCTACCGCTATAGCCATTTTAAACACATCATTACCCTTAAGGATACAGTTAGAAGACATAAAGCCACCGTAACTCCATCCCCATATCCCTATCCTTTCCGCATCGACATAGGGCTCTTTACCGAGTTCCCTGGCCGCTTCTATCTGATCTTCTACTTCGTATTTCCCCAGTTCCTTATAGGTCATCTTTTTAAAATCCGCGCCTTTAAACCCGGTTCCGCGCCCATCTATACAGGCTACTATATACCCTTGTCCGGCAAGCATCTGGTACCAGTAATCATTAGCCCCTCCCCATCGGTTAGCCACTTGCTGCGATCCGGGACCACTGTACTGGAACATCAAAAGCGGGTATTCTTTATTCGGGTCGAAATCCGCAGGTTTTATCATCCACATGTTCAGATCATAACCGTTGATACGGATCGTGGAAAACTCTTTTTCGGAAAGATTGTAATCTGCCAGCTTCTGTATCAATGCATCGTTGTTAACGATTTCCTTGATTTCTTTACCGTTCTTTGCATCGTTAAGTGTATAGCGCGGTGGCGTGGAGACACTGGAGTAAGAGTTTATAAAATAACTGAAGTTCGTACTGAAAGTAGCGCTGTTTGTACCTTCCCGGGAAGAAAGCCGTTGCTTGCCTTTACCGTTCAGTTTAACCGCATATACATCCCTGTTTATGGAGCCGTTTTCTACAGACTGGTAAAAAATACGACCGGTTTTAGCATCATAACCGTAATAATTGGTCACTTCCCACGGTCCTTCGGTGACCTGACGGATCAGTTTCCCGTCCTTCCCGTAATGATAGATATGATTATACCCGTCTTTCTCACTCGTCCAGATAAAGCTGTTGTCTTTCAAGAAAGTAAGGTTATCCGTAATATCTATGTATGCTTTATCTTTTTCGCTAAGAGCTACTTTGACAGAAGCATTTTTCACACTATAGAAAACCAGTTCCAGGTTATTCTGGTGACGGTTAAGCACCTGTACACTGAGTATATCGGCATCATTGCTCCATTTTATCCTGGGAATATAATAGGCATTTTCCAGCTTAACTTCTTTGGTATTTCCTCTTTCCAGATCGTAAACAAACAGGGACACTTTGGCATTGTTCTCTCCTGCTTTCGGGTATTTGAATTCCTGTTGTACAGGATAGAGTTGGTTTCCGTAAACATCCATAGAGAACTCGGGCACTTCACTTTCATCGAACTTTATATACGCTATGTCCGTGCCGTCCGCGTTCCATTCGAAAGCCCTTACAAAAGCAAATTCTTCTTCATAGACCCAATCAGTGATACCGTTTATTATCTTGTTTTTTTCTCCATCGGTCGTGATTTGTTCGGTTTTTCCCGACACGAGGTCTTTTACATAGATATTGTTCTTAAAAACAAAAGCCACTTTATTACCGTCCGGTGAAAAAGTGGGCTCCTGAATTTTATTGTCTGAAATTTTCTGTGTTTTCTTACTCTGTATATCGTACATATAATATATGCCCAATTTCGAATGGCGGTATACCGGTTCCACATCTGTAGCCAGTAAAACCCTGGATTCGTCGTTACTGAACGTATAGGAAGTGAAATAAGATATCCCCTCAAGGTCTTTGGCAGACACTATGGTCTCCACCTTTTCCAGGGTATTATAATCATATCTGTCTACCGATATCTCTTTGGATTGACGGTCCATATTTAAAATGGAGTACTGTTTCCCGTTTTTCATGGAATGGAGTACATCCATACCTTCGGCACTAAAAGTTCCATTCCAGATTTGCTCTAAAGTAATTTGACGATCCTGTGCAGTAAGCGAAGTTGTTAATCCTGCAAGTAAAACGGACAAGATGAAATATTTTTTCATTAAAGTTTAAATTATTATCAGCAAACAAAAAAATCTGCCAAGTATACTGTTTTTTTTGCGAAAATATAAACTTTTTCAGTTAAACTGTGACATTTCAAGGTTTTTCGTCTTTCGGAAGTAAATATTAACACACGAAATACCGGGATTTCTTTAGTATCTTTGCCCGATAGATCATACGGGCGCGGTAGCAGGCACCATAGCCTGAATCTGCGACCGGCATAATAATTTGTGTATTTTACGATGAAGCAACCTGTTGAAGGATTTTCCAAACTCACCAAGAACCAGAAAATAGACTGGCTGGCCAAAGCTTATTTTGCAAACCCGGAAAAGGCTGTCGCTATTTTTAAAAAATACTGGAACAACGACGAAAAGCTACAGAAGCTTCACGATGAGTTTATAGAAAATACCATCACCAACTATTATCTGCCCCTGGGAATAGCTCCCAATTTCCTGATCAATGACAAGCTTTACATCATACCAATGGCTATAGAGGAAAGTTCGGTGGTTGCTGCTGCGGGGAAGTCGGCCAAATTCTGGTCCGGGAGAGGTGGTTTCAATACAGAAGTCATTGCCACGGAAAAGATAGGACAGGTACATTTCATCTACAAAGGAAATACCGATACACTACGGGATTATTTTTCACATATTAAGCCCGAACTTTTCAGAGACACCGAAACCATTACGGGGAACATGCAAAAAAGGGGCGGGGGTATTATCGACATCGAGCTCCGGGACAAAACTGACGAACTGGACAACTATTACCAGCTACATTGTACCTTTAATACCCTGGATGCGATGGGGGCCAACTTCATCAATTCCTGCCTGGAGCAGTTTGCAAGAACCTTTAGAAAAGGAGCATTGGAATATACTGCTTTCGAAACAGAGGAGAAAGAGATACAGATCGTAATGAGCATCCTTTCCAACTACGTCCCGAATTGCAGGGTTAAGGCAAGGGTATCTTGTAAGGTCCAGGAACTTAACGAAGATAATATGCCTCCGGAGGAGTTTGCGGACAAATTTGTCCGGGCCGTGGAAATAGCCAGAATAGAGCCTTACCGGGCCGTAACTCATAACAAAGGGATAATGAACGGTATAGATGCCGTTGTCCTGGCCACGGGGAATGATTTCCGGGCCGTAGAGGCAGGTGTCCACGCCTACGCGGCAAAAGGTGGCAAATACACAAGCCTTACACAAGCCTCGGTAAAGAATGGGATATTCCTGTTTGAAATAGAAGTTCCCCTGGCCCTGGGTACCGTGGGCGGACTTACCAGCCTGCACCCCCTCGTAAAGCTATCCCTGGAGATGCTGGGCAATCCTTCCGCACCGGAGCTGATGCAGATTGTGGCCGTAGCGGGACTGGCACAGAATTTTGCCGCAATACGATCTCTCGTTACTACGGGAATTCAGAAAGGACATATGAAAATGCACTTGCTGAACATACTCAACCAACTGCATGCCACCGAAGAAGAAAAAGAATATTTTGTCCGGTATTTTAAAGACAAGACCGCTACACACCGCTCGGTAACGGAAGCGTTTTACCGACTACGGGAAAAAGCGTAACGAAAGACTCGAATGAAAGCGCATACCGGTAGTTCCGGTAGCGTACAACGATATAAGATCACCTCGCATTGTGGAAAAACATTTTTACAGTAACGGAAAACTATTGCTCACCGGAGAATACGTGGTTCTGGACGGAGCACGATGCCTGGCCGTTCCTACTTCATACGGACAATCCCTCACTATAAAAGAAGGGGACAGCGGGAAACTTTCCTGGACGAGCAAAGACGAAAAAGGACATACCTGGTTTTCTTATACTTTTGACATTAAAGCGGATATTGACCTTGCCGATCGCAATGCCCTTAGAAAGGACGGAACTATTCAAAGGCTGACACAACTACTACAGGTAGCCAAAGAGATGAACCCTGCTTTTCTGAATTATACGGAAGGGTTTACCGCTGTGGCAAAACTCGGTTTCCCCAGGGACTGGGGACTGGGGTCTTCTTCCACATTGGTGAATAATCTCGCCGAATGGGCCAGTATAGACCCTTTTGAACTACTGTGGCGAACCTTTACAGGAAGCGGATATGACATAGCCTGTGCCAGATATAATTCACCCGTTCTATACAGGGTGGAGCAGAAAAACCCGGAAGTTATTCCCGTACCTTTTGATCCTCCTTTTAAGGACAAACTGTTCTTTGTTCACCTCAACCAGAAGCAGGACAGCAGGGAAGGCATCAAAAGATACAAAAGCAGAAGTACGGACGAGAAAGCAATACGGGAAATTTCCGAAATCACCGACCGGATTCTGGTATGCCGGGAACAGGAAGAATTCGAATCTCTGCTCATACGTCACGAACAGATCGTAGCTTCGTTGATAGAACTTCCGACAGTAAAGGAAAAGCTTTTCCCTGACTTTCCGGGAGCGATGAAGAGCCTCGGGGCATGGGGAGGAGATTTTATTATGGTCTCTTCCCGAAACCATCCCGGAACATATTTCAAAAACAAGGAATACAACACCGTTATCCCTTATACCGACATGATACTTCGCCCGGGAAAATCTTCCGGGAATCCCGAAAATTAGTCCATGGCATTTTTCGTTACATAGGCCCGCCATCCTATAATGGCCAGTTGCCACTTTTGGGCTTTGGCAATATCCAGTTGCCGTTTACTGAAAGAGGGCAGTAACAGTTTGTTCAGTTTGGCCAGAAGTTTGAAAAAACTCTTTTTCATATCTACAAGGTATTAAAAAAACCGCACTAATGCGGTTTTTAATAAAAATATGATACCAATAAGGAAAAAATCACTCTTCTAAAGTAGTTATTTCTACAACTCCGTTAACTCCGTCTTTTCCATATTTCTTCCTAGCATTTTCTCCTTTCAATACATCAATTCTGGCAATTGAAGAAGGTGAAACAGAATTCATATCAAAATCTTTATCCCTGATCTTTCCGTCTATTACATATAACGGAGGAACCGCGTTCCCTGTATTTACATTCATTCCAGAAACAACCTGAGAAGCAGGCATCGGTAGCCCATAGACTTCTGTTTTCTCTATAGTTGCGTACCCGAATTCATCGGAGCCGTCCATGAAGAAATGAAAAGGTTTTATGGGCTTATCTCCGGAAACGGCCCAGGACCCCGTAGATGCTCCTTTTTTAAATATTGAAGAGATCGCTATAATCTCCCCCAGTGCATTCCTCTTAATACGCTTAAATTCCAGTTCAATACCATGAGAGGACTTCAGTGCTTTTGATTTTGCTTCTAAATAATTATCCGTAACATCCTTATCTATGCTGACATCAATATTTAGTTCTTTACCATTTTCTTCTCCCTGCGCCGCTACCTCCCGGGTATTAACGACAAACAGGAATAAGGTTAGCACGGGAATTACAATCCCGTATTTCCACAATTGTTTTTGATTTGAATTTCTTGTGTGTAACATAACTACTCGTTTTTTGATTGATGAATTAAAAAATGTATTGGTCAATACCATATGTTCTTTATATGCTGCCGTCTGCCGTAACAACAGTAGCTGATAATCCTTCTTGTCTCCCCTGTCTGTTCCGGCCGCAGAACGATCTGCAAGGTATTCCAGGTTTCTCACCGCTGCTTTTTTATACAACCAGACGACCGGATTGCACCATTGAAACACCGTAAATACATGGAGAAGCACTACATCGAAGGAATGCAACTGCCTTATATGTGCTTTTTCATGTGATAATATGACTTCCAATTCTTTTCTGTCGGAGTACATTCCGGGGTTATACACCAGAAAGTAAAAAAAGGAGAAAGGACTTATATCTTCGGTAGTTTCCATTACCAATATATTCCCCTCTTTTCTCTTTTTGCAGGAGGACAGGCACCTTCTCAGGGAAAGGAACTGCACCATCAGCCGTATAGCAAAGAACACCAATCCGGAAATATAGATCCAAAAGACAATATTCCACATATCCGGTCCCCCGGTAATTGCATCGGAAACAACATTCTCCGCATTCTCATCGGGAAGATAAACCATCTGAACGGCATCTACCGTTCTTGTTATAGTCCAGAAAGGCAATACGAGAGATAGTATAACCCCGGATAACAGAAAGTAGCGGTTCCACCGAAAGAATGTCTCCCGGTGCAGGAACAGCCAGTAGCATCCGTAGAAAAGCGTTATAAATCCACCACTTTTAGCGGCATAAATCAGAAATGCCTCCATTACTTCTTATTTTCTACCCGGTTTATAATCTCTTTCAGCTCTTCAATGCTTATCTTATCTTCTTCCGCGAAGAAAGACACCAGGTTTTTATACGAATTATTAAAGTAATCGGTAATAGCATTGTGAATAAACCTCTTCCGGTATTCCTCCTTTTCTACCACCGGGTAATACTGGTGCGTGTTACCATAAGCCACATGGTTTACGTACCCTTTGTCCTCAAGATTCCGGATAATGGTAGACAGTGTATTATAATGTGGTTTCTCCGCTCCGAATTCCGCCAGAATATCTTTCACAAACGCTTTTTCCAGCTTCCAGAGCATTTTCATTACTTCTTCCTCTTTATTCGTAAGTTTTTGCATAGCCTTAGTCTTTATCGTACTGATGTTTTAAATAAACTTCAGAACAAATGTAAACTATTTTTTTAGTTATGAAACTATAAAAATAGTTATTTAACTAAAATTACAGTTATAAAGTTATAACAAACAAAAAAACCCGGCCTGGAATCGGCCGGGGTTTTCTTTGTATTCTTTTTGTTCTTAATAGAACATTGCCCTGTTATCTTTTATTTCGGCTGCTCCTTTAAGAGCAGTAAGGACACTGTTATTTACTGTATTTCTATTAGTCGATTTCAGTGTATTGGCATAAGTACTGTAATTATCCAGGGCAGGCGCCTCGGTTTTTTTGGTAACGGTCACCATATAAGCTCCGTCACGCCCTTCAATAACTCCCGATGTAGCTCCTTCTTCCAGTGCAAATGCGGTTCCGATAACTTTAGGTTCTCTTCCGGCACCGGAAATAGAAGGCGACTTCATATTTAATCCGCTGGCAGTTGCTACCGTAACTTTATTCGATTTTGCAAATTCTTCCAGAGAGGAAATGTTACTTTTCTCGCGGATCAGTTCGGCTTTCTTTTGTTTTCTCAATATTGGAGTTACCAGTGCAGAAACATCTTTTGCTTTTGCCACTCCTTCTTTTCTCTTATTGGTAAGCTGTGCAATAATATATCCGGAAGGAATATCAAATCGTTTTATATCCCCTGTACTTGTCTCTCCGTTGAATGCCCACTGCACTACGGCTCTCTGATTCCCTATACCGGCAAGCGACTCGTCCATAGACTTCAGGTTTTTTACCGGGCGTACACGGTAATTCATTTCTTTAGCCACATCGCTAAAGTTTTTGTCCAGCGCCTCCATTTCAAATTTGGTAGCTTCCGTAAAGAGGTTGTTTATCGTATTTTGTGACGGCTCCACTTCCCTGGCAATAGTAGCTATCTGTACTACATCCTGCTTATCCTCTACCTTAATCACATGATAACCGAAGTCGGTCTCTACCATATCTATTTTCCCTACAGGGTTAGCAAATACAAATTCGTCAAAAGCTTTAACCATGGCACCCTGGGTAAAATAACCCAGATCTCCTCCTCTTGAAGCGGTAGGGCCATCCGAATTTTCCCTTGCCAGTTGTGCAAAGTCCGTGCCGCTTTTCTGAGCTTCCGCAAGCACTTCCTTAGCCTTTGCTTCCGCTTCTTCCTTACTCCTGGTTACATCGGGGTTAGCCCTCATACCACCTTCGTACTGTATAAGAATATGACTTGCCTTTACACTTCCACCGGCTTTTTTATTCAGCATTCTGGAAATCCTATAGTAATCTCCTTCTTTGTAAGGCCCATACACCTGTCCGATGCGGAGGTTAAACAATGTATCCGCAACTGCCGCAGGAAGGTCTTTTTTAGCTACATAGGTAGAATCAAAAGGAATATCGGAATTGGAGTTGACAAAATCTTCCACATTAGCTACTGTTCGAAATCCCGGCAGGGTGTCGTTCTTTTCTGTAGTACTGTTATATTCCACCCGGCTGTTGAGCAATGCGGATATACCGTTCCTGATCTCGGATTCATCTTCCCCGGAAGGTTTCTCTTCGAAGAAGACATACTGTATGTCTCTCGATGCTTCGTCTTTGTATTCTTCCTTATGCTCGTCTATATATTTCTGAATCTCACCTGTAGATACGCTTACCAGGCTATCTGCCACAGAGCTGTAAGGTACTTTTACATATTTTATATCTACTTTATCGTTTTCCAGCTTATATGCCAACTCCCCTTCTTTAACAGTAGCTCCTACCCCGGCTTTTACCAGGTTAAAGTACGTCTGCTCCATAGACGACTTGATAAGAGCGTCTTCCTGCAATTTCCATTGCTCGTAAGCGGCAGGGTTGTTCAGCCTGAGATCGGCAATAAATTCTATGAATTTTTCCTCATCAAAAACTCCGGCATTGTTAAGAAAGGTAGAATCCTGCGCAAAAGCAGGGTTTGCTTTTACAACATTGATAATCTGGTCTTTTTCTATGTGTATTCCAAGTTCTTCGCATTGCTGATCCAGTAACTTGCTTCTAACCTGTCTTTCCCATACCTGATTAACTACCTGTACGGTAGATGCTCTTTCACCGTACTGACGTGAAAAATATTCTACTTCATCTGCAAAATCCACCCTGGGCAATGCTTCTCCATTCACTTCTCCTATGGAAGAGGTATTGCTGCTTAATCCTCCGCCATTTCGGAAAAGGTCGGAAATAACAAAAGAAAATAATGCAAGACCGATAACAAGGATAAGTATCAGTGAACGCTTTCTTATTTTTTCAAGAACTGCCATTTGTCGTTAAAGTTATAAAATTCAGTTCGCGAAAATACCAATTTTTTACTATAATTAAAACCCGGTATCCTTTTTTGTTGGAAGTTAGCAGGAAACCTGACAATTTAAGGATCAAAACATGAGGTTATACAACAACACATGATCTTAGGATTACAATTACTCCTCTTCCACTATTTTGAGTTGTACGAGGTCTATCTTGGTACTTCCCACCTCCAGTATGGCAAAACGGTAATCCCCAATGGCAACTTCCTCTCCTTTTTCGGGGATCTCACCAATATGGCTAACAATAAGCCCTCCGAGGGTTTCATAATTTTCGCTTTCGGGGAGGTTAAGTTTATATTCTTCGTTAATATAATCCACTTCGAGACGTGCGGAAAACTTAAACTCCTTCTCTCCTATTTTTTCCTCATACAGAGCTACGGTATCGTGTTCGTCCTCTATTTCTCCGAAAAGTTCTTCTACAATATCTTCTATAGTAAGAATACCGGACGTCCCTCCGTACTCGTCGAGTACTACCGCTATACTCTTTCTTTTCTTGGTGAGCGTACCGAGTATATCATTTATCAGCATGGTTTCCGGAATAAACTCCACCGGAAGCATAACATTTTTGATACTCTCCGGCTTTTTAAAAAGCTCAAAAGAGTGTACATATCCTATGATATCATCTATGGTGCCTTTGTAAATAAGTATCTTGGAGTAACCGGTCTCCGTAAAAAGTTTAACCAGGTTTTTCGGGGCTTCGTGAAGTTCCACCGCCACAATTTCTGTTCGGGGAACCATAACTTCCCTGGCCTTTACATCGGAGAATTCCAGGGCATTCTGGAATATCTGGATTTCCGTATCTATCTCATCTTCATCTTCCATAGACTCCATTTGTTCCGAAATATAATCTCCCAGTTCCACTTTACTGAAAGTCAGTTGTACTTCGTCTCCTTCTGTCTTGAAAAAAGTCCGTAAGATAAAATCGGACACATGGATAACCAGTTCCGAAATAAAAGAGAAAAGCATGTAAAATCCATATGCCGGAAAAGCAAACACGCGCAGTAACCTGTTGGCATATACCTGGAAGAACACTTTGGGGAGAAATTCTCCCGTAACCAGTATAATCAGTGTAGAGATCAGTGTCTGCACAAAGATGATCCGCAAAGGCAGTTCTCCGGCGTTTATGAAATCGGGATATAATTTACCAATAATAAGTTCGCCCATGTAAAAACCGTAAATCACCAGAGCTATATTGTTCCCTACCAGCATGGTGGCTATAAACTTGGAGGGTTTGACCGTAAGCCTGGTAAGTACCTTGGCAAGCAACCCTTCCTGCTTTTTCTCCAGTTCTATATGTATCTTATTGGAAGACACATAAGCGATTTCCATACCTGAGAAAAAAGCGGAAAGCAATAAAGATATTACGATGATTATAATGGAATAGTCCATAAATACAAATCACTCTGTTCCGGTATCCCGGAACTTTTACCAACAATTATTTATTGTCTTTTCTACGTTGTTCGAATTTCTTACGGTAATGTCTCCGGAATAAAAACATGAAAACGGAAACTACGGCAAAAATGGAAAAAACATAGGCCATATTCCTGTCCGTATTCCATCTCCTTACCGTTTCTATAACAGACAAAACAGCTACTACCAGGTAAATTATTTCACTTATTCTAAAAAACTTCATTTCGGTCTTTCTGATTTCCTTATATACTAATGTATAAAAAATACACAGCGTTTCCACAAAGATACACAAAGTGGGCCATTGTACGGAAAAAACGTGGGTTACGAAATCTCCGCACTGTGCATTTTATTCTTTAATATCTGTTTGCGGTGTTCCGGATTCTTCTTCCTGCACATCTATATCTTTGACGCCATCTACTTTGTACGCCCTTACCTGACCTCGTCCCTGTTCAAAATCCTGACTGAACTCGATCCCTTCCCCGTTCATTATGGTGCCGTCTTCCGGATTGGTGAAAGTAAATTTCTCTTTGGTAAAAACCCATTGGTTTTTCTGGTCCCAATAGAGCTGTGATGTTTCCAGTTTTTTTCCGTCGTGGGTAAGCAATACCACATTACCGCGAAGATCGCTCATATCGGTAGCCTGGTATACAATACCATAATCGGCAATGACGGTGCTTTTATTCTTTTCTTTATCAAAAAAATCCACCTTGAGTCCTTTGGGAAATTCCTGGTACGGAAATTCCTGATTGGAATAATCCTCACTTAACGGACTGGTAAGCGTAGCTTTGATAAGAGCGGAATCCGTATAGATAAGATAAAAGTTCTCGGCAATCCCGCCGGGAAAGCGTTCGGAAGTATCTATTTTACGAATATCCTCAAAACTGGAATCGCATGAAAAAAACATTGCCACAGCAGAAACTGTGACAATGCTTATAAAAATATGATTAATCCTTTGTTTCACTTTATGGCTTACAGGTTAGGAACTGTTACGCTACCACCTACCCAGCAATTAAACTGAATAGTTTTTCCGGCCATTCCGGAACTAAAGATGTCCTGCTTACTGGGAGCTCTTCCTTCATAACTTGCAGCGGTCTGGGCTGCATGTGATTTTACGGAAGGATCCACTTCACCCGCTTTCCTTGCCATTTGTGCCGCTTTCCAGTACACTGCTCTTTTTTCAAAAGTAGTATTACCACATTGATTGGCACTATTAGCATAAAGTGTAGCTATCTGTAAATACGCTTTTCCGTTGGAAGGTTGTGCATCCAAGACCTGCCTAAAATATTTGTAAGCAGTGGTACCCTGACCTGCATTTTTATATTTTACACCGATCTTAAAAAGAATGTCGGCCTTTTTATAAGAATCTTTTTCCAGGCTTACCGCTTCGTTATAATACTTCAGCGCTTCTGAGGAATTTTTCTTTTTATCGTTCAGAACTCCAAGATAATATGCGGATTTGGAAGAGGGCTCTACTTTATGCAGGGCTTCTACCAATTTGATAAACATAGGATCGTCCGAACACTCCTTACCATCCATTCTGCCAGCAGACCTTTTCAACCACTGCGCATCGGTTTTTTTTGCTTCAAAGTTTTTTTCGAGCAAAGGGATCAGATTATCACAGTCTGCAAGGTCTCCCAGTTTGGAATCGATACTACTGCTTATTTTACCGTAAGATCCCGTATTGATCTTTGCATTACCGAATTTTTGTTTGTCTTTAGCACTCAGGGTTTCACCGGCTTCTTCCTTTTCTACATACTCGTCGAGTATTTTAGACAGGGACGCCATCTCATCGTCTATCCGTTCGTTGACCGCATCATAGGTATCGAAAACTTCCTGCAGGTCTTTATTTCCCGAATTGTACTCATCGACCATCAATGAAAAATAAAGGTAAAGTGCTTTAGGATTACTGAAGTTGGTCCTGTCGTTCTGGAAAGCATCGTCCAGAAGACCGTAAATCTCCTGATTGGTACCTGTTTTTTCATCATACATTAACAGGGCCTTTTTTGCCAGGACATCCGCTTTACTGTATCGTTTCGGAAAATATTGCAACTCTTTATCGTACATAGACATCAGAGTATTGATATATCCTTTGTGTTCTTCTCCCGAAGAATTGCTTATTTTATCTTTTAAGATACGTTCTCCGTAAACATAGGTTGCCGGGTGTATTTCCGGACAATTGTCGAACACCATCTTCCAGGGTTCATAGGCCGCATCATAATTCTTAACTTTCGCGTGTTCCCCGAATACGGACAAATTTGTCATACATTCCGGGTTTTGCGCCTGTGCGAACGCAAATCCGGTTCCCCCAACCAAACCAAATAAAAATAATATTCCCTTCTTTTTCATCTTTTTTAGAATTTATTTGTGGTTAATCATACTTTCTTTTCACAAACCATTTATCGTTAAGCGATAAACTGATACTCACTTTAAAATAATCTTCCTGAATTCTTCCGTAAGTCGTTGTCCCTCGTCTACCGAGTTCAAAACCTACGTTAATATTGGAAAACAAACCTGCATATTGCAGGGAATTCGTGGTAGGAATCGGGGGGCCTAACGGCAAACCTAGACCAAAAGATATGCCAAAGTCGTTCAAAGGTATATCTTTCACCAACAGCCCGGTCTCTTCATAACGAACACCAAGCCTGTAAACAACTCTTTTCCAGTATTTTGTAAAAGAACTATAATCCGGTATAAAGAAGCCTCCCGCAGAAAACCTGGTAGCATCTTCATAGCTTACTCCGGCCACCGAAACAAACGGATTATTAAAATCTCCGTTTTTCTTCCATTCGTATTCCGCTCCGGCAAACCATTTACGATCTTTCCCCACCCCGACTCCAACAGAGGCTTTTTGCGGAATAGTGAGATCCACCTGTCTGAGCCCTAGGGCTTCGAGATCTACGTCTTTCGTCTCCCCGACAAAACCTCCGGTATTGGGGTTTACATTACCTATGGTAAAGGTTCTCCTGTTGTCGGAAGAAAGGGTAGCTTCCGGCGAGTATGCCAGGGATGAGTGTAATACCAGATCGTTTTTTAATCGCTTTTTATAGTTCAACGCCAGTTTAAAATCAAAACCACTAAGTTCCGATGAATTATTTTCCAGGGTAGGTCGTTCAATTCCCTGAACAACCCTGCGATATTGGTTTTCTATTTTTCCAAAACTGTAATTGGCCGATGCTCCGATACTTAAATTACCGGTAAGCTTATATCCTGCCGAAACGAACACCCTGTTCGTCCCTCCTTCTCCATTATATTGGTTCAGTGTAGTTTCTCCTCTCTGTTCGAGGTTGTACCCGACGGTCGTATAAGGCATAAGCCCGAATCCTACTCCCAGTTTACTACGGATCACGGGAAACCCGAGCGCCAGGTAATCCAGATAGGCATTGGAGGTGCTTTCTTGCTGTGTTTCGGTTTTCAGGTTGAGATTGGTGTAAGAACCTCCGCCGGTGTACACGGTGAGCTGGAGATCGCTGTAAGCGGCCGGGTTATTGAGGTTGAGATGAATACTATCGGAATACATACTGATGCCGCCCATGGACTGATTTTCCGTCGTTCCCTTGAACCTTTGGTCTCCGATACCATAAAAAGAGTAAGGTGACGAAGATCCTCTTTGCGCATAACCGCAAGTGGCAACACATAAAACTAAAACAATAAATATCTTTCTGATCATTGGTTCTTATTGAGTTCCAAAATATAATTCAGCCCTTTCAGGAGGAAATTTGAATTCGCAAATATGCTACTTTTTAATTGTTTTGACAAAAAATCGAGGTCACCACCCGTTAAAATAACTGTTAAATGTTCAAATCTATGCCTGTATTGCGCAATAACCCCATCTATTTCATTTACAACACCATTCAGCACCCCGGAAGATATACTTGATGCTGTGGAATCCCCGATAAAATCGTCCAGCCGGGTAGAATCAATTAACGGTAATCTGGCGGTAAACGTATGCAAAGCTTTATACCGCATTTGTATTCCGGGGGAAATAGCCCCACCGAGATACTGTCCTCCTGCGTTCAAAAAATCATATGTAATACACGTACCGGAGTCTATAACCAGCACATTCTGTCCGGGATATTCACGACACGCGGCACTGACAAGGGCCACCCGGTCCGCCCCCAGTGTACCGGGAGTAGCATATTTGTTTTCAAAAGGCAATACGACCAATGCTCCAATCGTATGAACTTTTACGATCTTTTGCAGTTGCTCCAGGTCTTTTTCGAAGACATTTGCCACCGAAGCGACAATAATATCGGTAACGGAACTGTATTTTTCCAGTAAGCCTGAAATTTTTTTAAAAAAGTCATCAGACCGGAATTTTTCGGAATACAAAATAACATCTGATTGAAAAACAGCAATTTTCACGAAGGTATTTCCGGCATCTACGGCTATAGTCATAATCAAAAATAAGGACGTAAATTTACAAAACAGTTTTTTTTCCGTTTTTGTTTTGGAAAATTTAATTTTGCACCTATATTTGCACCCGCAATAAAGCAACCGGTACCTTAGCTCAGTTGGTAGAGCAATGGACTGAAAATCCATGTGTCCCTGGTTCGATTCCTGGAGGTACCACGCAAAAAACCGCTTGAAATTCAAGCGGTTTTTTATTTTTAAAATATTGATGATTGTTCGGCAGCTATCGAAAGAGAGATCACTAACCCGCATTCGTGTTTATTTCATCCTCTCTAACAACGCCACATCTTTATGCCAATTTTTCATCAGGCAGTCATAGGCATCTTGTGTTTTGGTAATACGAAGTGTATGCGGTGATCCTTTTTTGATGGTTTCGGTCTTCAAATCAATGACAACGTTTTTTATAGCCGACTCCATTTCGTTTCTTTCGCTCTGATTTTTGCGAAAATCGAAGACCGTTTCATCGGGTGATTCCAAAAAAACTTTTAATATCTTCCATTGTGCACTATATCCGGCTGCGTCAGGTATCGGGCGGCTCCAATCGGCAGGTGGTTGCGGTTTATTGTTTACACGTTGTTGCAGGTATTCACGACAAAATGAAAGCAGTTTCTCTGTTAGTTCGGATGACTTCATCACATCTAACAGTTTCGTAACCAGCACATTGCATATATATTTCCATTGAGGTTCTTTTGTAAGGGCTTCAACAATTGTTTTTGCCCATTCTTTTTCGGTTAGAATTTGCGCCAGCTGAAACAAATCGGAAAGTGCTGCTGCATTGACTCCCCTTTTAGTATTGGCATATACCTTTTTAAAGTGATTGGGCAACAATACTATTTGTTGCAAAGCAACAGACTTTAAGGTAGCGGTATCTGTCATTGCGTTTAGTACACCAAGCAATTTTTCCAGAACCGGAAATGTAATATCGTCTGCAATTTTTTCAAACACTTTTATTGTGTTCTCAACGGGTAGAAATTGAAAGAGTTTAACCCAATGATCCGAATCTATTTTCTCAAAAAAGAATTGCGAACGCTCCTGGCCTAATTTCGTCAAAAAGGCCTTTTCATTTCTACTGATAATCCAGTCGGCTACAGCGTTGAAGTTTTCTTTTTCGCCCGACCTGGATTTGCCGTTTAATCCGTTGGTTAAAATATCTTCCACCGCCGTAACTTCCGCCTCACTTATTTTCTGTCTGCGATTGAAAAAGGCTACCCAATTGAGTTGGGTTGCCGTATTTTGGGCATACAACAATTCCGCGTTCATCTCTGGCGACCAAATCATTACCGCTCCGTAATGGTACCAATGCATTATGTCGGGGCCATAATTACCCATATAACCTGTCGATTCTTTTATGAGAGGCTCTCCTTCGTTAAGAGGAAAGGAAGTCATCAATTCGTCCTCTTCAAAATCTATCTCATCAAAAGCCGGTAGTTCGTTTTCCAGCCAGTATTCTATGGACAAGCTTTCGTCATATACTTCTCCCATTTCGGCGTTCTCGTCATCACCATAATATCCGTCATATTCCGGGGTTCCCGCAAGATAAGAAGTAACCAAACACAATTTTGCATAATACCCCGCCTGTTTTGCTGCCAGCAGAAGAGCCTCGGTTTTAGCGCGGTCGTTCAGTTTTAATGCATCTTCTGAAAAGTTTTTAGGAGTGTATTGATGCCCGAGTAAGATAATATAAGGATTATGCAGCATATTGTTTTCGACAAATAATCCGGCGAGCCTGTTGGCGTGGCTTTGCAAAGATTGCGGTTCAATTTTTTTTCCTGTCTTTTGCTGGACAAGATTATACACCAGGCAAACACGGTAGCCCGAGATAAGCGGTTTTACCTCGTGATCGCAATCTGCATAAAAAGCGGCATAGTTTAAGGCATAACCGGGATTTGTATTAGCAAAATCGGCGATTACCTCATTCCCTTCAAAACGAATCACCAATTCGCCGCCGGTGTAACGGGAAGGCAAACCAACGACGAGCGAACCAAACATTCCTTTTTCTTTTTCCGAATCTTTGTGCGGTAGAAAAAAATCACCTTCTTCGTAAATAAGTAGTTTATAAAAATGTGCCGTAACGGTATAATCTTCCAGTCCGAGGTCGGTTTTGATATTTTTGATGGCTTTTTCTAAAAAACCGTTCCAGTCCGGATTGTTGAAATGCAGTTTATCGGCATCAATTTCCCAGGCACTCCGCACATTGTTGTCCACTATGGTTTGATTGCCCTTCCCAAAGGGTGCTTTGTGGGCAACCTGTATTAACGCCTTTGTCTGAAATTGATTTATCGGATAGGCTATTTCACCCACCGTTTCAACCTCCAGACCGGGAAATAAAAAATCAGCTGTACGGATGCTTGCAAATTTCCCACTGCCTTTCATATCTTGTAAGCAGATAAGGATATTTTTCTTTAGTTGATTCATAAGCTTAAAATACAAATGGTCTAAAGTTTTTGTATCAATTTATCGAACAACCACTCAAAAGCCTCTTCTTGCTTATACTTCAGGTTAGGGTTCAGAAGTCCTTGCATATCCCCTGAAAACAGGAGTGACCTCTTTTTTTCTTCCATATTGAGCAGGAATTCCTTTTGGGTCGGTGTTTTGCCCACTACGAATTTCATGTATTCATTGTAGCAATGAATGATCTTTTCATAATCTAATGTTGCATGTTGATCCGCGTAGTAGAGGTCAAATAAGTCTCTGCCTTTTCTACGTTGATAGAGTGCACGAAGCTTAGTTCCCAAAAGTTCGTCCAGGCCATAAGTAGTGATTTCGCATTTTCCGGAAAACCAATCGCTTTTCACTCTGAAAGGGAAGGCATTCCATCCCAGGAGGTTAAAATGTTCCCGACAATTGATTTCTATCTTTAATCTTAGGCGTTTATCGGGTGAATATTCTGAATGGAAACGATAAAGAATGGTATTGTTGTTAGCTTTTGGTTTAACTACACGATCTTCTTCAAAAAAGGTAATGACTTCATCTATTCGTTGTAAAATGGGCTTGATCGGGCCTTCTTTGATCTGGACCAGATCGATATCTTCTGAGTATCGTGGTGCAGGGTTCAGGTAGAGTTTGTGTAGTGCTGTACCTCCTCTGAAGGCCAGGTTTTCGCTTAGAAATTTATCTGAAAAAAGTGCTACCAGAGCCCTTGATATGATCAGGTTTTGTTCAACTTGCTCATTGGTATTCCAGGGTGCATAGTCCTTCCATTTTGCTATATACGGTTTTGGAATCATAAGTCACTTTCTAATTCAATATTCACATCCACTTTCCAGTTATTATTTACACTCCCAGGACTGTTATCCTTTTCAGGACTTAATAGTACGGGAAAATAACTGCGGCTCTTGAAATACTCTTCTATCGGTTCGATAAGAGAGGTGCCAACCTGTAATTCTTCCAGAAGAAATCCTAAACGTTGGATAGAGCTGGTATACGGGTACCACTGAAGCAAGTCACAGATATCTTGCGACTCCATAGACTCGCTTAATTCTTCTAAAACAGTCAGCACCCGGTTTAATCCTCCTATTTTGGATTGATAATGGATTAGATCAATAGCTGTCAAAGCAGGAGATGAAACATTGAAGAAGCCTGCATCTGACTTCCTTTGTAAAATGTTTTTCTCAGGCCACTTGCTGGCAACAGAAATATTCAGGTAGATAGCTCCTTTTTTAATATCTCGTAGGTTGGGAATTTTTGTCATGAGGTAGCTTTGCTGAACCTGCTGGTGACTTGCCTCATGAAATGCAGCCGCTGAAAAAAAGGCGATGTAGTATGGTCTTCCTAAGAACTTGAACAACCTTTCTACATAAAGTTCCAGTGGTAACCGACCATAGTTTCTATACCGAGGAGGCAGGATCAAATAAAACCCCTGACGAAGTGTGAGCACTTCTTTCTTCTTCGAAAGCCGAACTAATTCATGCTTTAATGCTGTATCTGTCTTATTTACTTCAGATTTAAGCTCTCTCCAGGAGAATGCATATTGCTCATACGCCAAACATTTGTCTACAAATTCAGCAACACTTTGCATTTTTAGTATTTTTATGCACAAGGTAGTAAAAAGTAGTTAAATACGCATAAAAACACTAAACATATTAAATTAGTCAAGGCCTACGACATATAAAGACAAGGTCTAAAGCGTTCTAAAACAAAGCTCATTATCAATGTTGCAACAAATCTTTAGCCGCATCCTTGTTATTACAAAAGTATCAGATTCAACGACCATCCAATAATAAGTCACGACAACCCCATTAAGCTACTGTAAAACTCTTTAAAATCTATGTTATACCTCCTTCAGTTCAGGTTTGACAAGATTTGCCAAAAAGCATCAATTCTTCCACAAATTGGCTCGACAATAGTCTTGGAAACTCCACCATAAAAAAGCCCGCTTGAAATTCAAGCGGGTTTCTTATGGGCAAAATATGGTAATCAGGATCAGGTACAATGTCCTTTCAGGAACGCTCCTGCCTTATCTTTTCCCTGTGTTTTTCTCCCCAGTCACTCAGAGCCTGCAGAACATCTTCAAGGGAATCACTATATTCGGTTATTTTATATTCCACAACTACGGGGGGTCCGGTATGTACTTCGCGCTTTAAAAAGCCGTTGAGTTCCAGCTCTTTTAATTCTACCGAAAGCATTTTTGCTGAAATGCCAATGGTCCGCTGTATCTCATTAAACCTGGTACAGTCTTCCTTTAGTGCAATGATGATCTTCAGCCGCCATTTTCCACCAATGGCATACAGGGCATCGTCAATACCTTTTAATCGTTTTTGACAGGTCTCTTTGGAAATAGTTGTTTTCATGGTTTTCCACATAAAATTACAGCAGGTAACCAAAAGGTTAGTACTAACCTTTGGTATACTACTCACAATTGTAAAGTAAAGATACATACTTTTGAATAAACTTTACAAACATGAAAAATATATTGCACATTAAATCCGGTCTCCAGGGAGAAAACTCCTATAGCACCCGACTGGGAAATGCCATTATAGAAAGGCTAAAAGAAGTATATCCCGAAATACGGGTGAGAGAAAGGGATCTGGTCCGCGAGGCTTTTCCGCATATGCAGACCGAAACGGTAAATGCATTTTTCACCCCCGAAGAGGATCGTACTTCCGATGATATCAGAGCTATACAACAATCCGAAAGATCGGTTCGGGAACTTTTTGAAGCGGATACCCTGGTGTTGGACGTCCCTATGTACAATTTCAACATCCCTTCCCAGTTAAAAGCATGGATTGACCATATTGCCCGGGCCGGAATAACTTTCCGCTATACGGAAAACGGGCCGGAGGGACTGGTAAAAGGCAAAAAAGTTTACATCGCACTGGCTTCCGGCGGTATTTATACCGAAGGGCCAAACCAGGGATACGATTTTATTCCGGGTTACCTGAAAGCCGTCCTTGGTTTTCTGGGTATGACGGATATCGAGATCTTCCGTGCCGAGGGCACCGCAATGGAAACCACAAGGGCAATTGCATTGGAAAAAGCACTGGAAACTGCAGAAATCGCTTAATCCGGCAGATATTTACAAATTGTATTTTACCTTCAACATCGTATAACGGGGCTGAACCAGGTACCGGGAACTATTGAAATAAAGCTCATCAAAACTGTCTTGGTTCAGCTCTTCGTTATTCAATACGTTAGTAACTCCCACACTGTATTCCCACGGACTGTCTTTTTTCTGATACGAAAGATCGGCATTGAGAAAAGAATATTCGTTTTTCACCGTTTTTTCCTTGTCCCTGTAGTGGTTGTAGGTGTAATCGGCAGTAAAAATAAATCCTTTTAAAAAGGCGGCATCCACCCGTACAAAGGGTTTGTCCGTAAAGTATGTTGTCGCGTTCCCTCCGTTGTCATAGTTATTCCGGTTAAAGTCATATCCTAGTTCCACATTGGGGATGTCCCGGAAATTGGTAGCCATACTGAACTGATAATCCTGTGTAAACGATTCGGAAATACGCCTCTCTGCATTCACTATATTGTTAAACCGGGAATAGGAAAGGTTTGCCCGTAACGAAGCCTTGTAATGATTCCATCGTTTTTCATACCGGCCCGACGCAGTGAACACATCATCTTCAAAACCGGAATTTATAGTTGTACTCACCTGGTTAATCCCCTCTATACTCCCACTGCTTTTCAAAGCATTTATACGTTTATTATAGGACAGGCCGGCAAAAATGTTGGTGAAGTTAAACATATTAAAGCTGAAATAATTTAGGGAAAGATTATGGTACAGGGCACTTTCCAATTCCCTGTTACCACCGTATATGGCATTGTAATTATTAAAAACATACCCCTGCGCCAGCTTGTTGATATCGGTAAATTCCCTGGTTATACCATAATTAAACCTGAGATTTTCCGATTTTTTAAACTGAAGATTTATGTAGACATCCGGCAACACAGCAAACGAACTATCGGTAACCGATGTGCCAAACTGTTTATTTTCCGTTCTGTAGCTGTGTACGGTAAAACCAGGATTAAGTGTAAATATACCAGCCACGAGTTTGTAATGAAATCCGAAAAACACATCCGAGAAGTCATATGTAACATCATTGGCATAACTTTCCCCTTCCAACGGCATCACGGCACCGTCATCAAGGATTTGAAAAATATCCGAATTAAAATCCTGGTGGCTATAGGTAGCCCCAAAAGTAAAATTGAAATGGCTTTTCTTTCCGGTTATCAGGTAATGATCTATCATGGCATCGACCCTGTTGGTCTTTACCAATCGTTCCTGGTTAATATTGTACTCGCTCTGTCCGTCGTCAAAAGGCAACACCCCCTGAAAAGGCTGTAAATCACGTATTGCATTGTAAAAGGGGTCTTCATTCTGATACATATGCCTTATCTCCGCCGTAAAAATGTTTTTTTTGTTCAGGGTATAATATACATTGGCGCTCTGCGTAAGAGTAAGCGGGGTCTGCTCTTTGTATTCCCGGATGTCATCGGTAACATTCGAAACGGACACCCGGTCCGTGACCTCCTGTTGATCTGACATTTTCAGTAAAATATCATAATCTATCTGCAGGTCCGCATTAGGCTTGTAAACGGAATTCAGCTTGGCCAGTCCCAATCTGCTTTTCTGATCGGTTGCAGTTGTAGTATGTTCCGTCTCTCCCGATTCTATAAAAGTTCGCGACGCATCCGTCTGCATTTCCGTACCCGAATACGAATAAATAGCAAAACCACCCACATCCCAGGAACCGGTAGGGGAATAACTAAAATTGAAAGCTCCGAATTTAGTATCTATTTCCCTGGCCCGGTTATTCTGCATAAGCGACAGCCCCAGGTCATTGGATGCCAGATTAAAACTGGTCCCTCCTCTTTGATTGAAAGCCCGGAACCCACCTGTAAAATTAAAATAGTCCTGCATGGTAAACGGCAGTTCCCCTATATTGTTTACATCCGTTATGATATTCAGACTGTATTCCGGACTGTAATAAAACAACTTGGGATGGGCAAGATAGCGTTCATCCGGGCCTGCCCCTGCCGTAATCTCGCCAAACCAGAAGTTCTTTTTCCCTTCCTTTAGCTTAATATTAAGCGCAATATTATCGTCGTCATTGGTCAATCCTTTCATCTGGGAGACCTCGTTAAAACTGCGCAATACTTCCACCTTATCCACCGCATTGGCCGGGATATTCTCTGCAGCCAGCTTGGAATCGCCTTCAAAAAAATCCTTACCTTCCACTTTTACCCTTCCTACCTTTTTTCCTTCCACTTCTATTTCCCCGTCGGATGTTATTTCAACACCAGGCAGGTTTTTCAATACGTCCTTCAGCTTTTTCTCCGTTCCCTTATTAAAGGCATCCGCATTATATATTATAGTATCTCCTTTTACGGTGACCGGCATTTCATAAGTAACCTCAACTTCATCCAAACGATCAGCCTTGGGCAGAAGAACAATGTCTTTAAAAATGTCTTCCTGTACAGTTATGGCAAACTCTTCCGTTTTCATCCCCAGGTAACTCACCTTAACATCGTATGTTTTTCCACGGCTCAATTGTAGTTTGTACCTGCCCTCGCTATTGGATACCCCAAAAGCATCGAGATTCTGTGTTTCCCGGTTTATGGCTACCACATTGGCCATTTCCAGAAAAACACCGGTACTATCCTTTACAGTCCCCCCCAGTGCAACCGACTGCGCACAAACAGAAGGAACACAAAAACATCCCAGGAAAAAATATATGTAGTATTTCATAGCCGTAATCACTATTTAAACATAATAAGGTGTCGGAAGAATCCCTCTATCCGGATCGATCTATCCACCGATATGGAAAACTCTACCACCATCGCCCCGGTTTCGTCCTTCACCCCGGTGCATTTCCTTTATTTCTTCCATTTTTTTTCGCATGATCTCATCAAATTCGGATTGAGAGACCTCTTTCCCTTTTTTAGGAGCTTCTATTTTCTCTTTATCCTGTAGGTTCAATACTATCCTCGAACATGTGATGGTAGTCCTTTCGGTACTTACTTCCAGGATAAGTCCCGGAAGTCCCCAATATTCTCCGGGACCCAGATTAATAGGGATTTCCGGGGCATACCATGCTGTTATGACGATTTCCCTATCTGCTGCCCCGGAAGGCTCTTCATGCGAATCCGCCGGTTTTTCCCTTTTGTTTCTCTTCGCCGGTCGCACTGAAAATTCGGACAGGGATACTTTTCTTATTGCCATAGCCTTATAGCAGGTGTATTCCCCGATCTTCCTGGTTTCATTTTCCAGTTTCCATTGTAAGCCGGGCAGGGAATCTTTTACACGGAATATTTTCCCGAACACTTCTACCTGGTTGCAATACGTTGAATTCTTCACGTCTTTGTAGTAAATCCCCCCTCCTCCCGGACCTGCGAAAACCGCCATACCCATAACTCCCCTTTCCGCTACGGGTCGTTCTAATTGTTCTTCTTCTTTATATAATGATTCCGTACGATTAAAATCCAGGATAAAGGTTTTTTCAAGATTCTGTTTCATCCTTTCCATCATTCTCTTTTTCGCTTCTTCGGGCATATCCATACCTTCAAAGTCCATATCTACGTTGGTTTTGCTCTCATAGATTGCTTTTCCCTGGAAATCCTGGGCGGAAACGGAACACAACATTCCGATAAACAACAAACCGGTAACTGCTATTTTTCTCATAAGTCCCATATATATAAAACGAGTTTAATTATTTAATGCACAGACGCAAACACTCTTTAACACTACAACGCGATTCCGGTTTGCCGCAGACAGATATGTGCTGGCTCCGGAATAAATTTAGACTGTTAATTTTCCCTTTGAAAATAAAATAGATCAATCACCGACATGCCTATACAAAAGCGTAGGTTTTACAGACCAACCGATTATCACTATTGCTACAAAGTTCCCTGCCGGATACGAAACCCATGGATTCCTTCGTTACCATACCAGGAAGCATGGAAATATCTTTTTCGAGCACACTTTTATGTGTACTAAGAGACGAAATGTCATTTTTTAACATTTTCAGATTCGCTTTCCTATATAGTTAAAGACGAGATTAAACCGGAGATGTTGCTGTATATTTGTACCGGAAAGCAGCCAAAAATATTTTACCCGAACAAGGATAACTTGTATATTTACATTAGAAAAATATTTATCACTCAATTATTATCATACTATGCACATTGCCGTAGCCGGGAACATAGGTGCCGGAAAGACTACTTTGACCAAATTGTTAGCTAAGCATTTTAAATGGGAGGCACAGTTTGAGGATGTAGTAGACAATCCTTACCTCGACGATTTTTATACGCAAATGGAGCGTTGGAGTTTTAACCTCCAGATTTACTTTCTGAACAGCCGGTTCCGGCAGATATTGCAGATAAGGGAAAGTGGCAAGACCATAATCCAGGACAGAACCATATATGAAGATGCTTATATCTTTGCGCCAAACCTGTATGCCATGGGACTGATGACCAATCGGGATTTTGAGAATTACCAGTCGTTGTTTGAGCTCATGGAAAACCTGGTACAGCCCCCGGACCTGCTTATTTATCTGAGAAGTTCCATTCCAAATCTTGTAAGCCAGATCCATAAAAGAGGACGGGAATACGAGAACTCCATATCTATCGATTACCTCAGCAGGCTCAATGAACGCTATGAGGCATGGGCACACACATATGACAAAGGAAAATTTTTGATTATTGATGTAGATAAGCTTAATTTTGTAGATAGTCCGGAAGATTTGGGTGATGTCATCCAAAAGATCGATGCCGAACTCAACGGATTATTTTAGGAGTTGGTTATCAGGTTTTACAGGATTTCCAAAGGTATTGCTGTTTTGTATAAAGACCGATAGCCCGCAGATGAATAACTTTTCAATCTTATATCTATGGAATCAACAAAGCACAAACGTCCCAAACACAAGGGTTCCGTAAAACTATTTGACAATCCTATACTGGAAAAACTGACACACACGCATATTTCCATGCCGCTGGTCATATTTACGATGATCGCTGCGGTTCTTATTTACTATGGTATCGTGGAAAAAGGGTTCCAGGTACCGGAAATGATATTGCTCTTTGCAGCAGGAGCTGTATTCTTTACACTCGTGGAATATATTATGCACCGCTATTTTTATCACATGCCGGCCACTACGGAAAAGCGAAAAAAAATAGCATACACCATGCATGGCGTACACCACGATTACCCGAAGGACAAATCCAGGCTGGCCATGCCTCCCGTACTCAGCCTTATTATCGCTACCGTATTTTTTATACTGTATAGGGCAGTTATGGGAGATTACGCGTTTGGTTTCCTTGCGGGATTCTTCATTGGGTATAATGCCTACCTGGGCGTCCATTATTCGGTACACGCATTTAAGGTTCCCAACAACTTCCTTAAAATACTTTGGTTTCACCACTCTAT
Organism: Sinomicrobium endophyticum; assembly: GCF_052983315.1. NCBI lineage: Bacteria > Pseudomonadati > Bacteroidota > Flavobacteriia > Flavobacteriales > Flavobacteriaceae > Sinomicrobium > Sinomicrobium endophyticum. Next base: position 165,152 of record NZ_JBRKIS010000043.1, read on the forward strand.
TCACCACTACAGGGAACCGGACAGGGCTTTTGGTGTGTCCTCCCCGCTATGGGACCATATTTTCGGTACTATGCCCAGAAATCCGGGAGAAAACGCGGAGGTGAACAGATTGTAGTAACTTTTTAAAAATCACGGATACGCAAATTTCCGAATAGCATTATAAAAAACAATTCCGGACTGCAAGCCCAGAGGTTTAGAAAGTGGCAATCCTGCCCGTCCGACAAGCGGGAAATTGCCATGGTTATTAGGCTATTTAGGCAACACCCAATAACTCAACAACAGAGTAACTTAATAACCATAGGGTAACACAAAAAATTTATAGAAACTAAAGTCTCTGCAATAATCCTGATAATTATCGGGATCGGGCAGGGTTTAAAACCTAAAATTGAGACCAATAAACCTGCCTTCCGGCAGGTTATTTATGGATTGCTATATTTTTATTTTTCTCTTATCTCCTCTAAGATTGTCTCAGTCTCTTCCGAAGTTTCTTCTTTCACTGTTTCCCCATTCACTCTTTTGGACGTTATGATTGCCGTCCGGGTATTTTCGCCCTCTCCGGCAGACATTTTCACATCGACTTCCTTGCGGATATCTTCCCGCAAAGAAACCGTCTCGGCCGTCTCTCCTCCTAATATGGGAGCAATGACCAGTGCTACCAGGCAGGTTAACTTAATAAGAATATTCATGGAAGGCCCGGAAGTGTCTTTAAAAGGGTCGCCTACCGTGTCTCCGGTAACCGCGGCTTTATGCGCATCCGAACCTTTATAGGTCATTTTACCGTCTATTTCCACCCCGGCCTCAAAAGATTTTTTTGCGTTGTCCCAGGCACCTCCTGCATTGTTCTGGAAAATGGCCCATACCACACCGGACACTGCCACACCGGCCATATAACTTCCCAGCGCTTCAGCTCCCATAACAAAGCCTATAAGTACGGGTGAAAGAATAGCTATGGCCCCGGGCAATATCATTTCACGCAGCGCGGCCTGGGTTGATATATCCACACACCTGCCGTAGTCCGGTTCCCCGGTGCCCTCCATGATTCCGGGAATTTCACGGAACTGACGCCGTACTTCCTTCACCATTTCCATAGCCGCCTTCCCCACACTCTGAATGGCAAGAGCAGAAAAGATAACGGGCACCATACCGCCGATAAACAACGCAGCAAGGACATCTGCTTTAAAGATATTTATACCATCAATGCCTGTAAAAGTCACATATGCTGCAAAAAGCGCCAGTGCCGTAAGGGCTGCAGAAGCTATGGCAAATCCCTTACCTACGGCAGCAGTGGTATTACCCACGGAGTCCAGTATGTCCGTACGTCCCCGGACTTCTTCCGGTAATTCGCTCATTTCCGCTATCCCTCCGGCATTGTCGGCTATAGGCCCGAAAGCATCGATAGCCAGCTGCATAGCAGTGGTAGCCATCATTGCGGATGCAGCAATAGCCACTCCGTAAAAACCGGCCAGAGCATAGGAACCCCAGATGGCTCCTGCGAATAAAAGCACGGATGAAAAAGTAGACTTCATTCCTGTAGCCAGTCCCGCTATAATATTGGTTGCAGCTCCCGTTGACGAATTTTGTACGATATTCAATACCGGTCTTTTACCCAAACCGGTATAGTATTCCGTAAAAAATGATATGAGACCGCCTACGGCCAGCCCTATAATAGTAGCAAAAAAGACATTATTATTGGGAATTTCCTTAAATCCTTCCCCGAAGAATTTCATATGAATCGTTTCGGGAAGCATCCACTGGATCAAAAAATAACAGGCTACTACCGTAAGAATAATGGCGAGCCAGTTTCCCATATTCAAAGCCTTTTGCACCTGTGCTTCCCTGGCTTCATTGCTGCTTATCCGCACTACTAAAGTACCTATTATCGATGCGATAATACCTACTCCGGCAATCACTATGGGAAGCAGAATAGGCCCCATTCCTCCGAATGCGTCCGTAAAACCACCATTGATCTCCGCCATTTCCCGGATAATATAATTTCCAAGTACCATGGAAGCGAGAACGGTAGCCACATACGACCCGAAAAGATCCGCACCCATACCGGCCACATCGCCCACATTATCTCCAACATTATCTGCTATGGTCGCAGGGTTTCTCGGGTCGTCTTCCGGAATACCCGCTTCTACCTTTCCTACCAGGTCCGCCCCTACATCTGCCGCTTTGGTATAGATACCTCCGCCCACACGTGCAAACAGGGCTATGGATTCCGCTCCCAGGGAAAACCCGGCCAGGGCTTCCAATACGATGGTCATCTCTTCATAAAAACCCGCGTCACCGACAAGGAACATTTTGGTAAATACCAGGAAGAAAAGACTGAGTCCCAAAACTGCCAGTCCTGCTACACCCAGCCCCATTACCGTACCTCCCGAAAAAGAGACTTTAAGCGCCTGTGGTAAGCTGGTCCTCGCAGCTTGTGTAGTCCTCACATTACTCTCGGTGGCAATGCGCATGCCGATGTTTCCTGCCAGAGCGGAGAAAAACGCCCCAAAAACAAAGGCTACAATAATAAGCCAGTGTGTAGTGGGTACAAAAAAGGCTATAACTCCGAGAGCAATAGCCGCAATGATAACAAAAATAAGAAGAAGGCGATATTCGGCCTGCAAAAATGCCAGCGCTCCTTCTTTGATGTATTTGGAAATGGATTTCATCTTTTCATTTCCTGCATCCTGTTTTTTGACCCACATTGCTTTTACAAGCATGTAGACAAGCCCCAGGATTGCCATAATAATCGGCAAAAAAATAGTATTGGACTCCATATTTTTCAAAGTTTTTATAAATAAATCACCATAAATGTAATAAAAATGAACGGTTATCTGTAAGTCTGATATTAAAGAATTGTGAATACCTAATACTTCCGTTTAAAAATAAAAAAATAAACCGGTGGCAGAATTATCATTTTTATTACTTCGGCAATAAAATACCCCACCCCTTCTCCTGTCCCGGAAAATAAAGGTGAAAAAAACATTTCAATTTATTTATACTAAATATAAATAATGTATTAATTTCGTCCCCGTTAAATAAACAGACCTCCATAATATGAAATTTTGTATCACTTATTTCCTGCTACTTGCCAGTTGTATCATGTACGCACAGCAGCGGGCTACCGTTACCGGGAAAGTAACCAACGGGGCGGATGAACCCGCGGCTTTCTCCAATGTATTCATAAACGAATTAAGCCGGGGCGCTTCCGCCGATGAGAACGGTTATTTCCAATTAAAGAACATTCCTCCCGGAAATTATACCCTGACAGTGTCGGAAATAGGTTTTACCACCCAGGAACACAACATTACCCTGGCGGAAGGGCAGACCCTGAACCTCGACTTTCAATTACAGGAAAGCGTAACTGCTTTGCAGACCGTGGAAGTAATAGGACGTAAAGAAAAAAGCTATAAAAACACCACATCTTTTGTAGGCGCCAAAACGGAGGTCGCACTTAAAGACCTTCCTCAGGCGGTTTCCTACGCTACCAAAGAACTCATTGCCGACCAGGGTGTAATGCGTGTCGGAGATATTGTTAAAAACTTCAGTGGTGTGAACCAGAATACTTTCTACGACGATATTATCATAAGGGGATACCGCATCAATGGTGGCAGTAACACGCAATTGCTTAATGGTATGCGAACCTCTACCGGCTTCTGGAAACAACCTTTGGCCAATTACCTGGAACGCGTGGAAGTATTAAAAGGGCCTTCCTCCGCCCTGTTCGGAAATGCTTCTCCGGGTGGGGTCATCAACCGGGTAACCAAAAAACCACTGGACGAGGTAAGGAATTCCGTGAGTTTTTCCACAGGAAGTTTTAATACCCTTAGGGCTTTGGGAGATTTTACAGGATCCCTGACCAAAGACAAATCACTACTTTATCGTCTTAATATAGGATATGAGGATGCCAACAGCTTCCGCGATCTGCAATTTGATAAAAATCTCGTTATAGCCCCCTCCATATCCTTTTTGCCTACGGACAAAACAAGAGTGAATTTCGACCTTATCTACAACAGTTCGAAAAGCCGACTGGACCGGGGGCAATCCACTTTTAAGGATGATCTGTATTCTACATCCATATCACAGTCCCTGAGTGCTACCAACGACTTCCTCAATGAAGAGACCTATATTATTACCATAGCGCTGAACCACCAGTTTACCGACAACCTGTCTTTCTCGGCATCTTACATACGCACCGGATATAACGAAGATCTTCTGGAACACAGAGGGGCCAATCAATATGCCCTAGACAGTCTCGGTCAGCCTATCCCGGACCAGATAGCCATGCAGGTATTCCAGCGCAAGCGCAAGAGATTTATAGACAATCTTTCTGCTTTCTTCAACTACAAAGCACAAACAGGGGCCCTGGACCACAACCTCATTGTAGGATATGATTATGCCCAGCAGGAAATACCCCGTGGCGGATCGCAATTACAGGCGAACGGTTACCTCACAACTGACGGAGGAGCTAAAAATTACAGTTTGAGCAACTCGGGAGATTTTCGCTTTGATTCCAACAGCAACCCCATACCCAATGTTGCACATTTTGACCTGACAAATCCCGTGGCCTCTCAACAGTTAAAAGACATGAACAATTATATCTACACGGTACGGTCGTACGGCCCGGAACTATATAACTCTCATGGCGTGTACCTACAGGATCAGATCAGCTGGGAAAAACTGAAAGTGCTGGTTGGTCTCCGCTACGATTACTACACAGATAAACTGAATTACGACACGCCCGATGAGAACAGCGTGAACCAGGACGCTTTTCTCCCGAGAATAGGAGTTACTTATTCGGTTACAGACAACATCAATCTCTACAGCACCTATGTTCAGGGATTCGAACCGCAAACAGCTTCTAACATGGACCCCAACCTGGGAGGTCCTTTTGACCCCCTGAAAAGCAATATGATCGAATTCGGAGGCAAGTCATCCTGGTTCAACGGTAAACTTGATGCTACCCTGGCCTTATACCAGATCGAACAGAAAAACACCCTTTACGCCCAACCCGGCACAGACTCATTGCAACAAGTGGGAAAAGACCGTTCCAGGGGTATAGAGATCGATCTTAACGGGCGTATATTCCCTAATTGGAGTGTCAGTGCCTCCTACTCCTTTATAGAAGCTGAGATCGTAAAAGATGCTGATGGCAACCGTACAGGGCTGCAAAAACCCAACACACCAAAGCACCAGGGAAACTTGTGGACCAGGTATAATTTTGATCATGGTTATTTCAAAGGTCTTGGTGCAGGTTTCGGCACCAACTTTGTCACCGAACGGGTACTGCAGCAAAACAGCGCGCAAACCATACCGGGATATACCCTGCTGAATGCAGCACTCTATTATACCGTCAACAAATTCACTTTACAGTTGAATATTAACAATATTACGGACAAGACTCACTGGGTAGGAGGATATGATTATATTCGCCTGTTCCCCGGAACTCCAAGAAACTGGCTTTTAACCGTAGGGTATTCCTTTTAAATGAAACGACTGAAACCCTATATAAGAACAATACACTTATGGCTGGGGCTTGCCTCCGGCCTTGTGGTTTTTATAGTAGCACTTAGCGGAAGTGTGCTGGTCTTTGAAAAAGACCTGGGGCCTTTCTTCGATCCGCCTTACTACCTGGTTCCGCAGGTTTCTTCCGAAAGATTTCCTGCAGACGTCCTGGTAGAACAGGCACAGGACAGGCATCCCGGTTCCGAATTTACAAACCTTTACGTATTTAACGATCCGCAGAGAAGTATCCTGATACATCTTAGGGACAAAGATGGCGAAAGGCTCGTACTTTCCGCCGACCCTTATTCCGGCGCTATCCTGAAAGACACTTTTCAAAAAAAACGGTTTTTCACCATAGTTACCGAACTACACCGGTACCTGTTAATGGGAAATACCGGCAAGGCCATAACCGGTGCTTCCTGTCTGATATTCGTCGTATTACTCATTAGCGGTATCGTACTGTGGTGCCCTGTGAAACTCAAAAACCTGAAACCACGCTTAAAGGTCAAGTGGAATGCTTCCTTTAAACGGGTTAACTGGGACATCCATTCCGTATTCGGATTCTATAGTTCCTTCTTCCTTCTTTTCATTGCACTTACAGGTCTCATCTGGTCGTATCGGTGGTACGAAAATCTGATGTACTACATTGCAGACGGAACATCCAAGCCCATACATCGCGTAAAGAATGTATCAGCAAAAGATACTTCCGGAAGAAGGGATTATTTCTACGCCTCTATGCTACAGGAAACCGACAGCCTCTTTCCGTACCGTGGAGATATCCGCCTTATTCGCGATATGAAAGGGGACAACAGTATTCTTGTTTTAAAAGAAAACCTGGAAGCCGGAATACCCAATGTACGCGATATGGTATACTTTGATATGTATTCGGGCAAACGATTGAAAACAACATTATATAAGGATCTTTCCACAGGAGATAAAGTACGGCGCCTCGTCTACCCTATCCACATAGGTAGTATATATGGCTACCTCACCAAAATACTGGCCTTCCTGGTATGTCTTGTCGCCGCTTCTTCACCGATAACCGGCTTTCTGATATGGAGAGGCAGAAACAAAAAGAAAAAAACACTAAGAAATCCGGAAGAAAAGGAAGAAAATCCAAACCGCCGAAAAAGGAATACCACCTCCAAAAACAGGATGTACTATAAGGCAAAAAAACAGCGCAGTGTATTATTCTGCGCTGTTTTTTTATTGTCATATATTCTAAGACATTAATTTATCCGATACTGAACAAGCCTGCTTCTTTATTCTGAAGAGATTCAAAACGGTCTATACAGGCATCTATGATCTCATAAGCTTCCTCAACATCTCCCCAACCACCTACGTCAACCTTTTTTTGTTCCAGATCTTTGTATACCTGGAAAAAATGCTCGATTTCTTTTTTCTGGTGCGGGTTCATGTCCCCCAGGTTGTTGAGTTTATTCCATATCGGATCAGATATCGGTACACAAACGATCTTTTCGTCCGGTCCTTTTTCATCGGCCATATGAAAAACACCAATAGGCTTAACCTCCATTACACAACCGGGAAAGGTAGACTCGGTAACCAGCACAAGTACATCCAGCGGGTCGCCGTCCAGCGCCAGGGTTTCGGGGATAAATCCGTAATCCGCAGGATAATGCATAGAAGAAAATATCATCCTGTCATAACGGACTTTCTTCAGTTTAAAATCGTATTCATATTTATTTCTACTCCCCTTGGGGATCTCTATCAAAACGTCAAAAGACTTTAATTTCGCTGCGCTCATAATTATACAATGTGTTAAGAAGGGTGCAAAAATACAGAAGATGCCTGTAAAACACAATTTAATTTTTTTATTTAATGTAAGGTTTATCTGATGCCGTTATTTTTTCAGAAAAGTAAAATTTTACCCCTGTAATTCTAACAATATTTAAAAGTAAAATCCGAAGGTACCGGTAATACTAAACCTTCTCGCATCGGGCATATCGAGATAATTCCCCCGAAAGTTAAAATCTATCCGGAAGACCCGGAAGATATTACCTATTCCGAACGAATACTCCCAATACACCTTTTCGGAAGGAGCTGTCAGCATTATATTCGTCGGCTGGCTAAGGGCTATATTTTCGTCCGAAAGTTCTCCCCACACCCCGCGAAGACCAACGATCTCGCGAAGGTTGAGTTTCCGCAACAGGGGTACTCTTGCAAAAATCCGCCCGTTAAAGTTGTGCTCGAGGTGCATGGAAACGTAAGTATCGGTAACAAATTCGTAAAAATCCAGATTCGGGAACGTATTAAATATCGAAAAATAGGTTTGATTACCGGGCACAACACTCAGCAATCCAAGCGGAACTTCCCCAAAGGTCTTTCCGGCTTCTATGGTGGTGTACAACCTTCCCAAACCTCCTACACTCCAGGGTTTACGGAAATAGAACTGTATTTTCTCGTAATCGAAATCACTTTCCAGAAAACCGCTGACCCCTTTGGCATAATTGACAAACAACCTGGCGTATTCGTCATTCACATCTCTTCTTTCTACTCCATACCCCACGGTTTTGCGCCCGGGCGTATATTCTACCGAAGTAGTCAGTTCCAGTTGTTTCACTTGCGAGGACACCCCTGTCGGAGAATCCGGGTTTACATAGTCCAGACTAAAAGCTTCGGGAAGAGCGGAACGCAGGGTACGGAATGATCCCCCGATCTTTACCCGGAAGTTTTTGGCCGGTTCCATCTCCATATTGGCGGTGGTAAGGTTTATATTGGTCAGTTTATCGTTGGAGCCCACGGTAAATACGGAAGAAGACGCATAGCTTCTCCCGAGCACATCGTTATTCGGCGTAAGGCTCACTCCTATCTGCTCTACATCGCGACGGTTACCGGCAGAAATTATAAGCCTGTTCTCGCGGTTGAGCAACCATTTTGCAGATATTCCGTATTTGAATTTTTTATCCTTAAATCCATAGGCTCCGAAACCTTCTATACGCCACGTATCATTGGGGCCGAAATAGGTCCGCCCCCCTCCCCGCAGACGTATCCCTTCGGCATCGTTATATCCGAAAGAAGAAAAAATAGGGCCGTAATCCATATTCCATTTATCTATCTCTACATAACCGGACGCCAGTATTTCCCCGATACTGTATAGACGTTTGAATTTCGGAACCGTTTTCAGGGTATCCAGCATTTTGTATATCCCTGATTCGTTTTTGTTGAGGACTTCCAGCCTGTTTTGTTCCCAGAAAGTGTCGTCCCTCTCAAAAACCCGGGCATCGAAGCGGTCTACTTCTTCATTGTAGAATGACTTCGGTTTCTCTTCGTCAAATATGTAGTTGTCGTAAATAGTTGTTCGCTTGCCGTAAATTCCGCGGGATTCTTCTTTCTTTTTCAGACTGAAGTCACTCATCATATAATCCCTGGTCAAAAGAAAAACGGAATCGTTGAGCACATCAAACTCCTGTTCTATATAAATCTCCTTTACCCAGTTTATATTGGCGCTTTTGGTAACCTGTAAGTTTATCTTCTTTACGGCATAGGTAGTATCACTCACCCAAAAATCACCTTTAAAGGTCAATTCGTTCTTCCGGCGCGGGTAATAGATAATGTTATAGCACCACTTATCATCTACATAGGTACTGTCGGTCAATACGTAATTATAGGTATCTATACCCACCCTTGAAATGGGACTTACAAAACTCTTGTCGAAAAACTTGAGATAACTCTTGTAGATATCGTATTCGGAATAGAGGTCCTGAATGAAAGAAATAATATTCTGATTAGAGCTGAAACCCGAGTTTTTATTACCGATCAGCTTTTCCTTCTTCTTGTTCAGCTTATTATCTCCGTGAACTTCATAAAAGGCCTCATTGATAAAAATCGGAAGATAGGTTTTCCCGGTAATCCTGGAAGTGTCCAGCTGATCAAAAATAAACTCCATCCCTTTGAAGAGCTTTCCATGCATCAGGCTGCTGTCTATGGTATTCAGGTCAAACTCTACTTTCTCGTACTTGTCATACCTGTATTGGTCAAAACCATGAACACCATTCTTGCGTTTCCTTTCCAGTACTTTCTTCAAAAGCTCTATAGCCGGATTGTTTTTCTTAGACTGTTTCCCTACGTATACTACAACTTCTTTGAGCTGTTCCCCTTCTTCAAGCTCCACCCTCATGTTATAATTTGCCCTTTTATCGAGTGTTATCTCTCTTGTGGCATATCCCACGAAAGAAACCACCAGGGTAGAGAAATTGTTATCGGACTCCAGGTAAAACCTTCCGTCATCGTTGGTGATTGTCCCTTCCGAAGAATCTTTAAAAAGTACGTTGGCAAAGGGGACAGGAGCCCCGGCTTCGTCTATTACAATACCGCTCACCTTGGTCTGGGCGTGTATTACTACCGATAAAAGCAAAAGTATCCCCGTTAAAAGTTTCTTCATATATATAGTTAAATCCTAAAACACACAAAAGACATTTTTTTGACCGAAACACTCCTTTTTCAACCTGATTTCCGGTCCGGACCGACGATGTCTTTAAAATAAAAAAACTTCACCAACAAAGCATCGGTGAAGTTTATATAACGCAAAAATATATATTTTATTGATATAAAACCTTCTTAACAGCTTTGATCACATCTTCATGATTCGGCAACCATTCTGCCAGCAATACCGGAGAATAAGGAGCCGGAGTATCGGCGGTATTTATTTTAATTACTGGGGCATCCAGAAAATCGAATGCTTCCGACTGTACCAGATAAGTAATCTCCGTAGAAACATTACCAAAAGGCCATGCTTCTTCCAGTACTACCAGGCGGTTTGTCTTCTTCACAGATTTCAGAATGGTCTCCCGGTCCATCGGACGTACGGTCCGAAGATCGATGACTTCGCAGCTTATTCCTTCCTTTTCCAGTTCGTCAGCCGCTTTATAAGCTTCTTTTATGATCTTTCCGAAAGAAACGATGGTTACGTCCGTACCTTCTCTCTTAATATCTGCAACACCCAAAGGTAATGTATATTCGTCTTCCGGCACCTCTCCTTTGTCTCCGTACATCTGCTCCGATTCCATAAAGATAACAGGATCATTGTCGCGAATAGCAGACTTTAACAATCCTTTAGCGTCGTAGGGGTTGGAAGGCACTACTACTTTAAGTCCCGGGCAATTGGCAAACCAGCTCTCAAAAGCCTGCGAGTGCGTAGCGGCAAGCTGACCTGCGGATGCGGTAGGCCCGCGGAAAACTATAGGTATATTGAACTGCCCGCCACTCATCTGACGCATTTTAGCAGCGTTATTGATAATCTGATCAATACCTACCAAAGCGAAGTTAAAAGTCATAAATTCAATAATAGGCCTGTTTCCGCCCATGGCAGAACCTACGCCAATCCCGGCAAAACCGAGTTCGGAAATAGGCGTATCCAAAACCCTGTCAGGCCCGAATTCGTCGAGCATTCCTTTGGAAGCCTTGTATGCACCGTTGTATTCGGCCACTTCCTCACCCATGAGGTAAATAGTTTCATCCTTTCGCATTTCCTCGCTCATGGCTTCGGCTATGGCTTGTCTAAATTGTATTGTTCTCATGTACTATATTAATATTGAATAAAACAGCATCTTCTTTGTAAGCGAAGCAAAAATAGTAATAAATAAAAATTTTACAGCCTGCATTTTCATAAATTTTGTAACTCTCCCGGGCTTTCTTGTTTTGTTGTATCGGCTGAACACCCTCATAACACACCTGCCACGTTTTTCTCGCTTTTGTTCACACCCCGCGAAACCTCTGCTTCCCAAAGTAAAAAACAGAAACTTCTTTCAAAAAAATATTATGCACGCATAGCATATTTGGGAAATAATCTCTATCTTCGTAACGATTTTTTTATCAAAATAAGACAGAAGTCCGAAGACCAAAGTCCGAAGTATTTTTTCTGCCTTTATCTTCGGTTAAAATCCAAAAAACAGAAACATGAAGATATTAGTATGTATCAGTCACGTTCCGGATACAACCTCCAAGATCAATTTCACGGATGGCGACACAAAGTTTGACACCAATGGCGTGCAATTTGTAATTAACCCGAACGACGAATTCGGCCTTACCAGGGCCATGTGGTTTAAAGAGAAACAAGGTGCCTCGGTAACCGTAGTAAACGTGGGCGGTCCCGAAACCGAACCCACTCTCAGAAAAGCCCTGGCCATAGGCGCGGACGAAGCCATAAGGGTCAATGCCCAGCCCGCCGATGGATTTTTTGTTGCCAAACAACTTGCAAAGGTGGTTCAGGATGGCGGATATGACCTCGTATTGGCAGGAAGAGAATCTATCGACTACAATGGCGGTATGGTTCCCGGCATGCTGGCTTCCCTTACGGGAGCTAACTTTATCAACACGTGTATTGGCCTGGAAGTAGAAAACGACCAAGCTACAGCTACCCGGGAAATAGACGGTGGTAAAGAAACCGTAAAATGCTCTCTCCCCCTTATTATAGGCGGACAAAAAGGCCTTGTAGAAGAAAGCGACCTCCGCATACCCAACATGCGTGGTATTATGATGGCGAGACAAAAGAAATTGACAGTACTGGAACCGGAAGAGTCACAGAACCAGACATCTGCTGTAAAATTCGAAAAACCGGCACCGAAAGGAGAGGTAAAACTGGTTTCTCCGGACAACCTCGATGAACTTATCCGGTTACTGCACAACGAAGCTAAAGTAATATAACCTGTGTTTTACGGTAAGACTTCTATCGTGAACATTCAAAAAACAGAAAAAATATGTCTATTTTAATATATACGGAATCCGAAGAAGGAAAGTTCAAAAAAACAGCATTTGAGATCGCTTCTTACGCCAAGGCCCTCGCCGGACAGACCGGAGACACGGTGACAGCAGTTGCCATTAATGTGGACAACACATCGGAGCTCGGTCAGTATGGTGTAGATAAGGTCTTGAAAGTATCGGATGAAAAGTTATCCCGTTTCAACGCCCGCGCTTATGCCGATGTAGTTAAACAGGCTGCAGAGAAAGAAGGTGCCAAAGTAGTGGTCCTGAGTTCCAGTGCTAATGACAAATACCTGGCACCGGTACTGGCTGTTAACCTGCAGGCAGGATATGTCTCCAATGTAGTAGCTCTTCCCGACAGCACCGATCCTTTCCGTGTAAAGCGCACCGCCTTTACCAATAAGGCTTTCAATACTACCGAAATCAGCACAGCTGTAAAACTCATAGGTCTTTCCAAAAACTCATTCGGGCTGAAAGAAGCGGAAGGCTCTGCTACAGAGGAAGCTTTCTCTCCTTCCCTTAACGATAATGATTTTGCGATCAAAACCGAATCGGTAGACAAGACCACCGGGAAAGTAACCATTGCAGATGCGGAGATCGTAGTATCCGGCGGACGCGGGCTCAAAGGCCCGGAAAACTGGGGAATGATCGAAGAACTGGCCGGAGTACTCGGAGCAGCTACAGCTTGTTCTAAGCCGGTATCGGACATGGGATGGAGACCACACGGCGAACACGTGGGACAGACCGGTAAACCTGTAGCAGCCAACCTGTATATTGCCGTGGGTATTTCCGGAGCCATTCAACACCTGGCAGGTATTAATGCTTCTAAGGTTAAAGTAGTTATCAACACAGACTCCGAAGCACCCTTCTTCAAAGCCGCGGATTATGGCGTGGTAGGGGATGCCTTTGAGGTTGTTCCTGCGCTCGTTGAAAAATTAAAGGAATTTAAAGCGCAAAACTCATAATTTTTGGTAAATTGTGCCCTTAAAGGGCTGTCTGAATTCGGGATATGCCCCTGTTCGGACAGCCCTTTTATTTTCTCCTGCCCATACAGTTCAGGCCTTTTCCGGCCACCGTTTATGCCGGAAAAACCGAAGGAGAGCAAAGGCCTGGTGCCTTAAAATGTAAATTCGGAGCCCGACAGTGAGGAATTCGCACGAAATTTTTTCATCTTTGCCTAAAATTGAGATGATAAGTTTTATGCCCAGTTGTATATACATATGAGTTTAGTCAGGTTAAATATAAAAGGAATATCGTACAGCCAAACACAGAACGGCGCTTACGCACTTATTCTCAATGAGGTGGAGGGCGACCGGAAACTCCCAATCGTTATTGGCGCCTTTGAAGCCCAGTCTATAGCCATAGCCCTGGAAAAGGAAATAAAGCCTCCCAGGCCCCTCACTCATGATCTGTTTAAAAATTTCGCAGACCGGTTTGATATTGTGGTCAAACAAGTGATTATTCACAAACTGGTAGATGGTGTATTCTATTCCAGCATTATTTGTGAAAGGGATAAGATCGAAGAAATTATCGATGCCCGCACGAGTGATGCCATTGCTCTGGCACTGCGTTTTAACGCGCCTATCTTCACCTATAAAAATATTCTCGACAAAGCCGGCATTTATCTCAGCTTCTCTCCAAAAGACAAAGATCAGAAAGAGGAAGACGTTATCTCGGAAGACATTGTTTCGGGCAAAGAAGAAGTGGCTTCCACTCCGGAAGATTACAGTGCCCTGACCATCCAGGAACTCCACAAAATGCTCGAATCTGCGGTTACCAACGAAGATTATGAAAAAGCCGTGAAACTCCGGGATGAAATTTCCAAACGGGAAAAAAAATAACCATATCACATGCATAGATCTTTACTTGTTGCCCTAAATGCCGCCATAGAACCCAGTCAGGGTTTTTCCTTACACGGCTTAGGAAGAGGTATATTAGGCATGGTAGTGCTTATTGCCATTGCCTACCTGTTCAGCAGCAATAAGAAAGCCATAAACTGGCGTACGGTAGGAATCGGGCTTCTCGCACAACTCATTCTCGCTATCGGTATCTTAAAAATCCCCTTCGTACGGGAAATTTTCACTATACTCGGCAAAGCTTTCAACAAGATTCTTACGTTTACCGAAGCCGGCACCAAATTCCTCTTCAGCTCCTTTGTTACCAATGAAATAGAAAGTCCGCTTCTCAATTTTGCCATCACTATCCTGCCAACTATCATTTTCTTTTCAGCGCTTACTTCCGTATTGTTCTATCTGGGAATAATACAAAAAGTAGTTAAAGGCATGGCCTGGTTACTTACCAAATTACTGAAAATATCCGGTGCGGAAAGTCTTTCTGTTGCAGGTAATATTTTTCTCGGCCAAACCGAATCGCCCCTGATGATAAAGGCATATCTGGAAAAAATGAACCGTTCGGAAATGTTACTGGTCATGATAGGCGGTATGGCCACGGTAGCAGGCGGTGTCCTGGCTGCGTATATCGGTTTTCTCGGAGGTTCGGATGAAGCGCTTCGGCTGGAATTCGCCCGTCACCTGCTGGCTGCATCCGTAATGGCGGCACCCGGAGCTATTGTAGTATCCAAAATACTGGTACCCCAGACGGAAAATGTCAGTGAGGTTGTGGAAGTTTCCAAACAAAATATAGGCTCCAATTTCCTCGATGCTATGGCCACAGGAACTACGGAAGGGCTAAAACTGGCAGCAAACGTAGCAGCCATGCTCCTCGTTTTTGTAGCTTTCATAGCCATGGTCAATTACGGATTGCTCAAAGTTGGCGAAATAGGCAATATCAACGAATGGGTAGCTCAAAATACTCCGTACAGCGAATTATCCCTGGAGCTCGTCCTGGGCTACGTATTTGCCCCCCTGATGTGGGTCATAGGAGTAGCACAGGAAGACATGGCACTTATGGGGCAACTCCTGGGCGTAAAGCTGGCTGCCAGTGAATTTGTGGGATATATACAGCTTTCCCAGTTGAAAGACGTATCGCAATCCCTGCATTTCACTTACAACAAATCTATTATCATGGCAACTTATATGCTTTGCGGATTTGCCAATTTTGCTTCCATAGGTATTCAGATAGGTGGTATAGGATCTCTTGCACCGGGACAACGCAAAACCTTATCCGAATTCGGGATGAAAGCCGTTTTGGGAGGTACACTGGCTTCCCTGTTGTCCGCTACCCTCGCGGGAATGATCGTAGGATAACACCAGGATAAAAAGAGACAAAACGGAAAACACCCTATAATATAATGTTAAAACCAGGATTTACCTTCCTAAGATAACTAACGGCGCCCGACAATTTACTAATTTTGTCTTTTGATTTTAATACTAAAGATGAAGTTCCATGTTGCGGTTTTTCAGTAAGTTCAAGTACCTGGCCATCACGATTTTTATCCTTTCGGTTATTATCATAACCCTCTTTTACAACGCACTGAAACCCCAGGAAACACTCCCGGTATACCAGCCGTCGATGGTAAAGGCCGAATTGGTAGACAGCACCATACAGTACGTTAAAAAATATCATACCATAGCCGACTTCAAACTTATTAACCAGAACGGGGATACCATTACCCAGGAAGATTATCAAGACAAAATATACATTGCCGATTTTTTCTTTACTACCTGTCCTTCCATCTGCCCTATTATGACAGATAACATGGCGGATATCCAAAAAGAGATTATGCCTTACGATGATGTAATGCTCCTCTCCCATTCCGTTACCCCGCAAATAGACTCTGTTCCGCAATTAAAAAAATATGCCCTGGAAAAAGGAGTGGACGACAGCAAGTGGAACCTTGTCACCGGCGATAAGAAACAGATTTACGAACTGGCACGGAAATCTTACCTGGCCGTGCTGGACGACGGTGACGGCGGACCTTATGACATGATACATACCGAAAATTTTATCCTGGTGGACAAGAAAAAGCGTATCCGCGGCTTCTACGACGGCACCAATGAAACCGACATGGAAAAGCTGCTCCACGACCTCAAGGTGTTAAAAAGGGAATAAACCTGTGCCTGTTTTTCAAAAGACGATTTCATCGGGCGTAAAATAAGAAAAAGGAACCCATTGGTAATCCTCTCCGTTTTTCCCGATATATCCCAGTCCCGGCCAGGGCAAATGCGTGGTCATAACCAATGTACGGTTAGAGTAACTATCTTCCAGTATTCTTTTCCGCGTTTCCACGCCCTTGTTGAAATCCACATCCCATTGCGTACCCCATTCGGGCTTTGCTATTAATAAAGGTGTATGTACGATATCTACAATATGCTTTATGGATGCTCCTTCTGAAAAAACGGTAAAAACCGTATGCCCCGGTGTATGGCCATCGGCCAGTTCGGTCCGGATACAGGAAAATAAAGTGTCGCCATGACCGAATTTTATCAGCCTGTCCCCGATAGCCCCAAACACCCTCTGGGCCAAAAGAACACCGCCTTGTGGGTTTTCCGGGTTCTTACTTCCTGAAAAATCAGGGTTATCGGAAGTCCAGAAATCATATTCCCTTTCCGCTATATGATACCGGGCACCCGGATATAACAGCTTTCCGTCTTTATCGACAATTCCTCCTATATGGTCTATATGCGCATGGGTAATCAATATATCCGTAATATCCGAAGGCCGGATCCCATTGTCCTCCATATTTTTCCGTAACCATCCGCCGGTTTCCCCGAAGAGATGACCACTTCCGGTATCTACCAGTATTACCTGTTCACCGGCTTTTATTACCATAACATTGATAGCCGCTTCCAACTGGTCTTCCTTCAGGTATATCCGTTTCAATTCACGTACAACCAGGTCCGGATCGATTCCCGGGGCAAAGACGGGTTGTGGGTCAGGCAGCGTAATATGGCCATCGGAAAACAAAAAGATTTCCAGTTTTCCCAACACCAATCGCACACACCCCTTGTTTTTAAATTTATAATCTATTTTCTTGTTATCCCCGAATGCCATTGCTCCCGGAATAGCATAAACACCGCCGGCCAGGGCACTTAACTGCAACCATTTTCTTCTGTTCATTATAGTTGTTTTTAGATGGACAAACTCCAAAATTATTTCAATAGTTTTCCACTCACAAGTATGTACTTTTTAGTACCTTACACACTTAAAAGAAACTAAAATTGATTATCAGTATATTAAAAGATAAAAAAAATGAAAAAAAATAACAGCGATGTCGTTTGTCCGGTCGATTACGCCTTCCGGCGTATCGGGGGTAAATACAAAGGCAGGATACTGTGGTACCTGCACCGTCATCAGGTACTACGATACGGAGAACTCCGCAAAGCCATCCTGGACATAACCACCAAAATGCTGACCCAGACATTACGCGAACTGGAAGATGATGGCCTGGTCAACCGCAAGGTATACCATGAAGTACCGCCCAAAGTAGAATATTCCCTCACCGAAACTGGAAAAGAACTCATTCCGTTTATAGAGCACTTATCGCAATGGGGAGAAAAACAAATGACAAAGGAACGAATGGACATGATAAACTGCCTGTGATATTTTAAAAACCAAGCGATCTTTCTCCACGTCCGGAGAAATCATTTTGCGGAAAAGCAAAGAGGACGAAGCCCGGATCAGCAGATAGAAAAGGGTTAAATGAACCCGGATCTAACAGAAAAATGACATCAAACCCTAAAATGATGTTAAAATTCCCGGGCATATTTTTTGCAAAAACACACATATCTCCCTGTTAATCCCTTACTTTTGCCAACTACTGTACTTTTAATGCGTTAACACTCATTTTTCTAAGCTGATTTTTTATATTATTTTTGACTACTTAAATTCATTCTAAATAAAAATTGAAAACAACCATAGCACATCTGAAACGCGGCGAAAAGGCTATTATCAAAGATATTCCGATAGATATCATTCCGGTTAAATTATTTGAAATGGGATGCCTCCCCGGAAATGAGGTAGAACTGTTACAGGTTGCTCCCTTCAAGGACCCGTTATACCTGAACATCAACGGTTCTTTTCTTTCCATAAGACGGGAAACCGCCCTGCTTATAGAAGTGGAAAAAATAAATGAAACCCCGGAAATATGATATTGACGAATAAGCAGATAAAGGTAGCGCTCATAGGAAATCCGAATACCGGAAAAACTTCGGTTTTCAACCAACTTACCGGGCTCAATCAGAAAGTGGGTAATTATCCCGGAATTACCGTGGAAAAAAAGGAGGGTATCTGTAAACTCTCCAGAGGGGTAAAGGCCCATATACTGGACCTTCCCGGCACCTATAGCCTCAATGCCACTTCACTGGATGAAAATGTCGTTATAGAACTGTTGCTCAATAAAAACGGTAAAGATTATCCGGATGTAGCCGTGGTAATTACCGATGTGGAAAACCTGAAGCGGAACCTTCTTCTCTTTACCCAGATCAAGGACCTGAAACTTCCTGCCATCCTGGTCATTAACATGGCCGACCGGATGGACAGAAAAGGGATTTCCCTGGATATTGAATCCCTGGAAAAAAAACTGAATACCCGGATTGCATTGGTAAGCTCCAGGAAAGGCACTGGTATGGACAAGATCAAAGAACTGATACTGGACTATCGCAGCCTATCCACAGAGCCTTGCGTTAATGCTTCTGTTATAGACTCTCCTTATTTCGAGAAACTCCAGAACACTTTTCCCGACCACGAACTGTATAAGTTGTGGCTGGTAATTACGCAAGACGCCAATTTTGTGGAACTCAACCGCCACACCATTCCGGACACCTCTTCTTTCAATACCAAATCCCGTCCGGAACTTAAAAGATTACAACAAAAGGAAGCTATTCATCGCTATCAGTTTATAAACGATACGCTTAAAGAAGGATACAAAACCGATATTCATGCAGCCAAAGGTCTCCGGGCTAGTCTGGACAGGGTCCTGACGCACAAGGTATGGGGATATGTTATATTTTTTGCCATACTCCTTCTTATGTTCCAGGCAATCTTCAAATGGAGTGAATACCCTATGGACTTTATCGACGAGTCTTTTGCTTCCTTAAGTGAATGGGCTAAAAACGCATTGCCGGCCGGGGTATTTACGAATCTCATTGCAGAAGGGCTCATTCCCGGTATTGGTGGGGTAGTTATTTTTATTCCGCAGATAGCATTCCTTTTTCTTTTTATTGCCATACTGGAAGAATCCGGCTATATGAGCAGGGTCGTGTTTTTAATGGACAAGGGGATGCGCCGGTTCGGGCTGAGCGGTAAAAGTGTTGTTCCCCTGATCTCCGGAGCCGCCTGTGCCATCCCGGCGATTATGGCTACAAGAAACATCGAAAGCTGGAAAGAACGGCTTATTACCATACTGGTAACGCCTTTTATGACCTGTTCTGCCAGATTGCCCGTATATCTCATTATCATAGCTCTCGTAATTCCGGATCAACGTTTCATGGGACTCAATATCCAGGGACTTATGCTCATGGCTCTCTACCTTATCGGTTTTCTCGCCGCTGTCGGGTCTGCTTACGTATTGCATAAATTACTAAAAACCAAAACCAAATCTTTTTTTGTGGTAGAGATGCCTAACTACAAGGTCCCGCTTTTTAAAAATGTGGCTATTACCGTCGTAGAAAAGACTAAAAGTTTTGTTTTCGGTGCCGGAAAGATCATCCTGGCAATATCTATTATTTTGTGGTTCCTGGCTTCCAACGGTCCTTCGGAACGATTTGATAATGCCGAACAAATTATTACGGAGCGGCACCAGGGGGAAAACATCAGTGAAGAAGAACTCAACACAGAGATCGCTTCCTACCAACTGGAAAATTCGTATATTGGTATTGTAGGCAAAGCCATAGAACCGGCTATACGGCCACTGGGTTACGATTGGAAAATAGGCATTGCCCTGGTAAGTTCCTTTGCGGCAAGGGAAGTATTCGTAGGTACACTGGCCACTATATACAGTGTAGGCAGTGAAGAGGAGGATACTATCAAAAACCGTATGGCCAAAGAAACTAATCCGCAAACAGGAGGTAAACTGTTTAACCTTGCTTCCGGAGTATCTTTATTACTCTTTTACGCCTTTGCCATGCAATGTATGAGCACCCTGGCCATTGTAAAAAGAGAAACCAACAGTTGGAAATGGCCTACAATACAATTGGTGTTCATGAGTGCTATTGCCTATATTACGGCTTTGATAGCATATCAGGTATTGAAATAATTTTTAGCATATAAAACAGTACAATAATGCCCGACATACAAACCATACTAGTTTATATAGCAGTTGCCATAGCCATAGGTTTCCTGGTACGCAAATTTTTGCTTCCGAAAAGGAAAAGTAAAAAAACCTGTGGCAGTACAGATTGCGGGTGTCATTAAACCTGCAAAGTTACTCTCTAGCCCAGGGCCACATCCAGCGACATCATAATAATAAACCCTCCTATGAAGCCCAGTGTGGCAATATCGGTATATTTGTCCTGCTGCGTTTCCGGGATTACTTCCTCCACTACCACATATATCATCGCGCCCGCCGCAAAAGAAAGCGCATAGGGCAGAACGGGGGTAAAAAACGAAACGGCAAGCGCTCCGATTACTCCTGCTACCGGCTCTACAATAGCGGAAAGCTGTCCATACCAAAAACTTTTTCTACGACTCATCCCCAGTCTTCGCAAGGGCATTGCCACTGCAATACCTTCAGGAAAATTTTGTATTCCTATTCCCAGTGCCAGGATTACAGCTCCGGCTATTGAGGCTTCCGGTATTCCCGCAGCTACTCCGCCAAAAAGTACCCCCACGGCAAGTCCTTCCGGAATATTGTGCAAGGTAATGGCCAGGACCAGTAAGGTTGTCCGGTGCCAGCCTGTCTGCACACCTTCTGCCTTGCTCTCCTTAAAATTGATATGTAAATGCGGAAGCAAACGGTCCAGACCAAAAAGAAACGCCGCTCCAAGAGCAAAACCTATGGCCGAGGGCAATACTTTGGCAAAACCTTCTCCCCCGCTCATGGCAATGGCCGGAGCCAGCAAACTCCAGAAACTCGCCGCCACCATTACACCCCCGGTAAACCCAAGCATCCCGTCCAGTACAACACGCTTCATCCCTTTAAAGAGAAACACCAGCGCTGCTCCGGCAGCAGTAAGCAGCCACGTAAATGTGGTAGCCAGCAGCGCACCCATCACGGGGTCTACGGACTCAAAATAGGCAATCACCTTATCAAACATATATTATATTTTTTTCACGTAAAGATTATTCGCCGTCAGGGAAGACAGATTAATTTTCGTATCCCCTATCCCTATCGACACCGAATTGTCAAAAGGCTCTTTGGAGAGTATAGTCAGTTCATCTCCCAGCGAAATTTCCAGTTTATCCAGGTATTGTAAAAACTCTTTAGAAGATTTTTTGACCCCTACACAAACCCCTTTTTCGCCAACTCTGAGGGTAGCCAGTAGCACTTTTGGAGAAGGCTGTATGTTACCGTGTTTATCCGGTATGGGATCGCCGTGCGGATCTACCGAAGGATAATCCAGGAAAACATCCAGTTCTTCGATCAGTTTATCCGATTTTATATGCTCCAGCTGCTCTGCAACTTCGTGCACCTCATCCCAGGAAAAATTTAGTTTTTCCACCAGAAAAACTTCCCAAAGACGATGTTTCCGGATAACATTTACGGCATAGATCCTGCCTTCGTCCGTAAGTTTGGCACCCTGATAACGTTTGTATTTAACAAGCTTTTTTTCCGATAACCTCTTAATCATATCCGTTACGGAAGATGCTTTGGTGTCCATTACCTCGGCAATAGCATTGGTAGAAACCGCTTCTTTGGCGTCTTTACCCAGGTGGTATATGGCTTTCAGATAGTTTTCTTCGGACAGCGTCATGAAATTTTATTTGTGCAAAAATACATTTTTATTTTGAAAAATAAATTTTTAGATTTGCCTAAATTTTAATTTAAATAAGTGAAAACTGATGAATAACAAAATGCAACATTATTGCATTATTAGATTCAAATACTATATTTGCACCTAGGTTGCATTTAAAATCAAAAAAACGCTATGAAATTTCTTTACTTCTTATCCTTGTTACTGAGTATCCATATATCTTCGGCTACAAATCACGGGGAGACCATTAAAGGTAAGATAACTTACCAGGGGGCTCCCCTCAATTATGTCAGCGTGTTTCTGGACGGAACAGGAAAAGGCACCCAAACAGATGATAAAGGGATCTATGAACTTCGGGCTGTGCCCGGAAAATATACCATAGTCGTACAGACACTTGGTTATAAAACCATAAAAAAAGAGATTGTTCTGGAAGAACACCAGGTGCTAACCCTGGACTTTGAATTACAGGAAGATGTACTCGGACTGGACCAGGTAGTCGTATCTGCTTCCAGGAACCGGCAAAACAGAAAAGAAGCTCCGGTAATTGTGAGTGTTACCAACGACAGGGTATTACAGGCCACCCAATCCGTTTCCCTTTCCGAAGGCCTAAACTTTCAGCCCGGACTGCGCATGGAAACCAACTGTCAGAACTGCGGTTATTCCCAGGTAAGGATCAACGGGCTCGGCGGGGCCTATTCACAGATACTCATAAACAGCAAGCCCGTTTTCAGCGCACTTAACGGGGTTTACGGACTGGATCAGATACCGGCCAATATCATAGACCGCATTGAGGTGGTTCGCGGCGGTGGTTCCGCACTGTACGGTTCCAATGCCATTGCCGGCACCATAAATATCATCACCAAAGAACCTATGGAAAACAGTTTCCAGGTTGGTAGCAACCTCGCTTTCATCGAAGGCAAGACCCCGGACAGGGCAATAACCCTCAACGGTACCGTACTCTCGGAAAACTATAAATCCGGTATAACACTCTACGGACTTTACAGGGACAGGGACCCGCACGATGTGGATGGTGACGGTTTTACGGAGATAACCACCATGCAAAACCACACCTTTGGTTTTAACAGTTTTTACAAGACTTCGGAGCGCAGTAAACTCTCACTCGATTTCTATACGATCAACGAATTCCGGAGAGGCGGTAACAATCTTTCCCTGCAACCATTCGAATCGGATATAACAGAACAGATAGAATCGGATGTGGTGAGCGGCGGACTCACTTATGAAGCTTATGGGGCTAACCTCAAAGATAAATTCTCCGTTTATGCCACTACCCAGCAGTCAAAGAACAGGAACTTTTACGGCGGAAAGGGAGATACCACGGAAGAAAGCGTAAAAGGCTATGGACATTCCAAGGACGTTACCTGGGTTTTCGGCTCCCAGTACAGCAGGCATATGGACACTTTTCTGGGCAGCGAAGGCACTTTTACCGGTGGTTTTGAATACAAGTATGACGAAACCGAAGATGCCAAACCCGGGTTCAATGCTTTTATCGAACAAACCGTAAAGATATATGGTTTCTACGCACAACAGGAATGGCAGATAAATCCGAAATTAAAGTTCCTGGGAGGGTTACGGGCCGATTTCCACAACCTCACGGAGGAAACGGTACATCTGAACCCCCGGGCTAATATATTGTACAGCCCAAGTGATAATTTACAACTGAGAGCCAGTTATGCCAGGGGGTTTCGCGCGCAGCAATATTTTACGGAAGACCTGCATTCCACACTCGCGGCGGGGGAAGTTTCCTTTGTCCGCTTCGCACCCGACCTGAAACCGGAAACATCGCACAGCTTCCTTGTTTCGGCAGATTGGAGTAAGTCTACCCGGAATAGCGATATCGGGCTGACCCTCGAAGGTTTTTTCACCCGTCTCAACGATCCCTTTATCCTGGAACAAGCCACACCGGATGAACTGGACCAACTGGATATTGATGTCACTGACGGCCAGTTTATCTACATCAAAAAGAACAGTTCCGGTGCCGATGTATACGGTCTCAACCTGGAAGCCAAATATGCCCCCGGCGAAAAGTGGATCATGCAGCTCGGAGGAACCGTGCAATACTCTGCGTATGACGATCCGGTACATTGGTCCGAAGACGAAAATGCCATTACGGATAAAGCAAACCGTTTTTTTAAATCCCCGAACCTGTACGGTAATTTCGTTATCACCTATGCCCCGGTGAAAAGATGGCAGAACAATTTTTCCGGTGTGTATACCGGTTCCATGTATGTACCGCACATTGCAGGATATATAGAAAATGACAGGCTGCAAAAGACCCCGGATTTTTTTGAACTTAACCTCAAAACAGGATATACGTTTACCCTGGACAATAATTTCCAGCTTCAACTGAGCGGTGGCATACAAAACCTCTTCAACAGCTATCAAAGTGATTTTGACCGCGGACCGGACCGCGACGCCAATTATATTTACGGCCCATCCAGGCCCCGGACATTTTTTGTCTCTGTTAAAATAGGCACCGGATTATTGCCATAACAGCCCAAATCTACCAGGTTACCGAGCTCGGGAGAACACGCAGAAATTATATTCAAAAGCCTTTTCAAATGTAATAAGCGTGTTCCCTCCGGGCTTCCTGTTATTAATCTGGCAGGGCAAACGCATCATAATTGCGTAATTCTATGTTTAAGGTTTGTTGCCGGTTATCGGTTTGCCAGTTTTCCGGTTGTTGATTCGTTCGGAGTTGGTTAGTTAGGGAGTTGAAACAGGAAACCTTCCCTACAAAACTCCAAGACTCCCAAACTTAGCACCCAATAGCTTCAATCTTCATCAATAACAACAAATCACTATAAATCACCAACGCCCCTCGTCTCCTTGTCACTTTGTCTCTCGGTGACTTATCCCCTTCATCTATTTTCCTTTATATAATGCGTTTGCCCTGATTAATCCGGAATCAGCATTTCACTACACATAAAAGTTTTTATATTACACCGCTTTGTCAAGGAACAATAAATGCTTTAAAACAATTTGTTTTATGTTTAAAAATTCTTTTTCGCTCCAAGGCCGGATTCGCTGTACATAATACGGACTAAGCTTTATTATTTATATGGTCAGTATATTTGTTATTAACATCATACGGCCATCATTACAGGTAATTCCAACCCCGGAGCTGTCGAAATCATATCCCTTGTACTCCTTTCTCCCATTATATATTTTATGATTGCCCAATCCGCCAAGAGATGTCATGACCGGGGATATGGCGGATGGTACCAACTCATCCCCTTTTTCAATATCTATTTACTGTTTGCCGAAAGTAAATACGGTCCGAACCAATACGGTCCAAACCCGAAAGGCGAAGGTAATAATGACGAATTGGAGGAAATCGGGAAACAGATATTGTCCAGTCCATGATTTTTTCTCCGAACATTCTTATCTTTAGAAATTATAACACCTGAAATATGCCTCAACCTGACATAGCATTAAGCCGTCTGGCAAACCAGCACATCACCGGAGAAAAATTCAATACGGTAAAAGATATCGTAAAATGGATGGGCGCCATGCAGGCCCAGGACCCCCATATGATAAAATGGGGCGTCGGCATCCGACTTCCCGGAACCACAGAAAAAATCGTAGAAGAAGCCATAGACCGGGGCGATCTCATACGCACCCATCTCCTCCGCCCTACCTGGCACCTGGTAACCGCGGAAGACCTGCGCTGGATATTAAAGCTAACCGCTCCCAATATCCAAACCTCCATGCGGTCCAGGAACAAACAACTTGGACTTACGGAAGACATTTTTCACAAGAGCAACCGTATTTTGCAAAAGGCGCTCGAAACCGGGAAACACCTTTCCCGCCGGGAACTGGTTACGGAATTACAAAATGCCGGTTTACCTACGGACGACAACCGTTCTTCCCACCTGTTGTTACATGCCGAACTGGAAGGCATATTGTGCAGCGGTACAATAAAAGACAAACAGAACACCTATGCCTTGCTGGACGAACGGATCCCGGCATATGACGTACCGGACCGGGACGAATCCCTGGCGAAACTGGCCGAAGTATATTTTACGAGCCATGGCCCGGCTACGATCAAAGATTTTATATGGTGGTCAGGTCTATCGATTACCGATGCCAGAAAGGCAACAGAAATGATAAAATCCGGATTTTCGACACAAAAAATCGGAGATACCGAATATCTCTTTCCAATTACATTTTCCGGGAAAACAAACCATACACACTCCATTCACGTTTTACCGGCGTTTGACGAATTTCTTATCAGCTATAAAGACAGGAGTGCTTCCCTTCCGCCGAAACACCAGCACAAGGTGGTCTCCAACAACGGTATTTTTTGGCCGGTAATTACCCATAAAGGAAATGTTATAGGCACCTGGAAAAGAACCATAAAAAAAGATAGAGTAAAGATAGAACTGAATTACCTGATAAATCCCGATAAGGAGATTAAAATTCAAACGGAACAGGCATTTGCCCGATACGGAAAATTCCTCGGCAAAGATGTGGAATATTGAACCCCATACGGGCAGGTAAAGCATCTGCCTACCTCATATCCTATACCTGAGCAACAGATCTTACACCTCTCGGCTCATGAGTTTTTTTCCGAACTCCAACAGTACCTGCTTTTTTTCCGCTGCAATGGATAACGAAGTGATACTCTCAAAAGCTTTTTCCGTATATTGGCGGATCTCCTCACGGATAAGTCCGGTTGCTCCGCTGGACACAAAAAGGTCTTTTACGGTTTTTACTTTTTCCTCCGTATCGGCAGGGGTAAGATCATATAGGTTTCGCAACAAAACGGCATCTTCTTCATCCAGGTTTTCCAGGGCTTTCAGGTAGAGAAAAGTCTTTTTATTTTCCATAATGTCCCCTCCTACCTGTTTTCCGAAAGTTTCCGGATCTCCAAATGCATCCAGATAATCGTCCTGTAACTGGAAAGCTGTCCCCAGATGGAGCCCGAAATCATAAATGGCTTTTGCCTCACTGTCTTCCGCTCCTGCAATCCAGGCTCCCATCTTCATTGCCGCACCTACCAGTACTGCTGTCTTATACCGTATCATCAGAAGGTATTCCGACAGAGTAACATCGTTGCGCGTTTCAAAATCCACGTCATACTGCTGCCCCTCGCAAACTTCTGCTGCGGTTTTGCTAAAAAGACGGATCAGTTTGGTCTGTAATACAGGTTCATATCCTTCAAAAAGGCTGTAACTCTTTACCAGCATAACATCCCCCGACAATATCCCCGTATTTAAATCCCACTTTTCATGTACGGAAGGCATCCCTCTTCGCAGGGGCGCATCATCCATAATATCGTCATGTACCAGGGTAAAATTGTGGAATACCTCCACGGCAAGGGCTGCATCCATCGCTTTTTTATAATCTCCCCCGAAAATATCTGCTACGAGCAGGGTCAATACCGGACGCAAACGTTTCCCCCCTACCTGCAGGATATAATGCATCGGGGCGTATAACCCCACGGGCTCCTTCTTAAAAGGATACGTCTTTAAATATTCCAGAAATTCCTCCTGATATTGAGATATGGTAAGCATGGATACAATTTTGAGCTAAAATACACTACCGTTTACAAAGAACAAAGTAATTTATTATTATTGACAGGACAAACGCATCGTATGCAGAAAGTTTAAGAGACTGTTAGAATTTCACAATATGCCTGCCATGTAATTATTATCCCGAAGATCTTCGTTTTCTTAAAAAAAATCCTTCCTCATGACATAGGGTTGTCACCCGGAGATATTTTCTTTGTCCGGACAGAAGAACAGGAGATCTTTGAATTCAAGTAAACTTCGGAAACTTTTATTGTTTTTAAAGTTTCTTTAGCTATATTTGCCCTTAATTATGAAGGACAAAATCATAGAAAAGGCGACAGAAATGTTCTTAAACATTGGCTTTAAGAGCGTTACCATGGATGATATTTCTAACGAAATGGGAATTTCCAAGAAAACCGTGTATCAATTCTTTAAGAACAAATCGGATCTTGTCGGGCAATGTTGCAATCACATTCTCAATATTATATCAAAAGATATTGAAGAAGTGGAAAGCTGGAATCTGAATCCGATTGAGGAGATGTATGAAGCGCGGAAAATTATTTTGAGACGATTAAAGAACGAAAAAACATCACCGGCTTACCAGTTGGAAAAGTACTATCCGAAAATATTCCTGTCCCTCAGAAAAGAAAGATCTGATATGATGGATGGTTGCCTGGTCAACAACCTGAAAAAAGGCATAGAACAAGGGTACTACAGGCAAGGCCTGGATGTGGAAGTGATTTCCAGGATTTATCACAACGGAGTAACCGGCCTTAAAGAAAAAGATCTGTTCGATTCGCAGGCATACCCTGTTCCTTATCTGATGAATATTTTCCTGGAATACCATATCCGGGCCATTGCCACACCGAAAGGAGTAGATATCCTGAACGAGATACTGGTAAAAGACCGGAACAAAAGTTCTATAGCGCCACCATCTTCTATAGACATAAAAGAAAATGGCCATTAATTATATAATCAAACACTAAAAAAGATATTATTTCTTATGAAAAACATCCTCCCCCTGCTAGCCCTTCTGCTTTCGGTCAGTGTTACGGCACAGGAGAAACTGAGTTTTTCCCTGGAAGAGGCAATAGCATTCGCCCTGGAAAACAACAGGACCGCCATCAATGCGGAAAACGATATAGAAATAGCCAAAAAGCAAAAGTGGGAAGCCACAGCCACAGGTCTTCCGCAGATAAGCATTACCGCAGATTACCAGAATAATCTGAAGCAACAGGTATCTCTTATCCCTGCAGAGATTTTTGGCGGTGAGCCCGGAACATTCGAAGAAGTGATTTTCGGAACCAAACACAATGTAAACGCCCTGGCTACCCTAAGGCAAAAAATATTTGACGGTTCTTATATTGTAGGGTTACAATCGGCCAAGGTATACCTGGAAATATCCAAAAATGCCAAAAAGAAGACAGACCTGGAAGTAAAAAAATCTGTCATCAACGCCTATGGTAATGTTCTTCTTACGGAAGAAAACATCCGTATACTGGAAAGGAACAAAGAAGTTCTCGAAAAAAACGTTTACGAAACACAGAAGACTTACGAAAACGGACTTGAGGAAGAAGAAAGTGTGGAGCAATTGCAGATAACCCTTGCAGGTGTGGAGAGCGATCTGCAGAACAGCATCCGGCTCCGGGAAATCGCGTACAAAATGCTAAACATCACCCTGGGTTCACCTATTGAAACCGAGGTTACGCTTACGGATAACCTGGATGACCTTGCTATACAAAACACTTTGCCAGGTTTGGTGGAAGAACCATTCAATATCGAAAACAATATCGACTATAAAATTGCCGACATCAATACCAAATCCCAGGAACTCCTGTTAAAAAACGAAAAAACCAAAGGCATGCCCACCCTTGAAGGGTATATAAACGGCGGATACCTCGGATTCGGAAACAGTTTTGATTTTTTCAAAAGACAACAGGAATGGTTTGGTAATTCCATGATAGGGCTCACCCTTAGTGTTCCCGTTTTCAGTTCCCTGGGAAGAAGCGCAGCTACACAACGAATGAAAGTGGAACTCGAAAAAGCCAAGAACGACCTCAAGGAAACCGAGCAACAACTACAATTGGAAATACAACAGGCAAAAAGCAATTACCAGTTTTCTCTCGAACAATACCAGACCAGGAAAAGAAACCTGGAACTGGCAGAACGCATAGAGAAAAAGAATCAGGTTAAATTTTCCGAAGGGATGGCATCTAGTTTTGACCTCAGGCAGGCACAAACCCAATTGTACACCGCCCAACAGGAATATTTGCAATCTATGATAGATATTATTAATACCAAAACCGAACTGGAATTGGTATTGCACAACGCCAACGAATAAAAAACGTACCACAAAAAAGTAATTATGAAATGTTCATTAGAAAATAATTTACATCAACCGACAAGATCATTCTTGATGGACATTCCATCCGGCTTAAGAAAAACAAATAAAAATAAGAAGATGAAAGGATCATATATAGCAATTCTGGGTATCGCATTTTTGACTTCCTGCGGAGGCGGAGGTGAAAAAAAATCGGTAGAGAGTATTATAGAAAGCGGCTCTTTGGGTGAAATGAAAACCAAAAGAAGCGAATTGGTACTGGAGAGAGATGAACTCGCCGGCCAGTTGACCAGGCTGGACGATGCTATTTCGGAACTGGACACATTACACAAACTTGCACTGGTTTCTACCACAACGGTAAAAGACACCCTTTTTCATCACTATATAGAGTTGCAGGGAAGTGTCAATACGAAACAGAACATCGTTATCAATGCCGAATACAACGGTATACTTACCCAAGTGTATGTTCGTGAAGGACAAGATGTAAAAAAAGGACAGCTTCTGGCCAAAATAGACGACGGCGGTCTTTCCCAGCAACTGGCCCAGGCAGAAATACAGGCCAATCTGGCCAGAACCACATTTGAACGTCAAAAGCGCCTGTGGGATCAGAATATTGGTTCCGAAATACAGTTTCTCGATGCCAGGACTTCTTATGAATCTCAGGAAAGGGCTATTGCACAACTAAAAGATCAGATAGCAAAAGCCAGGGTCATTGCTCCCTTTTCCGGTACTATTGATGATATCATTACCGATCAGGGGTCTGTAGTTGCCGCCGGAACTGCTCTTATGCGTATCGTTAGCCTCAAAGACATGTATATAGAGGCTGAAGTACCTGAAAAATATCTGCCAAACATTTCAAAAGGAACCGATGTTGAAATAAATTTCCCGGTACTGGGTAAAACCCTCAAATCCAAGGTGAGACAAGCCGGGAATTATATCAACCCCAACAACCGTTCCTTCAAAATTGAAGTGGATGTACCTAACACCTCCGGGGATATAAAACCAAACCTTACTGCCAAGCTCAAGGTTTATGATTACACCAGTGAAAAAGCAATTCTTATTCCTCAAAGTATCATTTCCGAAAATGCCGATGGAGAGCAATACGTTTATGTGGCAGAGAAAAACGGAAAAGAAGCAGAAGGAGTTGCCAAAAGGATTATTATAAAAACCGGCAAGACCCAGGGCAATATTATAGAAGTTCTGGAAGGCGTTTCCTCAGGAGATCACATAATCAACGAAGGAGCGAGAAGTGTGGAAGAGGGACAGGTAGTAAAGATCATCGAAGAGAACTAACATTCGTCCGGAAGTCCTGCCATTTCACATGGAACCCATGACGCAATGGCGGGATTTGGGATTTGATTTTAAGTATAAAATATCCAAAAAGTAATCTTACCTGTACAACAGGTATAAACTCCCAGACCAATGGATGACAAAAAAATTAACAAAGAATTTGCCTTGTCCTCATGGGCGATCAACAACAGGACAATCATATATGTCGTTATCGCCATATTCTTTTTCGTAGGGCTTTCGGCATATTACACTATGCCACGGGAAAGCTTTCCGGAGGTAAAGGAAACCAAAATCTACATCAGTTCGGTATATCCGGGAAACACGGCCGAAGATGTGGAAAAACTAATCACCGATCCGCTCGAAAAAGAATTGCGGAACGTGAGCAATGTGGTGGAGATCACCTCTACATCACAGGAAGATTATTCTATAATCATCGTGGAGTTCGATGAAGATATATCTGTTGATGTTGCCAAACAAAAGGTAAAAGACAAAGTAGATTCGGAAAAGGCCGATGAGGACTGGCCTACATTTAACGGAGCCAAGGTAGAACCCAATGTCTTTGACCTCAATTTTTCCGAAGAGGTACCCATATTAAACGTTAATATAAAGGGAGACTACCCGATAGAAAAATTAAAAGACTTTGCCGAGTACCTGCAGGATGAGATAGAAACACTTCCGGAGATCAAACAGGCAGACATCCGGGGAGCGCAGGACAAAGAAGTGGAAGTTGCGGTAGACATTTATAAAATGACAGCAGCTAAAGTGAGTTTTGACGATGTTATAAGTGCGATCAACAACGGGAATGTCACCATTTCCGGGGGAA
The DNA here is from genome assembly GCF_052983315.1 of Sinomicrobium endophyticum. NCBI lineage: Bacteria > Pseudomonadati > Bacteroidota > Flavobacteriia > Flavobacteriales > Flavobacteriaceae > Sinomicrobium > Sinomicrobium endophyticum. The sequence continues at coordinate 197,171 of NZ_JBRKIS010000043.1, forward strand.
ATCTCATTTCCAGCGGACAGCGCAGGACCATACGGGTTCTCGGTGAGATCGAAGACCCGAAAGAATTACTGAATTTTGTAGTAAAATCGGAAGACGGCGCCGTTTACCTGAAAGACATAGCCGGGGTTTCCTTTAAAGAAGAGGACAAGACCTCCTATGCAAGAGAGTTCGGTGAAAATGTGGTTATGCTGGACGTTAAGAAAAGAGCCGGTAAAAACCTTATCGATGCTACGGACGGAATATACAGGATCGTAGAGGAAACACAGCAGGATTATCTTCCCAAGGACGTAAAACTATCCATCACCAACGATCAGTCTACCCAAACTCTTAACCAGGTAGACGACCTGGTAAACAATATTATTTTCGGGGTGATACTGGTTGTGGGGGTTTTGATGTTCTTCTTAGGATTCCGGAATGCTCTTTTTGTAGGGTTTGCCATTCCCATGTCTATGCTCATGTCTTTTATGGTAGCACAAATTCTGGGCTTTACCATGAACACTATGGTGCTCTTTGCCCTGGTTATGGGACTGGGAATGCTGGTGGATAACGGAATTGTACTGGTGGAAAATGTCTACAGGCTTATGGAGGAAGAAGGCATGAAACGTATAGAAGCTGCAAAAAAAGGTATCGGTGAAATAGCACTTCCTATTATTGTGTCTACGGCTACCACGGTTGCCGCGTTTATTCCGTTAGGTATGTGGCCCGGGGTCATGGGAAAATTTATGATTTATTTCCCTATGACATTGTCTATAGTTTTGGGATCTTCTCTTTTCGTAGCCATATTTATGAACTCCATGCTGGTATCCAACTTTATGGAGATCACAAACCGCGTGCTTTCCAGAAAAGAACTCATTCGTCTCTCCATTGTACTGGGAATTCTGGGAATACCCATGATGTTTATGGGAGGAAGTGCAAGGGGCATCGGTACCCTGATGGTGGTAACCGCTATTTTGTTTTGGACATACAAATACCTTATTAAGAGACTGGCCAATCGTTTTCAACGTACTTTCCTGGTATGGCTGGAAGACAAATACAAGTCTTTTTTGTCTTTTGCCCTTAAAGGATCATGGCCTTATATTTTCGTAGGAGGAACTATTATTATGTTGTTCTTTTCCTTTGTCCTGGTGGGTATAGCCGGTCCTAAAGTTGAATTTTTTCCGGACAACAAACCCAACCAGATCATTGTTTATATAGAATATCCGGAAGGGACAGATATAGAAAAGACCAATGCGGTTACCAAAAAAATAGAGCAGGATGTTTATGGCGTTCTGAACAATCCCAAGTTCATCGACGACGGATATAACTATATGGTAGAATCTGCCGTGTCGCAGGTAGGTGAAGGTGCAGGAAACCCGGAAACAGACGGGGGCTCTTCTGCCGAGATGCCGCATAAAGGTAAAATCACCGTTACCCTGAGGGAATTCAAATACCGGAGAGGACAAGACAGCGAAGAACTGCGAAAGGAAGTTCAGGAAGAACTGGCCGGAAGATACCCGGGGGTTATTATTTCCGTTGAAAAAGATGCTGTCGGCCCACCGGCCGGATACCCGATCAATATAGAAATAAAAGGGGAAGATTACGACGAGCTCGTTCAAACCGCCGAACACATGCGCGATTTCATCAACGACATAAATATCAGCGGTGTTGAAGAATTGAAAATAGATGTAAACCGCAACAAACCGATAATGGAAGTTACGGTAGACAGGGAAAAAGCGGGAGAACTGGGGGTATCCGCAGGACAGGTAGGTACACAGATCCGAAGGGCATTATTCGGCGAAAAGGCCGGGGTATACAAAAAGGCCGGAGAAGATTATGACATCAATATAAGGTTCAATGAAGAAAACCGGTACAATACCAGCGCCTTGTTCAATCAAAAAGTTACCTTCAGGGATGCGGCTTCCGGACAATTAAAGGAGATTCCTATAGCGGCTGTGGTAACACAGAGAAATACGGCATCTTTTAGCGCCATCAAGCACCGGAACCTGAAACGCCTGGTTACCGTTTACTCGGCCGTACTCCCGGGTTACAACGCCAATGAAATTGTTACACAACTAAAATCGGAGTTAAAAAACTTCAAGATAGAAGATAAAAACACTACGTATGCCTTTACCGGGGAAATGGAGGAACAGGAAGAAAATATGACATTCCTTTTAGGCGCACTTGCTTCCGGACTTGGGCTTATCATGTTATTGCTGATCTTCCAGTTCAGCTCCATATCCAAACCTTCGATTATTATGCTGGCTATTTTCCTGAGTTTTATCGGGGTATTATTTGGCCTTGTAATATTCAACATGACTTTTGTTATTATCATGACCATGATGGGTATTATTTCTCTTGCGGGTATCGTGGTGAACAACGGGGTGGTGCTACTGGATTATACACAGTTGCTTATCGACAGGAAAAAAGAAAATCTTCAAATGGAAGAAGATGAGATGCTGTCTAAGGAAGACCTGATAGAATCTATTGTTACCGGAGGAAAATCCCGTCTGAGGCCGGTTATACTAACGGCTATAACCACGGTACTGGGGCTTATTCCCCTGGCCATCGGGCTCAACATAGATTTCTTCTCCCTGTTTTCGAACTGGGACCCGAAAATATACATCGGCGGGGACAATGTTATTTTCTGGGGACCTCTGGCATGGACCGTGATCTTCGGACTTACATTCGCAACTTTCCTCACCCTGGTAATAGTTCCGGTAACCTTCTATCTCGTAACCCGTTTTAAAATGTGGATACGTAACAGGGGGAACGAATCCGGTCCTGACGGAGAAGAAAGTGATAATGGAAATAACAATACCATATCGGATACGGACCCGGCACTATCATAGCCTGACCGTATAACCGAAAACAAAAGGAGGTTGTCGAAAAAGACAACCTCCTTTTCTGTTTCTATTGTCTGCCGGCACAAAAGTTATGGTATCTTTTGGTTGATAGTTCCGGATCGGTTCAAAGCAATAAACGTGATTTGCATCTGAGAAAGTCCGTTTTTTCGCATTGTTATAAGTTAATGAGCATTTTAAACCTCACTTATTGAGTAAAATATTTCGGATTTAAGGAGGGAATAACAAACCAAATAATTGACGGAACAAAAACGAACAATAAACGGACTAAAAGGGCTCCAACTCCGGAACTACGCAAAACCGGTATTTACTTAATCCATAATTTTTGGAGATGGATTCCTGATTGAATCACAACTATAATGAATTGTAGGTTTTAACTTTTAACTCCATAAAAAAACCGCCTAAAATAACTTTTTAGACGGTCTCCTTTATTTTTCCAAAAGAACATTTATCTGTTCAATACCACAGGCCTTGCATCGCTCCATTTCGTAACACTTACGATCCGGCTGTCTTCAAAATTCACTTCATTCAGATCGTCGGGCGTCCAGAAAAACCATTTGCCTACCTTCTTTCCGTTTTCATAAGTCCCGGAAGCGATCTTTTTGCCTTCTGTGTTATAGGCTTTCCAGTCGCCATGTGGTTTACCGTCCTTATAAAATCCTGCCTGGGCTATCTCCCCGTTATCGTGGAAAAATGTAGCTTTCACGAGGTCTCCCTCCTTCTCCAGTACAGGTTTTACGGTCGGCTCCTGGGCAAACAGGAACCCGGACAATAATAAGGCTGCTATTAATGTTATATTTTTCATATCTATATTTTTTAAATGGATTTGCTTTTTCTCTTCGCTCTATAACAAAGATAGCAAAAATTTTACATTAAAAAAACATTCACGTAACATTAAATTAACATTAGAGCAGGTAAACCCTTTCTTTCAGTATTTTACAATTACTCATTCTCTGTTAACGGAACCGGTAATTGATTAAAAATCCGATCGCCTTCTCTATCTATAGATAAAGTATTGGACAATCCGAATCGTTTCAGATCAAACATTCTGTGGTTTTCACACCAAAGGGAATATCTTCTTTGCTTTAGCATTTCTTCTGTCAAGGCTCCCTCCGTTAAAGCACCGGAATAGTCGGGTAAATTTGCCGAGTTGCGTATAATATTCAATGCTGTTTCGGCCTCACCGTAATTCTCCAGGCCAATATTCGCTTCTGCATAAACCAGGATAAGCTCTTCATTCCGGATGATGTCTATGGGTGATATATTGGTTTCGTATAATTCTGTCTGGTGTGTTCCGTTCAGCCCGTCTTGTGAAGTGGGATTCTCTCTTTCACTTGTTTTACTGCTCACCCTGGAATCTCCCGGCTCGGCATCTTCTATCCAGCTATTGTGCACTATAATCTGATCGCCGTTCTGATCGGTTATTTTAAACAGGTCGTTAGTAGCGTCTCCACTACTTAAACTGTATACATGCTTAGGCCCCATATCCAGGTTTCCGCCAAGATCGAAATAAGAATCATTCAACGAAACCATAGCTGCGTTAAAATCACCGGCATAAAGGGCTGCTACCGCCGCTACTGCACGATTGAACTCTGCAAAAGTGTCCGGGGTATCAAATCCTTCAAAACCTGCACTTAATCCGAAAGCAAAGCTACTTCCGGCATTATTGATGTCGGCAAGGCCTTCTTCCAGTATATTCCTGATTTCTGTCAGCGCCGCATCAAAATCCAGTACGGGTCCCGGATTATCCGGATCGCTTACATCTATTCTTGCCACACCATATGATTTCAAGATTTCCAGGAGCTCATAAGCAATCATTGTTTTTGCAAAGCCTATGTAGCCCTGTCGCTCTGCCTCGGTTACGGTTTCCGTATTATTTACAGATTCCACCAGTATATTGGCATTTTTTATTGCCCTGTACCTGGCGGACCACGGAGCGGTCGTATAGAAAGAGTTATTATCCAGGTTAGCACCATTCTTCCCTAAGAGGTCCCCGGTATTCCTGGGATCTGCATTAAACAAATACAATTCCCGTGCCATGGTTCCGGAACCTGTAGTCTGAATCGGCAGGGAATTTCTTAAACCTGCTTCTACTCCTACCACTAAAATATTTAGCTGCCGGATAGTAGCATCTCTTAAAAATTCATCCACTATAGGATTATTCGGGTCCGTCTGTTCTTCAAAAGAACATGAGCCGGTAAATAACGCCAGGACCAGTATTGCGGCCAGGAAGTTTTTATTTGTTATGTTTTTTATCGGTATCATTTCTTTCTATATTAAAAATTCACGTTAAGATGAAAATAAAATTGTTTAGAGCTCGGAAAAGGAGCCACTTCCAAACCACTGGACAGGCCGGCACCACCGTTCACAGAGGTTTCCGGGTCATAGCTGCTGTAATCCGTAACGGTAAATAAATTCCTGGCGGAGACCCCTAATTTTATGCTGCTTATCGCTTTATCCAACAGGGATAATTTTTCTCCGGGAATGGTATAATACAGTGCTATTTCACGCAGACGCAGATAGCCTGCGGGTTCTATAAACCGGGGTGCTATGGCCCCCATACTTATTCTTTCCTGCCCCGAAGGCGAATTCAGATCCGGAGTAACTCTTCCCAGGTCCGAAAGATATTTGGAAAGGTTCAGGTTTTCCCCTCCTTGTTTCCAATGCAGGAGAAAGGAAAAATTCCATTGTTTATATGCCAACTGATTGGTAAACGACATCTGAAAATCCGGTTCCACATTTCCTACCTGTGTCGGAGCTCCGTCTACATTACCTACCAACTGGGTTACCGGCTTTCCTTCTTCTATATAAAAAGATCCCAGTCCCAGGCCAAACCCGGCGCCGGACAATGGAAATGCGGGAACTCCCAGCCGGGTAACTTCCGAACGGTTTAACCAAAACTGAACTCCTGTGTCCCAGCTAAAATCCGTAGTTCGGAAAATATCCGACCGCAAAGCCACTTCTACTCCCTGGTTTACCAAATCGGCCAAATTGGTAGTTTCCGTACCGAATCCGGAGGAGGTTGGCAAAGCCCTGGTCAGCAACAAATCCCGGACCTTCCTGTTATAGTAAGTTACTTCAATATTTACTTTGTTTGCTATTTGGGTATCGAAACCAACTTCAAACTCTGCTGACGTTTCGGGCTTAATATTCGGGTCTCCTTTTAAGGGTGCTATGGTAAGTCCCCCGTTTCCTCCTATGGATATCGGGTTAAGACTGATAAATGTAGACCCGAAAGCGGCTGAAGACCCGGTTTCTCCGTAAGCTGCCCTGAGCTTTAACTGGCTAAACAGTGCGGAAGAGCTCCAGAAATCAAAATTATGAAGGTTGACCGCCATGGAGGCTTTGGGAAAACCATAAAACTTGTTGACATCTCCGTTAAGTGTCGATTTATCCAATCTATATCCGAATGTTGCGATAAACATGTCTTTGTAATTTCCTTCTGTCTGAAAGAAATAACCGAATTCTTTTACTGTGGATTTGGTTTGGGTTATGGCCTGGGCTGTTCCGTGTGTCAACACGGTTTGGCCGGGTGTCAACTGCGTTGCCTGGTTATATACTATATCTGCTTGCTGTTCCAGGTAGGTGATCCCTGCCTGGGTGGTGATCCCCAGGTCTCCGTTCATGGCATCGTGATTCCAGACAGCTACTCCCTGAAAATTGTAATTGGTAAAATTATTTTTTCCCACTCCAATAAATCCGTTTTGGCCACCTCGTTGTGCCTGGTGTGTTTCCGGAACATATACGTTAGTTTCATTAGCCAGAAAATCAACTCCGCCATTCAAAATCACCCGTACTCTATCCGCATTTCCATTATACAGATTTGTCGTAACCTTCAAAGCCTGAATAAACCTGTTGTTTTTATCTTCATTGGACGCTTTGTCCCTGACAAATACCGGGTTTCCGGCAGCATTAGGGTTATCGGGATAGTTCCCTTCTTCGTCCGGAAAAAGATTTATCCAGGGGCGGGTAAAAGACATATTATAGCCATAGCTCAATCCGCCGTCATTCTCGTTCCCGGTAAAACTACGGCTGGAACTACTCCTTATATAGTTGGAGGATGATGAAATACTGAATGTTTTTGAAATCTGGTGATCGATATTTGTTCTCAGGGAAAACCTTTCGAACCCGGTTCGTTTAATAATCCCGTCTTCATCCCTGTATGATGTTCCTATGTAGAAATTTGTTTTTTCATTTCCTCCGCTGGCGCTAAGCCTGGTATCACTGATCAATCCCTGTTCTCCGTAAATAACATCTTCATAATCAAAAAGGCCTGTTGTAGCTATTGCATTTTCATATAAGGACCTTTCCGATGCTCCGAAATCTCCTTCTACCCTCTCTGCTGTCCAGTTACGCATGCCAAGTTTTTTGATGATAGTATTGAAACCGGTATCCTGGCTGAGTTGGATCTTTGTTTTACCGGATTTTCCTCTCTTGGTTGTTATAATAACCACCCCGGCATTGGCACGGGTTCCGTAAATCGCCGCGGCGGAAGCACCTTTTAACACTTCTATATTTTCTATATCGTTAGGGTCGAGATCCGCAATCCTGTTTGATGAGTTCTCTTCGTTGCCCTGGTTGGCCCCTGAGGCGAAACGCAAACCGGAAGGTATTTCGGCATTGTTGATATAAACTCCATCTACGATATAAAGAGGCTGGTTATTCCCGATAATAGATGAAATACCCCGTAACCTGAGTGCAATTCCTCCCCCGGGGGCACCGGAAGAAGAGGTTATGTTAACCCCGGTAAGTTTTCCGTATAAAGCGCCATCGAGAGTGGTCTGCGCCGTAGTCCCGACAAGTTCTTCGGAAGACACGGTAGAGACGGCATTGGCAAGGTTACTTCGCTTTATGGAAGTTCCGAGTCCTGTGACCACTACTTCTTCCAGTCCCATAACATCTTCTTCCATCTCCACATGTATCTCGGTAGCTCCGGTAACTTCCTGTTCCCGGGCCTTATACCCCAAACTGGAAAAAACAAGTGTGGCCGGAAAGGTATTAACACTTATTTGAAAATTCCCGTCAAAATCGGTCACCGTTCCGGTAGTTGTTCCTTTAACAACGACATTTACCCCGGGCAGTGGTAGTCCCGAACCGGTCTCCCTGACCGTTCCGCTTATTTCGCCCTGTGCCATGACTCCTATTGGGGTAAGAACCATGGTCCACAAGAAAAATAGTTTCCATAATGTTGGTTTCATAATGTTGTTTTTTAAATTACATAGCAACAAATTAATAAAAAATTAACATTAAATATAACGACTGTTAAATATTATAGTTAACAATATTAAATAAACGTACTCAAGACACATTTGTATTACGTATAAAAATCAATGCATCCGACCTTTCCGTAAGCAGATATCTTCTTACATTTGCAACCCGGTTTCGGGATAATGAAAAAAGGACAGGGAAGTTGATTATTCCATGTATGTCAGCTACCTCCTCCGGAACGGGATGAAGAGACACTAATTAACTCATAGACAATGTACAGAAGTCATACTTGCGGAGAACTGCGGAATTCTCATGTAAACCATGAAGTTACCCTTGCCGGATGGGTCCAGAAAACGCGCGATAAGGGATTTATGATATGGATAGACATCCGCGATCGTTACGGCATAACCCAGCTTATCTTTGATGAAGAGAGAACCCCGAAAGATGTTTTTGACAAAGCAAAGACCCTGGGCAGGGAATTCGTTATACAGGTTACGGGTACGGTGATCGAAAGGGAATCTATAAACAAGAACATCCCTACGGGAGATATTGAAATCCTGGTCAGCGACCTGAACATTCTGAATACAGCTACCCTGCCGCCTTTTACTATTGAGGACAACACGGACGGGGGCGAGGATATCCGCATGAAGTACCGTTACCTGGATATCCGGAGAAACCCGGTAAAGGACAAACTTATCTTCCGCCATAATGTGGCTATGCAGGTACGGAATTACCTTTCGCAACAAGGTTTTATAGAAGTGGAAACTCCATATCTCATCAAATCCACTCCGGAAGGTGCCCGCGATTTTGTGGTGCCGTCCCGTATGAACGAAGGACAGTTCTACGCCCTGCCGCAATCGCCACAGACTTTTAAGCAATTGCTTATGGTTGGGGGTATGGACAGGTATTTCCAGATTGTAAAGTGTTTCCGGGATGAAGATTTACGGGCAGACCGACAGCCTGAATTTACGCAGATAGACTGTGAAATGACCTTTGTGGAGCAGGAAGATATCCTTCAGGTCTTTGAAAACCTGACGAGGTACCTTTTGAAGGAAATAAAAGGTGTGGATGTAGATACTTTCCCGCGGATGTCCTATGCCGAAGCCATGCGAAGGTATGGTAATGACAAACCGGATATCCGTTTCGGAATGGAGTTCGGGGAACTCAACGAGCTTGCCAAGGGAAAAGGCTTCAATGTTTTTGACGCCCAGGAACTGGTAGCGGGAATTGCCGTTCCGGATGCTGCGGAATATACGCGAAAGCAGATCGATGCCCTGATAGACTGGGTAAAACGTCCGCAGATCGGGGCTAACGGCCTGGTTTGGGTAAAATATAATGCCGATGGTTCTTTTAAATCTTCGGTAGATAAGTTCTATAGTGAAGCGGACCTGCTGCAATGGGCAGAGGCTACGGGGGCGAAACCGGGAGACCTTATCCTGGTTATGGCGGGACAAACGGACAAGACAAGGACACAGTTAAGTGCACTTCGTATGGAAATGGCCGAGCGTCTCGGCCTTCGTAAACCGGATGTGTTCGCTCCATTGTGGGTTGTGGATTTCCCGTTGCTGGAATGGGACGAGGAAACCGGGCGGTACCATGCCATGCACCACCCGTTCACTTCTCCGAAACCGGAAGATATAACACTGCTCGACACGGATCCGGGGAAAGCGAGGGCCAATGCTTATGACCTTGTTCTCAACGGAAATGAAATTGGGGGTGGTTCGGTACGTATCCACGATGCGGGATTACAAAGCAGGATGTTCGAGTTGCTTGGCTTTACCAAAGAACAGGCAGAGGCACAGTTCGGCTTCCTGATGAACGCTTTCCAATACGGAGCACCTCCGCATGCGGGAATTGCTTTCGGATTTGACCGGTTGGTAGCCATACTCGGCGGACAGGAGATCATACGCGATTATATCGCATTCCCGAAAAACAACGCGGGAAGGGATGTAATGATCAATGCGCCTGCACCTATAGACCAGGAACAACTGGACGAACTGAACCTGGTGATCAAATCCGGATCTTAAACTCCCGGAAAACAGGCAGTCCCGAAATTCCGGATGTAATATTCCGGATTTTATTCTATATTTGCACTTATTTAGAATTAATTTAAAGTAGCAGATGCAGAGTTACAAAGGAGATGCCGCAGGAACGCACTTTAGCAACACACAGCTGGCCATGCTTTGCCATATGGAATGTGGTAAAAAGAAAAAGAAGTGCTGCAAGAAATACAAAAAGAAGGGCAAAACGCATTGCAAAAGTTGTCCGAAACTATAATTTAAAAGGAACAAATCCCGTTCAGGTTCAGCCCGAACGGGATTTTTTTGCTAGTTTGGGAGTGCATTAGTTTGGGAGTTGATGAGTTCGGAGTTGGTTAGTGGGTTATTTCACAGCAATATGGGAAAACGGGATTTTCAGGGTACGGAACAGGATGATTATGCGGGAATAACTCCGAACTACCAACTCATAAACTCCGTAACTTTTACACTTGATCTGTAAAAAACTTGGAATAACCGTATTAATGTACTTAATTTTGCACTTTCTTTTGTGTCTCCGGCACAGTAACGGAATATTAATGTCTTAAGTTTTTTCTTTTGGTGGAACAAGGTAAAATGCCAAAGCAGGAAAGATCATTACTCACCAGGTTCTTGATATGGCGTGCCAAACATATCTCCCAACGTCAGTTTATCTTTATATTGAGTGTACTTGTAGGTTTTACTTCGGGTATGGGTGCGGTGGTTCTTAAAAACTTCACGCACTTTATTCAGCATATGCTGGAGGGTAACCTGGTACAATATTACCACCAGGCGTTTTATTTTATTTTTCCTATTATAGGACTCAGTATAACGTACCTTATTATAAAATACGTTATACGGCACCCGGTAAGTCACGGTATTCCTTCTACTTTGTATGCCATATCCAAAAGAAAGGGAATCATACGACAGTTCCAGATGGTCGGTTCCATACTTACGGCACCCATTACTGTGGGTTTCGGTGGGTCTGTGGGACTGGAGGGTCCTACGGTAGCTACGGGAGCAGCTATAAGTTCTAATATAGCCCGTATGTTCCATATGAACCAGGCAAACCGTACACTTCTGATAGGATGTGCGGCCGCCGGCGCCTTGTCTTCTATTTTTAAAGCTCCTATTGCTGCAATTATATTTGCTATTGAGGTTTTCAGCCTGGACCTAACGCTGGCCTCCCTCCTTCCGTTGTTGCTGGCATCTCTATCTGCCATAATTACTTCGTATTTCTTTTTCGGCTCGGACAGTTTACTGCCCTTTCAGATCGTAGAGGGGTTTGCGATTAAAGATGTTCCTTTTTTTATCATTCTCGGTGCGGTTTCCGGGGTGGTGTCTATATATTTTGCAAAAGTTTATCACCGGACTCATAGTTTTTTTGACGGAATCAAATCGCCTGTCCGTAAACTGTTGATCGGTGGATTGGGCATAGGTATTTTAGTGTTTTTTATTCCCCCGCTCTACGGTGAGGGCTTTGATGTGATAAACAACCTGATAAAAGGAAACCCGGAAAAGGCTCTTACAAACAACTTTTTTAACCTGAGCCTGGATAATGTATGGGTGGTTATTGTCCTCCTTGCCGGGCTGGTATTTTTTAAGGTTATTGCCAGTTGTCTCACATTCGGTGCCGGTGGTGTGGGAGGTATTTTTGCCCCTACCTTGTTTATGGGGAGTATTATGGGACATTGTGTGGCTAAAATAATTAATGTCCTTGGACTGAATAACCCGGGGGTTTCGGAAAGTAATTTTACCTTGGTTGGTATGGCGGGCCTCATGGCGGGTGTACTCCATGCACCGCTCACGGCAATCTTCCTTATTGCGGAACTCACGGGTGGGTATGAACTTTTTATTCCGCTAATGATAACTTCGGCCATTTCGTTTTCTATTACCAAATATTTTATTTCCCACTCCGTGTACACTATGGAACTTGCCAGAAAAGGCGAACTCATTACGCATAACAAAGACCAGGCGATACTCACGCTTATGGATATAGACAAAGTTATCGAAACGGGCTTTGTCCCGGTTTACCCCGGCATGAAACTGGGGGATATAGTTCACAAGGCCGTGGTTAAATCGAACAGGAATATTTTCCCGGTGCTCAATGAAAAGGACAATTCCCTGGCAGGTGTTCTGCTGCTGGACGATATTCGTCCTATTATGTTCGACCAGTCTCTCTACACCGAGGTTTCCGCCTCGGATGTCATGCACGATCCTCCCGCGGTCATTCACCTGGAGAAAGACAATATGACGAAGGTCATGCAAAAATTTCAGGACAGTGGCGCGTGGAACCTGCCGGTACTAAAAAACAATGTATATGTGGGCTTCATATCCAAATCCAAACTGCTCACGGCTTACCGGAGAAAGCTTATTTCCTTTACCACACGTTAAGGAAAAAACCGGGACCGGGATATATTTTAGTTTTGGAGTTGATGGGTTCGGAGTTTGTTTTTTTTCTCCGGATAAGTACCGGGACTGAAAAAAAGTTTAAATGGGTTTCGATGTATTTGCCCTGCCTTTAAAAGCATATCTTTGCATAAATGCGTATAAAACCGTAACTTTTATACTATTATGAAAAACCTCATCCGAATACTGTTTTTTATACTTGTTGCCGCAATTGGCACGGGTTATTTCTTCATATGGAAAGAAGAACCTCACCTGGGTAATCGCATTATTGGCTTTGCTGTACTTGCTATGGCTTTTGTGCTTATGCCACTGTTTCTCTTTCACCGTTACAAGGGCAGAGATATAAGTAAATTCCGCATATTTAAGGACGACGAAAACCACAAAAATGCTGAAAATCAATAATTTTTTTTCAAGAAAAAACAATTATTTAACCTTTTGCATTCATATAAATCCTACATTTGTCACTTTAATTTTATTTACAATTTACAATGACAGGAACAGTTAAATTTTTTAATGAATCTAAAGGTTATGGATTCATTACCAACGACGAAACAGGCAGAGACATCTTTGTACACGTAACAGGATTGAAAGGTGTTGAGCTCAAAGACGGAGACAAAGTAGAATATGTTGAACAAGAAGGACGAAATGGGATGGTTGCCGCACAAGTGCAGGTAATCGGATAATATATATTTTATTTTGATTGATTCAAGGCGTTTACCGAGACAGTAAACGCCTTTTTTATGCGATGAAAAAGCCGGGGAGTTTTTTAGTTCGGAGTTGGTGAGTTGGGAGTTCTTGGTTGTTTTCCTATTGTCGTATTTTATGCCCGGACAAATTTGCTTTCTATAGTATTATCTTCCCTGTTCCTTCCGGGATTTCCCCTGTAAGTTATTAACTCCAAAACTTTTTAAACTTTATCTCCCGGTTTCTTAATATAAGAAACTGTTTAAGTTTTATCCTTTGGTTCTTTTGGGTCCGGCAAGGGATCAAGTCCGCTTTTCCTTAAAGAACTTTTTCAGTAATGCGGATGCTTCTGCTTCCATGATACCTTCTTTTAGCTGTGTTTTGGGGTGCATGGATGTTCCCATAGCGCGGTAACCCCGGTGCGGATCGGCAGCGGCGAAGACGACGCGGGATATCTGGCTCCAGTACAGGGCCCCGGCACACATCTGGCAGGGTTCGAGGGTAACGTAGAGGGTGCAGCCTTTCAGGTATTTTCCGCCCAGGAAATTGGAAGCGGAGGTAATGGCCTGCATCTCGGCATGAGCTGTAACATCGGTAAGGGTTTCGGTAAGGTTATGTCCTTTGGCTATGACCCTGTTGTCTATTACAATAACGGCTCCTACCGGGACCTCTCCTTTTTCGTAAGCTGCTTCTGCTTCCTGAAGCGCCTTTTTCATAAAATAAACATCGTCAAAAGTGTCTGTCATACCTGCAAAAATACAAACGCATCTCGTACTTTTGTGTCGTCATGTCAAAAAAACTGTTAGATCATATCACTATACCGGAAGACCTGCGCCGGCTGCATGCGGAACAACTGCCGCAAGTGGCAGCGGAACTGCGCGATTTTATCATTGATATTGTTTCGGTAAAGGAGGGCCACCTGGGAGCGAGCCTGGGTGTAGTGGAACTCACCATTGCCCTGCACTATGTGTTCAACACACCCGACGATCAACTGGTATGGGATGTGGGGCACCAGGCGTACGGACATAAAATACTAACGGACAGAAAGGAGATTTTCCATACCAATCGCCAACTGGGCGGTATCAGCGGTTTTCCGAAACGAGGGGAAAGTGTTTACGACACTTTTGGCACGGGACATTCTTCTACTTCCATATCGGCAGCACTGGGTATGGCCATTGCTTCGAAACTAAAGGGGGAAACGGAGAAACAGCATGTGGCGGTTATAGGGGATGCTTCTATTGCGAGCGGAATGGCTTTTGAAGGGCTTAACCATGCGGGGGTTACGGATGCGAACCTTCTTATTATACTCAACGATAATGCTATTGGTATAGACCCCAGCGTAGGGGCGGTAAAGGAATACCTGACACAGGTAAAGAAAAACCGTAAACTGGCACGCAACAATATTATCAAAGCACTGAACTTTGATTATACGGGACCTGTAGACGGGCACGACCTGCCTGCTTTATTGCGGGAACTCTCCCGGTTAAAGGATATACGGGGGCCTAAATTCCTTCATGTTATTACTACTAAAGGCAAGGGGCTCCGAAAGGCGGAGGAAGACCAGGTACGCTATCATGCCCCGGGAAGGTTTAACAAAACTACGGGGGAGATCATTCCGAAACCTGTTTCGGAAAAAGATCCGCCGAAGTACCAGGACGTCTTCGGGCATACTATTGTGGAACTGGCGGAGAGAAATGAAAGGATAGTGGGGATTACTCCTGCCATGCCAACGGGAAGTTCTTTAAAGTTTATGATGGAAGCGATTCCGGAAAGGGCTTTTGATGTTGGTATTGCGGAACAACATGCGGTGACGCTTGCAGCGGGAATGGCCACACAGGGGCTTATCCCCTTTTGCAATGTATATTCTACCTTCCTGCAACGGGCTTATGACCAGGTGATCCACGATGTTGCTTTACAGGACCTCCCGGTGATCTTCTGCCTGGACCGCGCGGGCCTGGTAGGTGAAGACGGGGCTACACACCACGGGGTTTTTGATATGGCTTACCTGCGTTGTATTCCGAATCTCATTATTTATGCTCCTGCAAATGAAACGGACCTGAGGAATATGATGTACACGGCCCAGCTGGGACTTCCCCACCCTATTGCCATCCGTTATCCGAGAGGGAGGGCTACTACGCCGGAATGGCGGCAACCTTTCGCTGAAATAGAGATCGGTAAGGGAAAAATGGTTAAAAAGGGGACGGATGTGGCTGTTTTAACTATTGGAAGTATTGCCCGAAACATATTCCCTGCCCTGGAAGGACTCACTGAAGATCAGAAAGATAGGGTTGCGCATTACGACATGCAGTTTGTAAAACCCCTGGATGAATCTTTGCTGCATAAAATATTCATGCGGTTTAGGGCGTTAATTACCGTGGAAGACGGGTGCATTTCGGGAGGGTTCGGAAGTGCAATCCTGGAATTTGCCGCTGCCAACGGGTATAAAAAGACTGTGCATTGCCTGGGGATACCAGACCGTTTTACGGAACAGGGAAAGGTAAGTGAACTGCAGGAGTTCGCCGGTATAAGCCCGGGGCTGATACGGGAAGCGGTAATTAAATTACTATAAAAGTTACATTTTTATATATTAGCCATTTATAAATATATGAATATCAATGCCCTGAGACTAAAAAAACAACCTACAGCATTTAATTGCCATATATTGGAATAAATAATCCTAACCAGCCCGGTATGATACCAGAGATAGAAAGCCAATCCGAATCCGTTCGCAGCGGCACAGGAAATACCACAGGGTCGAAAGCCGTTGAGACCTGTACGTGTGTGTTTTCCCTGTTTTTTTATCGCGGTGTAACCCCGGGGAACACTAATCTAAATATAAAACCTTGTTTTTTACAATGAGAAAGATCGTCTCTTTAATTGCAGCCGTTTTTTGTATGTATTCGCTCGGGGCGCAGGAAATCCTTACGCCTTTAAATACTTCGTCGTATGGTGTGCATTCGCTGCCGGTACACATTCCGAAAGATACTTCTTACAGAAGGGTCAAACGTTTACAGAGTATTGTGCCACCACTACCGGAGCCTATATCTTACTGGACCAAGAAAAACGAAATGGGCGTTGTACTCAGCCAGGTGGCTTTTTCTAACTGGAACGCCGGGGGTAACAACTCGGTTACGGGAATTTCGTCGGCAAACTTTGTCCGATGGTATAAAAGAGGGAATGTAAGCTGGAACAACGAGCTTATCATGCGATACGGGCTTAACTCCCAGGAAGACCAGAAACTGAGAAAATCGGATGATGTGATAGAACTGAACAGTACGTACGGTTATCGTACGAGTCCGAAATCGAACTGGTATTATTCTGCCAAATTTACTTTTAAGACGCAGTTTACGGATGGTTATAAGTACCCGGACCGGGACAATCCCATATCTAAATTCATGGCGCCGGGTTATCTTACCTTCGGTGTCGGGGCGGGATATTCGCCAACGGATAAAAAACTCCAGTTTTATTTTTCACCGGTGACACAAAAGGCTACTTATGTGCTGGACCAGGACCTGGCAAATTCAGGGGCTTTTGGTGTACAGAAGGCCTTGTATGACGATGATGGTAATATTATCCGGGAAGGAAAGCAGACCCGGACGGAAGTGGGTATCCTGGTCACAAACGAATACGAAACCCAGATATACAAAAATATGAACCTTGTTAACAAGGTGACTCTTTACACGGATTATCTGAACGATTTCGGTAATGTGGATATCAATTTCGAATTATACCTCAACCTGGTGGTTAATGAATATGTAAAGGCGAACATAGGGGCGCACCTTATTTATGACAATGATATAAAAACACGGGAACTGCAATTAAGCGGGAACGAGACTTTTGCCTATGGCCCGCGGTTGCAGTTAAAACAGCTACTGGGTGTAGGACTCAATTATATGTTTTAGTGTATAGTACGGTATAAAGCTCCTGAACGGGAGCTTTTTTTATGGAATACCGGTAAGAATTAATAGTTACGCTAAGGGTATACGTGTATGCTGTGTTTTTTCTGTCCTTTTTACGATAACGAGACCTGATTGGTATATCCTTATTATATTTGCCGGAATTTATATGGCAAACAAGGACTTTTATATTAAAGAGATACCGGCCTCGCATACGTGGCCTATGCGCCACCGGGTGATGTACCCGGAGATGTCCCCGGAAAGTGTTATCCTGGAAGAGGATGCGAACGGTATTCATTTCGGGTTGTTTTCTCCGGACCATCGGTTGGTTTCGGTGATCTCGCTTTTTGAGCGGGAAAACGGCCATTACCAGTTCCGTAAGTTCGCCACGGATACTTCGGAACAGGGAAAGGGCTACGGTTCTGCCCTGCTCTCTTATATTATTGACTTCTGCCGGGCGAAAAATGCCCGGGGACTCCGGTGCAATGCACGCAGGAGTGCTGCTGCTTTTTATAAACGCTACGGTTTCAGGGAAACGGATACAACCTATTTTAAGGACGGCCATGATTTTGTGGTTATGGAACGGGAATTGTAAAATACCGGTACTAAAATCATATCTACAACCACAAGAATATTGTTCGTAGGTGCTAAAACTATATTCACAGCCGCAAGAATATTACTCACAGGTGCTAAAACTATGTCCGCAGCCACAAGAATATTGTCCACAGGTACTAAAACCATATCCGCAGCCACAAGAATATTATCCACAGGTACTAAAACCATATCCGTAGCCATAAGAATATTATCCACAGGTACTAAAACCATGTCCGCAGCCACAAGAATATTACTCACAGGTACTAAAACCATATCCGTAGCTACAGGAATATTGTCCACAGGTATCCAAACAAAACTCCCGGCTATAGATATGTTGTTTGCAGGGATAAGCTATTGATTTGCCTTAAGGAAGACAAAAATTCTTATACCCTGTTCCTTATCTAAGGCCGGGAGTGCAAAACAATATTCTGGTTGGAGGTTGTATAGGGGGAGAAAAACAAGGCTACAATGTTTGCAGCTCTGTTTTAATGGTACGGACTTTTCAGCCTACCATAGTGAACGTAATGCCGGATACCCTGGCATGCTGGTCGGAACTGCTGCCGTAGACAGACCTGACGTACTTTTTGACGTTCTGTGCCAGGTCGTACAGCCCGGTGTTCTTGCCGTAGAGCAACTGGTTACGATGGCGAAGGGCTTTGTTAAGCGCTGCTTCGCTCCGGTCTACTTCGGCGGTGGCGTTGTGCATGTCTGCCAACAGCTTGTCCAGGTTCTTTTTTTGCAGTTCTTCTTCGTTAGGGCCATAGTTGTCTACGGTTTGTATAAGGGTAAGTAACTGCGAGAAATGCTCTGCCCGCTGTGTGTAGGACTGGCGGGAAGTGGATATCCCGGTAATGGTTTCTTCCATTCCGTTCTCATCGGTTCCGGCGGTTATTTTCCTGGTGGTTCCGGAACCTTGTATGCGCTTGTTCAGGGAACGGGCACGGTCTGTGATCCCGTTGCTCAGTCCCAGGATGTCCAGGTGGTTTACTATCCTGGTACAGAAGGGGTTTAGCTCCTGGTAAACATCCTGCCTGTGGTGAATGGCGACTTTGTTTTCCGCCCTCCTGGTTTCGGCCTCGTCTATACTTTGTTTGGCCTCGTCATGGAGTTTGGTGAGATTTTCTACGGTAAGTGCTTCTACAGGCGGATTGTACTTGTCGTAGATTGCGATCTGCGCAATGAGTTTGCTTAGATTGGCCACGTTCCTGGCATGGCCGGTTTCATAAGTTGACTTCATAATATTAAAAATTTAAAGTTAAATGTATGTACGTCCGGAAGTAATTGGGACGGTACTTGGTGTTATTCGCATGAATGTGTTTTTCATCCGGTTGCTTCTTTTAGCTACCAGATTAAAACTTTCATGTAGAGATCAGGTGGTTTTAACTTAGTTATTGCATGCAGATGGTTAAAACTGATTACAATATATAAAAAAGTCGCGTGCTGCGATATTAAAATTTTCTTAAAAGTGGGTTTTTGGGGAAACCTGGGCTTTGGCACATCCCGAGCTACGCTCGGGACACTCAGCCACCTTGGTTTGGGCTTTTTTTAAGAAGGTCATTCTTTATAAAAACGATATCTATAGTGGGCGGAGTACGCCGACGATGACGGGAGTGTATTGAACCGCGGCTTATTACTAACTTCATCTGTAAAATCAAATAAATAAACATTTACCCGGTAAAACGCTGAAAAACCTAATGAAGCTACAGTACCATAAATACTATCACATACACATTAGTAAATTTTCATCCGAAGAAAAGTTTAACTTTGTATAAAATGAAAGATAAAAATCTTTACATAATCGCGGGGTGTAACGGAGCAGGTAAAACAACGGCTTCTTATACAATTTTACCAGAAATTATTCAATGTAAGGAATTTGTCAATGCCGATGAGATTGCAAAGGGGCTTTCTCCTTTTCAACCGGAAAAAGTTTCTTTTGAAGCCGGGAGAATCATGGTCAATAGAATTAATGAACTTTTGGAAGATGATGAAAGTTTTGCTTTTGAGACGACACTATCAACACGGAGTTACAAGAATAAAATTTTAAAAGCTAAAGAGAAAGGATATACCGTGACACTTTTGTTTTTTTGGCTTAATAATATTAAGTTGGCCAAAGAACGTGTAAGGACAAGGTAATGGAAGGCGGCCATAATATTCCGGAAAAAGTAATAGAACGAAGATACCGGAAAGGGATTAAAAACCTTTTTGATATTTACCTGGATATTGTAGACAGCACTTTTATTTTTGATAATTCGTTTGGAAAACACAGGCTTATAGCCCGTAAGATAGAGCAGGAAGACATATTGGTTTTTGATGAAAAAGAGTTTAACCGATTAAAAAAAATTTATGACTAAAAGAGATAAGCAAATAGAGCTACAGGACAAAATTGTAAAAGGCCTGGAAAAAGTTTACGAAAGACTGATTGAGTTCAAAAAGGAGAAAAAAAGTGAACTCGTTGTTATGAAGGGCAATAAAATAGTGAGAATTAAACCAGAGTAAGCTTTGGAGTTATTCTATTTCGATAGCTTCCTATAACAGCCTGTGGCTGGCACTTAGCCTCCTTACTTTTGGCTTTTAAAGGAAATATGCTTAACGCAGTTGTACGACTGTACGCAAATTTTCTGATAATCCCCTTCCACAAAAAAGAACTAACCGTAAATACCTCCCCGGATGCTTTTTTTATCTTGCATTTTTAGTTACTTCTGATAATTCTTTTTCAATAAGCCCCATTGAAATACGCAAAGCTGCAATACGTCTTTCAAGTAATGTTTGTTGGGAAGGGTTCTCTTTTAATGTTGTTTTAGCTTTTTCGCATTTACGGATTAAAGAAGCTATGGCTATATTAGCTTCTTCTAACTCCTTTTTGCTATACGTATTCATCTGTTTATTTTTAGTTGTTCTTCATAGGTCCTCCGGACGGGGATAAAGGTTTCCTTCATCTTGTGTCGGACAAGATTTAGGGGCACTCGTTGCAAACGAGCGCCGGTTACGGGCATTTTCTGATTGATTTTGTTTCGTGTTTTTATTGCTTTTCTAATTCCTTGATAGTTCCTTTCAGCATTGCAGGAACGATTAGTTTATGGAAAGGCTGAACGGGTAAAAAATATAATCGTCCAAACCAGTTATTAAATTCTACTACCGTTGAAATGGTTAGATTTTTCTCATTTGTTCTGTCTGGTCTTTGTTCTATATATAGGGAAACCCGGAAATTCAAATGTTTGTCGTCTTCTCCTAAAATGACTTCATTTTCTGTCCTGGCAAACACTTTGAACAGTCCGAGTTGCTCGTTTGGCTCACATTTGAAGTTTTCCAGTTCTCTTTCCCTGCTTGTAATATCGCCCGAAGTTTTTAACCCAAAAATGGAAACTATTTTATTTCTGATTGTGAATAGTTTTGCCATCCATTTTGGCCCGCTTGAAAAAAAGGCTTTTCCTACGTCAGCCGAAGTAACTTTATTTTCAATGTCATTAAGAACGCCTTGAAAACTGTCTATGTGGTTGTATTCTTTGTAAGAATACTTGAGTATGGAATTTTGAGGAAGCTTCGTTTTAATTATTTTCATTTTCAGTTTGTTTGTGTCGTTTCATGTAATGGGCACTTGTTTTTCCTTTGTACGGATGGGTTTCAAAGGGGGGGCTTCGGTACACTTCTGCCTTGGGGGCAGAAGCACTCAGCCACCTTGGTTTGGGCTTTTTTAAGAGGGCCATCCTTTTGATTGCCCTGGTACACTTCTGCCTTGGGGGCAGAAGCACTCAGCCACCTTGGTTTGGGTTTTTATAATTTGTTTTTTTCATAAAAATGACCAGGAGGGATACTTTGCTACCATAGGTTTTTGTTTATTTCATAACAGATACATTTTTCATATTCCGGATATGCTTTCAATTTCGGATGATTGAATCTGCCTTTTTCCACCATCCCAATTTTCTTCATAACATTTTCGGACTTATGGTTATTGACTGTACAAATTGAAATCACCTTTTCGAGTTTTAACTCATTAAATGCAAACTCAAGGCATTTTTTTGCACCTTCGGTTGCAAATCCTTGTCCCCAGACACTTTTTTTCAGACGCCACCCTATGTCGGTAGCAGGAGTGAAATCCGTTTTATAATCTTGATCAACTAAACCAATAAATCCGATAAATTCTCCTGTTTCTAAAATTTCTGTTGCGAAATAATTGTATCTGTTTTTCTCATAATGTGTTTGCATTCTTTTGATAAATTCCAATGATTCGTTTTCGGTCAATGGTTTTGGGAAGTGTTCCATAACCTCTGAGTCGGCATTTATTTTGGCAAATTCCGTCAAGTCGTTTATAGTCCAATTACGAAACCCCAATCTTTCGGATTTAAAAATGTAGTCTTTTTTCAAATGTGTCGTAACTTGTTTCATATGCGATATTTTAGTCCCATATGGAGAGTTAATTATCCTATGCAATAGTGTTACAGTTCTTTCAAATCTCCTCTAGCGCTTATTTACAACGAGTGCTAGAGGCAGCCTTTATCTTAATTGTTTAGTTGTTTTTTAAATTCCAAAATTTCCGAAAGATAGATTTCATTGAGGAATTCGTTATATACATCATCTCGTTTGTATGCGATATTGTCTTCTGCTTTCTGTATATACTCTTTGGCTTTTTCTGTTTTTCCGATTTTCAGATTGGCTTTGGCTAATCCGAAATAGGCTTCGCAAACTTTATCGGATTGTTTTAATGCGCTATGGAATCCGGATATTGATTCTTCATAATTACCTAGTTCGTATTGACAAAGCCCTAAATACACAAAGGTTTGAATATCTGCCCAGTCTTCTCCCTGGTTTTTTATGCTCTTGTTAAACATTTTAATGGCTTTGGTATAATCTTTCTTTCCGAAATAACATTCTCCACGTAAAAAATCGATGTCTTCACCCCACGGGGCATCTACAAAATTTGGTGTTAAACTATCAAGTTTCTCAAAATCCATTAATGCTTTGTCATAGTCCCGCATTTTCCGGAGCCGTATCCAGCCCCGATAGCCTAAATGGGCAACGGGGTCTAAGGCTACGGCTTTATCAAGGTATTCAAATCCTTTTTGGAAATCTCCAGCCTTATTATAGGGAATGGAACGTTCCACCCATGCCTGGCTATTGTCCTGGTTGTATTGCAGGGCCATCTCAAAATGGTTTATCTCCGTTAAAAAGTTCGACTTTTCTCTGTTGTTCTTGATATTCCACCACATGGTTATTCCTATACTAATACATAGTATAAGTATGCCTATGGTAATAAGTCCGTATTTAAAAAATCTCTTCAATTTTTCCTTCTTTTATCTTTAACCGAATAAGATTATAAGTCTTAAAGTCCTTATCTCTTTTCCAGTCCTTTAGTCCTTTAGTTATTTTTTTTAGTTCCTCCGCCAATTTTCCATCATTGAATTTTGTGTCCTTATAATCTTCATCAATTTGAAAGGTCTCTATGTCACATAGGTTTCCGGTCTTTGAGATATGAAGTCTCAGGGTTATAAATCCGTTAGCGGGTTGGATATTACTTTTTGTATCCTGAATTTCTTTAAAGGCTTTTCTCAGTGTTATATTTTCTCCTTCTATCCTGCTGTTTATACTATTGGCCCAGTATGGCACGGAGCGTTCGTGGCAGTCGGGCTGATCTTTTGAGAAAGAGAATAACAGGAATATGAGGAATATGGTGGCAAGTCTTTTCACGGTTAAGGTCTTATTGTCTAACAAGGTAATACCATTTTAGGAATTTACAAACAGAAAATTACCAGGAGGGGTACTTTGCTGCAAACAACCAGGAGCGTTTGTTTTTCCTTTGTACGGATGGGTTTCAAAGGGGGGCTTCGGTACACTTCTGCCTTGGGGGCAGAAGCACTCTGCCGTCTTGGTTTGGGTTTTTATAATGCCTTTTTCCTTTCCGTTGCTTCGCTCGGGCACCTCACTTCTCCTGTTAATCATCGGGATGAAGGGAAGGGCCTTTTTTGTTTTGTCTTTTTAAGTGAATATACTTTCTAAAAATACCAAAAGCCCCGTGCCGGGGCTTTGTCTGCTTTTGTCCTTTTATGATTATGTGTCTAACGTTCTATCCATACCGAAACACTCTCCTAAGGGCGTGGTACTTTTAAGAATATGGGTCAGGTAGTAAAGGGAAAAGGCCATTTCATCGTCTTGTTTGTGATGTTCGTGGACTTCGGCGATAAGCTGAATGGCATGGGTTACATAGTAGCGCAGGAGTGCAAGGGTCTCATAGCTGTCTACCATGAGTTCTACATACTTTTCGCCACTGGGATTGGTTTTGAGCGTGTCTTTGTACGCTTCGAAATCTAAGGTTTTCATATATGTTATAGTTTAGGAATATTAAAGCCCGTAGAGGTTAGGTGTCCTACGCCTATAACAGCGTTACAGTTCTTTCGAATACCGTCACCATACCATACGGGCAAAGTCGTTTTCATAGTAATATGTGTTATAGTTTAAGGAATAGTAAATATACGCATTTTTAGTGGTAACGGCAAGTATAATGGGGAGTTTGGGAGGTTTTTTGGTGTGGATATTTACAAGAAATAACTGGTGTTTTTTATGGGCATTGCAAATACAGGAGACAGTGGGTACTCGTTGCAAACGAGCACCAGGGGTTAATTTTCATACATTTTAGCTAAGGCATCCATTAAGTCCGGGAGGGGCAGTTTAGTTAATCCGGGACTATACCCACAAGACTCCAGGTAATACAATAAATTCTCCTGGTTAATGTCATCGGGTTTTGGATTGTCGGGGTCTCGTATTAATCCTGTAAAGCCAATAAAAAGATATATAGCCCGAAGATTTTCTTTCGGTTTTTCACAAGCTAAAGCGTAGTCTTCCAATAGACCCCAAAAATTCCCTTTAAAATTAAAAATCTCCGATTTGTTATTTAATAGTTCTAACCACACATTGGCACGGGCAACATCTACACTGCGGATGTTTTTGAATGCATATTCAATAAATCCATAAAGTTTTGGGGAGGAATTTATCCTGTCAAAATTCTTCTTCAGGACTTCTTTATTTCCTGTTATTTTAAGATCATTCATGTCTCCTCCTTCAAAGCTTAATGTATAGCTTACAGAATCATACGATTTTAATGTATTAAAGAAGGTATATCCAAGCATTGCTATCACTGTTTCATTGGATATCTGATCTATAAAATAGGACTCTAAAGATTTCTCTTTATCTTTTTTGAAGTCAATATTAATCCTTAATTCTTGATCTTTCTCTTGTATGGATATATGGTTTATGAGTTTCCAGCTATGTAATTTTTTTTCCATCTCATTAGCTAAAATATCTGTGTCGGTTTTAACAGTATTCTGACAAGATAAAAAAAGTAAGGGAAGGATTAAGATTAAAATTGTTTTGTTCATTTTTTAATTTCTATATCTAACATATCCAAATATAATTTCCCTTTCCCTTCCAAAACTTTTAATGAATCTTCACCTATTCCTCTTTTATTTAAAAACTCTAATCTACCATTTATTAATATATCATTTATTACCCTTCCCGAAGAGTCTAGGGGATTTTCTTTATCCTGCGTCGGGCAAGATTCATTTGAGGCGGGGAATTTTAAAGGGATATTTTGCTTATTCTTCGTTTGGTGCAAAATGAGTATTAAGCTTATTTAACATTTCCTCTAAAGGAAGTTTTATCCATTGCGGGTTTATATCTAAACTACAGGATTCTATATAATAGTATAGTTTTTCCGGAGAAATGGCATCTTCATTTTCCGGATCACAAGCAGCATTACCAACGACCATTAAATTATAGACTGGAGAACCCGAAGTACCATGACCACTACACACCTCAGCGTATTTATAAATCAAATCCCAAAAATCTCCTTTGAAATCTATTAAATCTACTTCTTCGCTAGATAAAAACCTGATCCAAGCATCTATTTTTTGAACTCCTGGTGCTCGTATATTTTTAATAGTGTGTTCAACAAAATCATGATATAGCGGGCTTTCAATAAATTTTTGATGATTCTCCTTCAAAAATTCCCTTTTCATAGATATTTTATAGTCCTCTACAGAAAATGGTTCTGTATTGGGCAGGGTTACAAGCCCTTCAAAACTGAAATTGTATATTATTTCTTCGTATCTCTCGAATTCTTGATAAAAAGATTCATTAATCATGTCGGCAAGTACCGTAACGAATTCGCTATTATAATTATTATCCTTGTCAATTTTGAGGTTAATGAGAATGGTTAATCGTTTTGCATTATCATCTACGGACATTTTTTTTTCTTCCGCTAAGGAAATTTCGCTCTCAACATCCCATTCCTTCATTTTAATTTCTATTCCTTCTCTTATAGCGACTAACTCCTTGGTAGAATTATGACAACCTATGAAACAAAAAATTATGAGAATTAAATATTTTTTCATTTCATCAGTTTCATTTTTTGTTCTTAAGTTCTTGTTTCACACGCCATAAAATATCCTCTTTAATGGAATTGGCAGAATCTCTATCTATTTTATACTTTTTTAAAAGCTCTTCTCTTCCGTTAAGGGTGGTATCATTTACAGCTCTTAATATGGAATCATTAGCATCCAAAGGTACCATAGTAAAATTGACAGTGGAAACTGAATTCGATAATCCTACAGTAGCCACGCCTCCTCCCAAAGTATTAGCACTCCATATTCTTTCCTGTGTGTGCAAATCCCTGGCCTCAAACCTGGCAAATTTAATCAAAGCTGCTGCACTTGTGGATTCTAATGAACCATTAAATAATTCCTGTAACGTTGTTACTTTTCGCTCTACATGAAAATTAATTTTCCCGACGGTAGCTGCCATCACTTCTATATCCGGCTTGTTGGCTTTAAGGGGGTTATTGGCTGACACCCCTCCGGATATGGAAACAGGAGAAGTGAATTGATAAGGCCAAAATCCTGTTATTTCATTTATAGGAGCCTTTATTTCCAGTTTTCCCAGGGAATGACCATTAACTCCAATATAGGTGACTGCAGTGAGTTCAAACTTTCCACTGTGCGTTTTGGGAGATATAGCAATTTCGGCTTTTACAGGTTTTGTTTTCCTTTTACCATAAACGACTACTTCATCTAACTCTATAACATTTATTAAACATAACAGCGCTTCGTCTTCTAACTTATTTATGTATAGCCACAACTCGTTTTCCCAGTTTTTGGCAAAATAATAGTCTACAAAAGCAGCGATCTCTTTTTTATGTAAACCTAAACTTTTGAAATGTGTGGAAGCATTGAAGACAATATGTTTTTTGGCCATGATCATATTGCCTTTGAGCTTTCGTTCTATATCAAAAACGGTCTCGTTCCTAACGGCATGGTCTACGGTTTGTTTGATAACGTCTTTGAGCTTTTGCTTTACGTACCTTTCTAACTGCCGGCATTTTAGTTTATGTACAATCCTGTTCATAACATTAATTC
Source organism: Sinomicrobium endophyticum (assembly GCF_052983315.1). Classification (NCBI taxonomy): domain Bacteria; kingdom Pseudomonadati; phylum Bacteroidota; class Flavobacteriia; order Flavobacteriales; family Flavobacteriaceae; genus Sinomicrobium; species Sinomicrobium endophyticum. The sequence goes on from NZ_JBRKIS010000043.1 coordinate 224,218, forward strand.
AGGGAAGATACTCCGGGCCATTTACTTTTATAGGTGTATGCTCCATAGGTGACCTCCAGGGCAGAGATAACAATCTCTACCTGCATGGGACTGGAACTGTCTGCATTAAAACGCTGGTCGTATTTAAGGCAGTAGACTTTTTTAAAGGTCAGTTCCTGCATTTTTGCCATGGCATTGTCCTTGTAAAAGATGATTTTACCGTCTTTGGTCATGGTATCGGACAGCATCCATCCGAATAAGGAATCGTCTTTGTTAACGGCGAGAAGCAGGCTGATCTGCCCTCCCATAGCCCTTGTGGAGGGTTTGCCGTTGTTATCACTTCCTTTTTCAAAGGTAAAGGAACAATCCAGAACGGTCAGTTCTGATCCGTCGATAAAAAGTTTGGAAAGAAAAGTTGCCATATTACATTTGGGTTTTGTAGTTATACAATAAGACCGGGAGTAGGTTGCGTGTATAAATATAAAGATTTTTCCTGTATAAAATAAAGACATGATAAAAGGGACGGCTATCTCCCCGGCAATATACTTGAATTAAAAACCCAAAAAGGAGTACGGCGCCTTCACCTGAAAGCGGGGAGTTTTTATTGGTCTTTTTCTTTTACTTAAATGGTTAAGGGCGTTGCAAACGCCCGGGACAATGGGTACTCGTTGCAAACGAGCACCAGGGGGCTTCGGTACGTTTCTGCCTGAAGGCAGAAGCACTCAGCCACCTTGGTTTTGGTTTTTAAGGGAGGGGATTTCTTTATAAAAGTGATATTTTTGACAGGCAGAACACGCAATACTACGGTACAATGAATGGAACATATTATATTGCCTCAGGAAGGGTGTAGCAAATGCGGGAGACGAGGGGGTACTTGTTGCAAACGAGCACCAGACACGAAACAAACACATCGTTAACGGGAAAATTAAACCTTTTTAAAAATCCCGCACTTGACATAGCAAAAAACCGTTGGGGCACATATCGGGGTTCAAGAATCTCCGGTCAAATTATTGGGCAAAGTGAATTTAAAATTATTCAAAATACATCCGGTACTACAGCCTTTCATTCATAGAATATGGCTTTTCGAAAGCTCATACGATATGGATGCTGATGATTTGAGGATGGTTGTTCCATCGGGAAACATCACTTTGATCTATACCTTAAAGGGTGATTACCAAACGGTTTCACAAAATGGTCTTATTCATTCAACCTGTTCGGACAATTTTACATTCATCGGACAACAATCGTGTGCTTTAACATTAAAGGGATCGGAGCCTGTGACTTCTTTGGGTGTTAGTTTTAATCCTACAGGAGCGTATCGTTTTTTTGAAGGGCACCTTATAGACACCAAGAGCCTGGTATTGGACCTGGAACATATATTCTACAGAGAAACGAGGATATTAAAAGAGCTAATGTTTGACGCCTATAGTAATGAGGACAAGATATATGTGCTTCAGAAGTTTCTCATTTCAAAACTAGCTACTCCTAAAATCCAAGAACCAATAGTAGAAGAGGTGACGCAAAAAATTATTGACTCCCGGGGATTAATAACATTGGCTGAGCTTTGTGAGCAAACGAATTGGTCAAAAAGACATTTGAACAGAACATTTTCAGAGATCGTCGGTCAGAACATTAAATCCTGGTCTCAGACAATACGGTTTAAATATATTCATAATCTTTTAGAGAAAGACTGTAAGGAAGACAAAGAAGCCCTGAAAGCCTTCTATTTGACATTTTATGACCAGGCTCATTTTATTCATTCCTTTAAGAAAGTGACGGGAAAAACACCAAATCAGTTTTTGAAATCAATAAATGAATTTGGGAACTATTTTAACCGCATTGAATAATCCAATGTCCTGTTTTTACAATTTAAAAGGGTATATGCTGCTTAGTTTTGCAGTTTAGAAACTAATTAAATTAATAAAAATGGGCAAAGAAAGAAATTTTAAATCCATTAGTCCATCGGCAAAAGCTTTAATGCAGTTTAAGGCACATACTCAGATTCCGTTTGCAAAACAGGCTGTCAAAGTCCTGTTGAATGAAGATGAAAATACGGGAACCTTAAATAAAGATTTTGGTTTCTGGGCAAGTGTGGTTCATTTTGAGAACAGATATTATTCTGTTAATGAATTGGCTTTAGAAATTTCGGGTACAAATATATTAGAGCTTTCATCGGGATTTAATTACCGGGGACTAGAGTTTGCAAACTCCAAACCTGAGATACATTATATAGATACGGATTTACCTGATATTATATCCTATAAAAAACAAATTGCTTCTTCATTTGAAAAAACATATTTAAAGGGTAAACTTGATTATGCGGCATTAAATGCCTTAGATAAAAAGCAATTTCAAGCTATTGTCGACCGTTTTAATAACCGTCCGCTAACCATTATTAATGAAGGCTTATTGGTTTATCTCTCTAAAGAAGAGAAAAACAAGTTGTGCAGAATTATTCGTACACACCTCGAAAAACAACAGGGATATTGGATAACGGCAGACATTTATCTTAATCATAACCCTGGCCAGATTGGTTCTGATAAGGGTAAAAAATGGGACCGGTTTTTTAGTAAACAAAATGTAACCAACCAGATGTTCGAAAGTTTTGAAGAGGCGGAGGAATTTTTCTTCAATAATGGTTTTGTACTGGATAAGGAATACATTCCGGACTATTCCAAATTAAGCTCCTCTGAAAAATTATTACAGGTAGCATCTCCCGAACAATTGGATAAACTCGGAAAATCGGGAAAGGTTCAGGCCACATGGCGTTTAAAATTAAAATAGAACCCGCTTAATCTTTTTCGTTCCTTATTGTACTTAAAATCAGGCCATACATGCGGAAAGGTCCATACGTTTACCCAAAAAACTGAAGGGAAATAATACTTTTTTAGCTACATATGGAAAATCGTAAAATTATCTGATAACTTATCCGGATTAAGAATTTCTGCAAATACACATCACTTTGAAAATTCTTTCGGAATTTTCAAAGTGATCAAGAAGTTACTTATAGCTCGTGTTATGGTGTCGTTTTTATTTTTCCCATTTTTTGTCTGAAGATGCAATTAGATCAAGAAATTCGATTCCGGGTTTTCCGTCCAGTCCAATTTCGTCTCTTTGTTTTTGAAATTCCAGAAAAGAAGGGACGTTTAACAAGTCTTTTTGAATCTGTTCATTTTTATATAAAGAGTGGTGGACAAATGTCAATCCATCTTGTTTAGTAAACACGTTGTATTGGAATTGGGATGTGTCCAGTTTTTCAAAATCCTTTGTGAACTTCTCAATATTTGCTTTATTTCGCTCAACAAATTCCTTTTTGATTTTGTATGTGACTATTACTGATATCATTTAATTTTTCTTTTGTTTTCTTTTAATTTGTCTATCAAGTGCTAGATATTTTTTGTTCTTTTCCGTCATAGATTAAAATTTTTGTTGAATCGATGCTTTCTCTAAGAATAGGGTTTTTAATTGAAGTGTTTGTTAATAAATCGACTTTCCGCTGAAAGAACTGTTCAAACTTATCCCAGATGTTCATCAAGTCTTCTCCCCGTTCAATCGGGTCATCATTATCAATTTCGATCAATAAGTCTATATCGCTTGAATCTTCATTAAATTGGTCAGTTATTGAAGAACCGAAAGCATATAAGTTTTTCACATTATGAGACTTACATAGTGATAAGAAATCCGCCATTTTATATTTTATAGACTCTCTCAAATTCATATTGCTAATATAACTTATTTTTTTTTTGAATTGTTTCGTCATCAGCTTACTACCCACAGTTAAGGGCTTGGCGTAGTAGGGAGCTATGGGCATTGCACATGCGGGGGAGACAATGGGTACTCGTTGCAAACGAGCGCCAGGGGGTTCTACCTGGTTTAACTTATTGTGCACCGTGTTTATTTACGGATCTATTCTAAATATTTACTTACATCTGAAAGGTTTGCATTGGCGTTCAATATTTTTCCGTTTCGGTCTATCCATATGTACCTGGGTATGGCTTTAATTTGAAAATGCTCTGCAAAGGAGCTTTGAAATCCATTGGTAACATATAATTTTAAGCTTCCGGGAACATCTAGTTTTTTAATGTTTTCTTTAAAACCTGTGGTATCTTCATCCACTGAAACCGAAATAACAGTTAATTGGTCTTTATATTTATTCTCCAGGGCCTTAACTTCCGGAAATTTGACAATACAGGGTTTACACCAGCTTGCCCAGATGTCTAAAAGAATCATTTTGTTAAAATTGTTTACGTCAAATTTGAAATCATTCCATGATTGATCTTTAAATGTGAACTCGGGTACAACCGCTCCTTGTGCATAGGCTTTCTTTTTGTTTTGGGATAAATCATACTGCAACATTAATGTATTGTATGCTTCTTCATTTAATGCTGCTTTGTATTTATTGAACATCTCCCTCGGCGGCGTTAAATTCAATGAATCGGGAAAATATTCAAACTCTAATGGGTAATATTTCAGGTCGTTATAAATTAACATAGATTTTATGGGCTGTGGAAAATACTCCGAAATAATATTTGCTCGCAAAATATAAAGTTCCTGCTCTTCTCTTACCGCATTCAATTTTTCACGATATTTTTTCTTCAGGAAGTACTCAACACCCATTTTTCCGTAAAATGATTTTAAAAAGGAGGACTCTAAATACGGTTTCATTGCTTGAAAATCGATTAAATCTTTATTAAAATACTGAAAAAACAGACTGTCTTTTTGGGAACTGTCTTTCCGGTTTATATAATCCAGATATACTATATTCTTAAAGGCTCTGTTCTCTGTTAATTGCAGGTTATAAAAGTGCTTGTTTTCTTTTTCTGTGATGTAGTCGGCCAACAATTTATCTTTGGTCTTAAAATAATCGTCTACCTGATTTTTGAAATCGTCAAAGGGATTATTGTAGTTCCATGCTTTACTTTTCAGGTCTGCACTGGATAGGACCTCCTCCATAAATCCGTTTTCTTGTTTTGATGTTCCTTCAAAAACGTAATTGTTATTTTCTTTTGATATTTTTAAATGTTCCGAGGGTTGGACATATAGTTGAAGTACTTTACCTTGTAATTGAAGATATAGATATTGGGGCCTTTTAATGGATAAATTTATTTTTCGTTCATCTGGTTTGTTTATAAGAATAGTGTCGTAATCATCCACAAAATTCTCGGAAAATCTTGTAATTACCACTTGTTGAGGATATTCTTTTATGAAATCCAATTCTATACATTCTGATTTTTCTGCTTTTTTACAACCGGAAAGAAAAATAATAGAGATAAAAAATATAGTAAATCTTCTCATTTTGTCGGTTTTTTTACATTGTACAAGTGGGGAACGGCGGGCACTCATAGCAAACGAGCCCGGGGAGGATCAAGATCGGTCATTCCTGTTTATTTCATCAATTTATCTAATGTAGTATAGAAATCGTCTGATTCTCCTTCGAAAACTCCAATAATTTTTTTCTCTTTGTCTATAATAACTTTAGTAGGATAGTTCAGAACTGCATATTTTAATGAGGCATCTGAAGCCGGGGCAGCTCCATTTAATAGTTGTGTCCATATATGAACACCATGTTGTTGAACTGCCCGTATCCATCTATCTTCTTTATCCTTACATGCAATCCCTACGAATTCTACGCGGCTTTTATACTTTTTATAATATTCTTTCATCCGGGGAAAACCTTGTATACAGGGTAGGCACCAACTGCCCCAAAAGTCTAATACTACGTATTCCGCATTGGATCGGTAGAGATTAAACTGGTTGCCTTCTATGTTTTTTAATGTAAAGTCCGGTGCCCTTTTACCTTCTGAAATTTCTCCTTGTTCTTTTCTTTTTTGTTTTTGGTCCAAATATTCTACACGGGCAATTTCATGGTCAATGAACGATTTAAATACCCCATTACGAACCTCATGGGTAAACTTTTGATGGTTTTGGTGTAATTTGCCGTAATGGAGCGACAGGTAAACGGAAATATCTTTATCGGGATTATTTTCAATATATCGGAGATCAATATCATTTATTAATTTACGGGTATTGCTGATGGCATTGGTTACTTTCTCGATTTCTGTTTTTTTTGCTTTATGGAATCGTAATGTATCCCGTATTAAATAATTTTTATCGTTTTGTATTATATAGGGTAACTTATCCTTCCTTAGGGTACTATATTCTCTACTGATGCGGGACCCTTTGACTGTGTAATCTATATAATACTTTTCGGCTTTACCTTCTATTTTTATTTTGTCTTCCGGGGACACCTGTAAAAAAATTGTTTTGGTACTGGCTCTTCTTTCACCACCACCGGGTTTTTTATATCCCCCATGTACAGGGGTTATCTCCATTATTATCGGATTGTTTACTTTATTGTTATAAATAAACTTATCATTTTCAGCAAAAATCGTATCCTTTGTATAACGTAGATTCGTTTTATGCTTTCCTATAAATGGTTTGGACAAATCAACATATTCAATGAGTATGGTATCATTGCCAAGCCCCTCTATATGTGCCTCAATAGTGTTTTTTTGAGTGCAAGAAAAAAGGGATACGACGACTAAAAGTGAAATGGAACGGGTTATTGATCTGAACATCATTGGAGTTTTTTTGGATCATATTTTTTAAAAAGGGCGTTGCAAACGCCCGGGGACGATGGGCACTCGTTGCAAACGAGCGCCAGAGAGAGAATAGCTATGTAAGTTATTGTATGCCTGATTGGAGTTTCTCTGTAAGGATGTCTCTTAACCGTTCGGGTTTAACATTTCGCGCTATAATTTTGCCTTCCTTGTCAAGTAATACGTTGTACGGTATGGTAGTGAGGTGATATTTTTCATCTGTCTCATTGAGGGAATCTATGACTTGTATCCATTGGAGTTCATCTTCCTGTATGGCGGTTTTCCATTTGTCCGGGTCTTTATCTATGGAAACACCCAGGATATCAAAGCCGTCTTTATGAAAAGCATTGTAAACTTTACGTAAACCGGGGTTCGTTTGCCGGCATGGACGACACCAGGACGCCCAAAATTCATATAAAACATAATTGCTCCGCAAGGAATCGCTATCCACTAATTTTCCATCGGGATCGGGAAGTATAATTTTAGGCGGGGTTTTTCCTACATCCAGTACCCTTCTCCTTTTAATGATATTTGTAATGGTTTTCAAATCCTTTTTATCCTGGTAAGCCGTATCCATTTGTTCCTGTAAATACTGTAACTCGTTACTGTTTAAGTACCCATAAAAATTGCTCAGGAAAGCAAGTTTCATACCGCTCAATACCGATTGCGGATTGTTTTTTATAAACTCCGAAAGGTTTTCATAAAGTATGGTTTCTCTTATGCTGTCATTTTCTTCCTGATGAAAGGTGTTTTTCATTTTAGCTTCGAAATCTTCCTTTAGTTCCTGGCTGGTGGAACCACTGATGCTGTCTACATCAAATCCTTTTATTTCTGATCCGTTGTACCGGAACTTACGATATTCAAGTGCAATGTTTATAGTACTGTTTTCAAGCATAAACGGGGATACCGTCATATCTTCTCCTGATTTTGGTGACCCGGGAAGTAAATGGGCTTCGAGTGGTTGCGGGACTTTTCCTTTAAAGCGGAAAGAAGCATTTTCTACAAGGGCACTGTCTACAGTATTATTATAGTCGAGGTAAATATAGCCTTTGTAGTTATCGCTAATTGTACCTGTTATCAAAAACCCGGGGGTTTCTTTGTTTTTCTGACAAGCTAAGAGCACGGAAAGAAAAAGTATTAAAGCAGGTTTGCGTAGTGTTGGTTTCATATGGGTATGTTTTTGTGTTTTTCGAGGAAAGAACTGTGCTAAAACCGTGGTAAAATAAAGGGGCCAGACTGTTTTCCTACAACAATATACTTCCTTTCTCCATAAAATCCAACATTTTATGACTGCTTAACAAAAGCCCCGATCGGGGCTTTTGGGAGGTTTTTGAGATGGATATTTACAAGAAATAATAGAGGTTTTCAGGGAGTGCCCGGGGAAAATAGGCACCCATTGCAAACGAACACCAGGGGGAAACATTACAATTATTTTGATACTTTATTATAAGCTATAGCCAGATATTCTTTTAAAGATTCAAATGTCTTTTTAGACGGGTTAACAACGCAAACCCAATACATAGAGCTATATACGGGATGTGGTAATATCTTATCTTCTTCGGTAAAATCTATGTCTGAATCCAAATAGGCGCCGACTCCTTTTTTCTTCGGGATATCTTTAAACAGGGTTTCATATTGTTTTTTGTCAATACCTAGGTTGAAGCGATAAAATCCATCCCGGTCCAAATCGGATACGTTGTCATATTCGTTATCGGATGTAATTATTGTTGCAAATGGCATTTTAGCGCTCTTACCAGGCATAAAAAAGGTGTCCCCGCCTGACTTCATAATATGAATCCCTTCAAAGTTTTCGGTAATGTAATCTTTTATTTCTTCTGGTCTCATTCTTAGTTTTTTTCAGATGAAGACACAAAAATACTTAATGTCATTAATTTACCATCTTTTCAATAACTTTTAAATAATAGTTATTGTATAAGCAGATGAAGCGTGCATAAGCCGCGAAACTTGTGATGGCCGGGGGGAATCTTTGCTGTCTTATTTATTTTTATATAGTTCTATTACTCGTTTCAGATCTGTTGAATTGTTGATCTCATAAAAATAGTTGCGTTGCCATTTTTGGGTTTGTTCTGCTTGTTTGTTGTTGGTAACATCCCAGGAGGGATAAACTCTAAAGGCTCTTTTCCCTTCTTTTTTGTCAGTTGAAATTATTCCTTTTTTGATAAGCACGGATTTGGGGAATACAAATTGCCCCAGCTGGTTTGTGGTTTGAACGTTTACGACATAGAAATCCATGGAATCTGTTTCATGAAATGGTTCAATCGGGCCCTTTCCGTTCCGTTTCCAGAATGTTACAAACTGCCCGGCTTTTTTAGGTGTTATTTTTGCGTTTCTGCAGATAATATTCAGCCCGTTAAGTTGAAATTGGCAGGCTTCGTAGTCTTTACTTTCCGGTTCGGTTTTAAATCCGGAAACCTGAAGTGCACATTTGTCATAAATCATTTTTTTAATCCCGGCAAGTTCACTATTTATCATTTTCGGCATCGGTTTGTTCTTCTATTATCGCTTTTTTCTACTCTATCCAAACGAGTGAAAAGGGGTTTGTTATAAGGGGTATATACAGGGCAGGAAGGCTCCCGGTCTAATGGGCGTTGCAAACACCGGGTGTGACAGGCATATATGCGACGATTTTTTTAAGACTTCCGGTGATTTTCATGCATTTCTATAGCAACTTTTAAAATTCCTATCATTCCTATACCTAAAACAATAAGCCCCATAGATACTTCCTGTAAAAGTTCATTTTTTGAAATAAATAGTCCGGACAGCCCTAACAGGAGAAAAAATAATACTTCCAGGGACAGAACGATTAATGCCACTTTACCTTTTTTGGAACTTTCCCATATCCGTTTGGAAAAATTATTCTGGGTTTTACCGGTATCCTGCAAAGAACAGAAACTAATTCCGAGACCGAGAAACATCAGGCCCTTATTTACATCACTGAAAACGGAGTCCTTATCTTCTACAAAAAAAATATCGTAATAAATTTTCAGTAGAAAAAACAGCGCTATCGCATACAACAGGTATTGAAGGTAGCTTATTCTATGAAATACATTTTTAGCATTTTTCAACTTGGATTGGTTTTATTTTCATCTCTCTAAAGATAATTAAAAATGTTAAAAAAATAAGATGATGGAATCATGGAAAAAACAGGAAAATGCCAGTTCCAAAAATGTCCGGTACGGGTGCTTGCCACAACAGAGGGAATGGGCGTTGCAAGGAACACCACAGGCTTTAGTGCAGCTGATTACATACGCCTAAATTATTTTTGATGGGGGCATACAAGCTCCCAAAGATGTCCGTCCGGATCGGTGAAATACCCGATATATCCTCCCGATACAGAATCAATTTCCGCCGGCCCTGCGGAAGAGCCTCCATACGTCTCAGTCTTACTGAGCGCCTGGTCTACATCTTCTTTAGTTTTGACTGCACAACTTATGACAGCCGGTGCAGAGATTCCAGGCATGAGAGCATCGCGGTTCGCTTTCCTGGTATACGACTCATAGCTCTCTTGTGTCATAAGAAAAAGAGAGAGATTCGGAAGTTCAAGTGCCAGCATATCATCATCAATTTGTGCATCATTAAAACCAAAAACTTCCTTATAGAAATCAAGTGTCTTTTGAAGATCCGTAACAGGGAGACAAAGTATGGTTGTTATTATTTTCATACTATTTCCTTAATTATTAAAAGTATATAAAGCTATTAGTTTTTATCTTATTATGCAACCAATGTGATTCTTTACGCCAAATCTACAATCGTTTTTCCGCTTTTTAGTTTCTGGTAAAGGGTAAGGATTCTTAATGCTATCAATTTACCACCATTTCAATAACTTTCAAATAATAGTTTTTGTATAAGCCGCCAGGTGAAGAGTGTGACAAGTTTCCTTCTCATGAAGGATTACAAATTCTGGGACGATAAGCACTCGTTGCAAACAAACGCCGGAGGATATTATGGCTATTCCATTTTACCAGATGTAATTATCATTTATTTCCTTTTCCAATTGCTTCGTTTTTGATGGATAGCTGGCATGCTGATTAACTACTTTTCCATTTTCATCCACCAATAAATATCGAGGGTAAGCGAAACGACCGTAGTTCCCAAACTTATCGATTATGTTTGCAACCAGTTTGTCATTTGCCAGGATATGTTGCCCTTCCAAATCGTAAAATTTTATCATTTCTTTCCACACCTTTTCCTTACTGTTCCTTCCTTCACATATATAAAGTGCGGTAATTTCTTTAGATTTCAATAGTTCATCCAACGTTTCTTTATGTTCAAATTCTTTTTTGCAAGGACCGCACCACGTGCCCCATATATCCACGAAAACTTTTTTGCCCTTAAGTTTTTTTATTAGCTCATCGAATGTGTTAACGTTTTCATAGTTTTTGATAATGTGTACTTTTTTATTGGGTGGTGTATTTTCCAGTTTTTTGTGGAAGTTGATAATCGGCTTTACGGCTGAAGCGAGATTTGTATTATAAGGGCTATCGGGATATTCATTTTTGAAATTTTCGTACATTTCAACTGGTTCTTTGGAGTTGTCTTTTGTCTGCCAGCTTTCTAAGAATATATACGAAGCTAAATAATATTCAAGTTCTTTTCCTTTAAGATATTTTTTGGGTTCGTCAATATTGTATTTTAGTCTTTTGTCTGTTTCATACATTTTTATCATACCATCGGAATCGGGTTTTTCTGATGCGTATCGGTTATACCATAGGGAATTATAGACTAAAGCATAAAACCAGGGGGAGCGGGCATAATCTAACCCGCTTAGTTTTGACATTCCGATTTTTTCGTTCCAAAAATTCTTAAGTTCCTCTGTTCTTTTTGTATCTTCTGTAGTGAGAAGCTTTCGCAACAATATTGCAGCAGCGCCAGCTTCCAAGGCAGAATAATAGACTTTTCTGTCTAATATTGCCAATTCATAAAAGTCTTTTGAAATTTCATTTGTTTCCAACAATGTATTGAACCTGGCCATCTCATTTTCTTTAAATGTCTCTATTCTTGCGGATATTTCCGAGGGAATTGAATCCTTATAAAATTCATTCAAACCCAACATAAAAAATTCAGGACTTGGTAAAGTATTGTATAAGTTTTGGGCTATACTGTCTTTGGACATGATCCGGAATTTTTTTAGATTTTTTTCTAATTCAATTTTCAGATCATAGGTCATGCCGGGTTCGACCAGCAAAACACCACCTGCTTTTCCCGGAACATATATGGTTACAAATAATGGTTTCTCTATATCCATTTTTATTTGAAACGCCCCGACAGAATCAGTCGTTATGGATTTTTTGCCTCCGTAAAACCATTTTCCATCAATTGGGGGTATGTATTCAACTTTTTCAGGATACTTTCCATCGATTTTTCCATTTATGGTTATCCTTTTCTCTTTTTTAGAACAACCGATAAGCCCTAAAATCAGGATTGTTAATATGATTTTTTGTACTCTCATTTTTTCGTTATATATGGTGACTTGTTTGCCTGCGGAATCTTACCATATTATCTTCCCGCATTGGATTTTTACTTGTTTTCTATCTTTTAGATCGAAATTCTGAACAATGCTAATTTACCACCATTTCATTAATTTTCAAACAAATAGTTTTTGTATAGGCGGCCAGGTAAAGAGTGTCATAGGTCGGGAGACTTGCGACAGTCTCCCTTTAATGGGCCTTGCAAACGAACACCAAAGTTTTTGACAAGTTTTATAAATGCTCTAAGATATTTATAGTTGCTCCGTTGGGGTCTTTTACGAAAAAACGCCTTACGCCCCAGGGTTCGTCGGTAATGGGATATACGATTTCCCATCCCTGGTTTTTCGCTCTTTCATAGAGTTGATCTACATCGGATACTTCTATAGACAGGAATATGGCGGTGTTGTTCAGCGTTTCTTTTTTGGTATTCTCAAAAACGGATATCTGTGCCGTAGGATTTTCTTTAGAGGCAAAGGTGAGTATCCAGCCCATGTCCATAACCAGTTCCATTTCCAGGAATCGGGTATAAAACTGTTTGCTCTTTTCGAGGTTATCGGAATATATGTTGGGTACGATCCTGCGGATGGATGTATTGTTTTTCATTTTAAAGGCTTTTTCAGGTATTCATTTGATCTTAATGGTTCCGTTTCTGTATAAATCCAGGGCGTCGTTCAGTAATAACTGTATGGTTTTCATTGGTAGGTCTTTACCGGGATTTATTCTGAAGATCTTCATACGGGAACGGTTGCCTTCTTCCAGTTCTGCGTGGTTAAGGTATTTCCCTTCTACCATTAAAATGTATGGTTCGTTTGTTTTTTTGTCTGTCCACAGGTAGCAAAACATCTTATTTTTATAGCAGAAGCAAGGCATCCCCCATTTTTGGGTTTCGGTTATGTTTTCGTCCTGCTTCAGAATAATACTACGCAGGGTAAGCAAACAGCTTTTGTTGGGTTCGTCTTTGTTCAAATAGTAATTGTCCAGTTTTTCGCGGGCCATTTTATATTGTGTTTTTAGTAGTTATGATCTACCAATTCTTATTTCAAATATTACATTGTCTTCATTGTTTTTATCCGTTTTACCGGGAATACACTTGAAGTTGTTTCTTTCCAATAGTGTTTTAGAACTGTTATTCTTTCTGTGTGTATAGGCCTCAATCACCTCAACACCCAGGTTGTTAAAGGCAAATTCAATGATACTTTTCAAGGCTTCACTCATAAAACCTTTTCCCTGGAATTCGGGACTTAAATCGTATCCGACTTCTGCTGTTTTTCTGTCTTTTGAAAAATTCCACAGGCAGATGCTCCCCATCATTGTCGGGTCTCCTTTTATGGATATACACCAATAGTAAAAAGTCTTATGGTCTGTTCCAAAGTTAATTTTTTCTATGAATTCGAGTGCTTTTTCTTTGGATTCGGCTTTTGGTCTTTTCACAAATCTGTTTATCGTTTTGTCTGTACGCAGGTAGGAGATTATTTCCCAATCGGATTGTTCTAATCGTCTTAACAAAAGGCGTTTTGTTTTTATCTCGGAAAAATCTCCTTGATCCATTTTTTCAAGCATCATTTTTGTAAAATACATTTAATATTCTTCTTTTTCCAAATAGTCCCATAACGCATTGCCGAGTTTTTCTCCGTATGTCGAGTTTGTAAACAGTACGTATCCCCATTTTTTATCTACATCCATGAGATACCAGCAGGTAAACCCATCGTTATTACCACTGTGAAAATAGGTGTTGTTATAGGGTTCGTCGGCGGTTACAAAACCCAGGGTGTAGTAAACATTTATTCCGGAAGTGGATGTCAGGGAATGGTGCTTAAACAATTCTTCATAGCTGGTTCCGGAAAGCACTTTTCTGTTCATTACGGCTATCATCCACTTGGAAAAATCCAGGGGTTCCGTGTGTATGGAAGCAGGGGCTACAAACCTGCCATCGTCTTTTTTATACCAATAGTTGTTTTTCCAATCGATTGGTTTGCCTTCTCCGTCATAGGGTTCGGCTTTATGTTTCCTGGTGTATGGGGTTTGGATAAAAACGGTATGCTTCATTCCTATGGGTTTAGCCACCTTATCCTGAAAAGCTTTTTCCAGGTCATTCCAGTCTGTACCTTCTATGTGTTTTAAAACCATTGCCAGGTATTGATATCCTTCCCCGGAATATTCGTAATCGGTGCCGGGTTCAAACTTGATTTTGAGTTTTTTGTCTTCTTCGTTTTCTCTCCAGTTCGGGAAGCCGGACCTGTGGCTTAGGACCATCCTGGCTGTTATTTTTTTGTATCTCTCGTCATAAGCAATATCGGGATAGGGTAAATATTCGTACAAAGGCTTATCCAAATCCAGTTTACCTTCTTCTACATATTGCATTACAAAAAAGGCAAAAACGGATTTTGATATGGATGCGCCTTCAAAAATGGTTGTTTCGGTGATCGGCAGTTGTTTTTCGAGATCGGCATACCCGAATGTTTGATGGTAAACTACTTCACTGTTGTTTATTACGGCAATGGAGAGTCCCGGTATGTTCCAATCGTGCATCCTGGCCCGGATAAAAGTGTTTAGAGAATCGGGCGGGACCTCTACATTTTTGAGGTTTTTAATTGTCTCTTTTCCCCCAGGGACACAGCTTATATATAGTAGGGTAAAGATAAATGGTATTATTGTACTTTTTAGCATTGGGAGTTTCTTAACGAGGCATGATCTTAAAGGATTAAAAAGATACATGCGGCAAACAATTTACCACCATTTTATTAATTTTCAAATAAATAGTTTTGGTTCTCCTTACTTATACCCTATTATCTGATGGGGGCAGAAAACGATGGAATCCGCTTATCCTGACGAGGAAACATGGTTACCTTTGCACAAACATCTAACCGCAAAAGGCAATGGTCATCCGGAAAGGAAAGAAAGAGGATTCTGAGGTTATAGCTGCTTATATTATGTTGGCTATGGAAGACATTACGTATAATATTATCGGGGAGAGGAATGCGGACAAGGCTACCGGTTTCCTGGAAAACCTGGTAGGCAGGAAGGGCAACCAGTACTCTTATGAAAATTGCTGGATAGCGGAAGATGCGGGTGAAATAACAGGGGTAGCCATCGTTTATGACGGGGCATTGCTGGACACGCTGCGAAAGCCTGTTGCCGATGAGGTAAAGCTGAGGTTTGGCCGGGATTTGACTATGGAAAAGGAAACACAGCCGGGCGAGTTTTATATAGATTGTATTGGTGTAAACCCGGCTATGCAGGGTAAGGGAATCGGGTCCGGGATACTGGAATTTCTGATTGCGGAATATATGTTAAAGCAAGGTCAGGTATTAGGGTTATTGGTAGATAAAGACAACCCGAAAGCTAAAAAACTATACCTGAAAATGGGCTTTGCTGTCGTCGGAGAAAAGACCCTGTCGGGGAAAAGGATGGAACATTTGCAGTGTGTGAGGTAGTTTAAAATTTTAGTAAAGCGGAGAAATTAATGTTGTCTCGTTTTTATTATCCTCCGCTTAAATTTTGCTCTATTTTTATCATCTAAAGCAACGAAACTCCGTTTAAATCGGTGGTAAGTACGTCGCTCATATAATCGAAATAGGGACGTATGGTGCGGAAGGACTTATCTGCTTCTTCGAGGAAGTTTTTGCTCAATACTTCTTTATCGGTAAAGTTTTTAGTGAAGATGTACTGCTTTTTCTTAATGAGGTCTATGGCCTGGTGTTCTTTGTTAAAGCCTTTGGGAGCTGATTTTACTTCGTCTCCCTTGAGCCCGCCCCAAACGGATTGCAGGGTTTTGTCGTTTATAATTTCCCGCATTTCGGAGTCGTCTGTTTCAAATTCTTTACGAATGCGGTTGAGGTCCTGTTTCTCCGGGTTCCAGAAGCCTGTGGCTATAAAGGAGCTTCCGGGTTCTATATGCAGGTAATACCCACCCCGATATTCGGGCTTTTGCCTGTGGAAAGTAATTCCGAAATGGGTTTTGTAAGGTTCTTTGTTACCCGAAAAGCGTACATCCCTGTATATTCTGAATAGTTTTACATTGTCTACGGCATCGTGCGTTTTCATTATTTCGAAAAGGGTATTGGCGGCACTTTTTACCTCTGCTTCTGCGGTCTTGAACCGTTTTTTATTTTCGTTGAACCAATCGCGGTTGTTATTGTTTTTAAGTTCTTTTAAAAAGGAAAGGGTTTCTTTGGAGATCATTCTGACGGATTTTGTTTATCCAAATTTAGGGATTTATTTTTTTTAGGGAAGTCTTTTTGAGGGGTGTTGCCAATGCTTTGTATGGTGGGCTCCTGTTACAAAGGGGTGCCGTGATTGCCTGATCTTTATTTATCTTGTTGTAAAACATCATTAATTCGGTTATAGAACATCTCCTTCTGATCCACATGGAGTGCCAGTACTTTAAATTTTCTTTTTATTCCGTAAAGCCCTGTTAAAGTATTTTCTTTCCTTAAACGTATAATTATGTTATGACCCTCCAGGTCTCCTAAGAAAGTAAACTTCCGGGTTTCTTCATCCGTATCAATATCTTTTGAAGATATTTCTATGGATTGGATTTCTGCAATGTCTATGATTGCTTCATTCATAATTCCATACCGAAGATATAACCGGCGGTTCTGAATGGATATAGGTCTTTTGGACATGGATCTTAAAAATCCGAAAATCTGAAAAGAAGAATATATGCTTACAAAAGTGAGACTCCATGCTAATACCTCACTCCACTGGACCAATAGTATGTGTAATACCATAGTTTCTATAACAATCATAAATAATACTACGGATAGTAATGCCACTGAGCCACTTTCTTTATGATACGAGAATTCATTTTCTTTCAATGGTCTTTTCTTCCAATGTAAAAATCCATAATAAAAGACTGCTATTTCGGTGATTAAAGGTATTGCTGCCGCTTTCGGAAGTATTTCATAGCAGGTGATTTTCAGAGCAGTAAAAAAGTCAGATGATTTTTCCTTGTTTAATTTATATTGTTTTACTGTTTTTGAAATTTTATATACCACGAATGATATCATAGTCAAT
The DNA here is from genome assembly GCF_052983315.1 of Sinomicrobium endophyticum. Taxonomy (NCBI): domain Bacteria; kingdom Pseudomonadati; phylum Bacteroidota; class Flavobacteriia; order Flavobacteriales; family Flavobacteriaceae; genus Sinomicrobium; species Sinomicrobium endophyticum. Next base: position 241,301 of record NZ_JBRKIS010000043.1, read on the forward strand.
TCCAAAACCGGGAAAATCCATCTTTTAAAGAAGTTGAGGTATTGTTGGTTTTCCGAAGGTAAAATTGCGGACCCAATAACAAGACCCAACACCAATACCGGAAATACCGTTTTATTGGATATCCTGGTTTTCCTGATCAACAAAAAATACAATACTGGAATGGTTACGTAACAAATCCAACGTTATGCCTATGGCAAGACTATCAGGATATGGTTTATATTCGTATGTTGTGGCTATGCATATAACTGTTGTAACGAGCAATGCCGGTATTCCAAATATTATTATGCTGTTTTTAAGGCTAATTGTACTCTTCATTTGGCTCAGTATTTCACATTCCCCGGTTTATGAGTTCAATTTACCAATATTTTGACTGCTTTTCAAATAAATAGATCAATGCTTGAGTACTGGTCAAAATTATTTTTCACATCATGTTGTCTTAAGGTACTTTTTAAACTTGAATTATCTTCCATATGTTATTTTATAAAGCTTCAAAATATGATTAACGCTGTTTCCCACGTGGCAATATACTGATGAAAAAGGATCATAAACAATGGGCTTACATTCAATCTCTTTTATTTTTGATGGTCTTGCTCTCCAAAGGTTATCAGCCTTATCACTAGAAATCCCTTCTTCCGTCATATATAAATCATTGACAAGAGTGTTTATGTCCTGTACATGTATGTTAACCACAATAAAATCTGCTACTTGCTGATTCTTCAAGAAGTACATGAACCTTTTACTCTTACGGCTTTCCCTGATAAAACGATCAATATCCGGATGCATGTAAAGAATCAATTTTCCAGGAACGGGGTCTATACTGCCAAATCGTATAAAAGTGGGTGGTAAGAAATCTGTGGAAACTTCATCATTTTCGGTTGCCCTATATATTCCTCTTTCTGCTATTATTGTATCGTTTTCTGTAAAAATAAAAGGGAAAGGCTCTATTGTCATTTGTTGTGCAAAAGAAGTCCCGGGACAAAGAAAAACAGATAATATAAGGAAGGTACAAAAAATAGATAGTTTTATCATCATAGTCATTTACCTCCATGACGAATTATTCAAAAAAATGTTACGGAAGCCTTTTTTGAAGAGCTTTGCCAATGCTTTGTATACGAAGTACTTTAATCCTCTAAATAAAAACCGGCTACGTCCTCAATAATTTTATAGGAACCGTTTCTCATGAGGTTGGTGAGTAAAACGATAGCCAGGTCGTCGTCAGGGTAGATAAAGAATGAAGCCCGTCCTCCGCCCAGGGGGACAACTGCCGGATGTTTTTCTCTTTGTACCACGGGCCATCCCAGTCCATAAGCCGTAAAAATACCTCCGAATCCGCCATACTCACCATTATTCAGGGGCACCGGCTGCCACATGGTTTTTATAGTCTCCTTGTTTTTCAACAGTTTTCCTGTTTGCAGGGCTATGATCCATTGCGCCATTTCCCCGGCATTGGAGAACACGCCGGAATCTGTTCTTAAGGCGAGGGGGAATTCTTCGTGTAGTTCTTGTAAACGATCTCCTTTCTTATACTCGCCCGAGACTTTGTCCTGGTAGTAATAGGAATATGTAGGGCTCTTGTTTTCTATAACATCGGAAGAATTACTGTAAACGGTGGCAAACATCCCGGCGACGTCCCATTGATTTTCCTGAATAAATTGCCCGAAAGGTATATCGCTGCACTTTTCTATAACCTTACCCAGCAAGAGATAATTGGTACTTATATAGTCGAACTTTTCTCCGGGATTGCTTTTCAAAGGGAGTTTTTTCAACATCGTCCATGCAGTATCCATGTCCTTACCGCCTATAAGACCGTTCGGTGCTTCGACATCGGGAAGGCCGGAGGTATGGCTCAGCAATTGTTTTACGGTTATGTCTTTCCAGTCACCGGGAAGGTCCTTAAGGTGTCGGGATACGGGATCTGACAATTGAAGTTTGCCCTGTTCCGCTAATTGCATTATAGCGGTTGATGTAAAGACCTTGCCTACGGAATTAATAGAAAAAATGGTGCTTTTCATAGCAGTCACGGAAAAAGGGAGATTGGCCAACCCTAATGCTTCCGAAAATACGATTTCATTGTTTTTGACTACGGCAAGCTGTAACCCCGGAATCTCGTGCTCCTGCATTTTATTTTGAAGATATTCACGAATTTCCTCTGCGTTTTGGGAAGAAACGATATTGCCCATAAGGGAAAGAATAAGGAAAAACAGGGGAAGTATGTGTTTCATTGGCTTTGGTGTATTTTGAAAATTCCCTGTTCGGGAGAAGTAAATATAATTATTTCCTTTTGAGCGAAAAGGTATGGGGATATTTTTCTGGGAAGTTTTTCAGATGCTTTGTAAACGGGTACCAGTGGGGAAAATATATTTTTATTCTCGTTCACCAGAGGGTTTCCGTAACCATGCCCATAAGATATTTATCAAATAACCTAATTGTGACAGCAGTATGCCGAAAATCAAAAGCAGGGAAATGGTATTTATCCAATTCATGTATCTCATATATGCAAAGACATCTTCTTTGGGTAAACCCGAATCCACGAACTGCAAAATATAAAGAAAAACAGTACCTCCGATGGTAAATGCCATGTGAATGAAACTCAGCCAGCGGAATAGTCTCCTTTGCCATTTCCACACTGCCCAGTATCCCAGACCTATAATAGCAAACAGAAACGAAATTAGCATAGCCAGGTATAAATATGCTATGACGCAATAGGTGTCATAGATATTTATATCTACTGTTTCCTGAGGATGGAGAAACCCGAGGCCCATGATTACCGGAATCATCCACCAGAAAACAAGGTACGGTTTGTCCACTGGTTTGCGCATAAAACTGTTTTGTATATGACTAAAAACGGGTAGGTTTTATGTTATGGTACTCTTATGTATTTTTCAATATTTATATGGTTTACTCCTAAGGCTTCGACTTTTTCGATTCCCTTAGTGGTCAGGGTATCTCCCTTGATTTCGTATTCAAGTTCGAAGCTGTTTCCCTCCCATTCCCTGACATTAAAGTATTCCAGGTGTTCGGTGTACTTATTTCCTTTGAGGGTGTACTTCCCTCCCCCTGCTACGAAGACTGCACTACTGTCCTTCCCGTCGTTCAGATCGTGCCGTAAAAAGGCAAAGTGTGTAGCATTGATGATTTTGATCATTTCCTGATCCCTGGTATAATCAGTATGCACGGTGTCTTTATCTTGAATGGTAGTTCCGGAAACGAGTTTCCAGGTTCCTTGTATAGAGTGCCCTTTTTCTTTTGTTGCGGTTGTACATGATTGCAGCATGGTGAATCCCATGGCAATACATAGGCAGATTTTTTTCATTGTTGTGGTTTTGGTGGTTTATAGTGAAATCCTGTTTATAATATTAAATTTGTAATGGCTTCTACCGGATGTACCAATTACTTTCCATAAGATACAAGGGTGCGCCATCATACCCCCGGCCCCATTATTCGGAAATAAGGGTACAAATAAAACATAATTCCGGATACGCTTCCAGTTTTTGCTGCTTTTTCTTACTTAAAAGGTAAAAAAGCCCGATATTTGTTAGAACATGGCCACCTTTCCAACTCACCTGCATTATTTTAATCACTAAAAGTAGTATAAGCCATGAACTTTCGTATCCCATATTTTGTGTTTTTAGCCTTTTTGTTTTTTTCCTGTTCGAATGATGACGATGACAGTTCCGGAGTAGACAACCCACTCCTTAACAGACCTTATCCGCAGGAATGGAAATTATTTCAGATGACGGGCTCTTTTGGACAGGATTCCGTAACTACGGGAGAAGACATGCAGTGGCAGGAAACATATATACTGAATGAAGATGATACTTTTGTAAAAACCAGGGTAACAGATAATGATACCTTGACCGGTGAGGGAACATTTGTTATGGTACAGGACGATGTTCAGACAGGGATATCCCTTACCTTCCCGGATGACAGCAATTCTATAATCGGGACGTGCTCTGCGGACAACAAAGAATTTCTTCGGCTGAATACCAAAGAAAATACTTTGCTGAACAACTGGCAGGATTGCGACGGTCCTGGACTTTTTTATGAAATCTCAACGGAATGACCGAGGGATGATCTCCGGATTTGATCTCATATAAAAAATATTTATTCGTATCTCAAATCCCGAAAATCCCTGTTTCCGTTATCTTCTTTTCTTTAATCTCTGCAAATCTCCCTGCCCGGAACTTCCGGTTACAAACCTGTGTATTGAGCATTTTACGGGATATCCCTCCGGTTAAAACCTCTTCCCGGATTTGATCAGACTATAAAAATCCCCCTTCTTTTTTGTGAAAAACAGAAATCTTCCGGTTCAAATCTAATATTATTCTTCAAAAAAAATGTATTTTAGTAGTCATATAGACTATAAGAAGATAAATTTATATATAGAATTCAACAATTACATAGTTCTTAAAAACCAACCCACCCATGAATAAGTCCAGCATATTCGGTATTCTTTTTTTACTCATACAATTCCCGGTAAGCATATCCGCACAAATTCGGCTTCCCCGCCTTATCAGCGATCATATGGTACTGCAACGGGATAAGGAAATAAAAGTCTGGGGATGGGCTTCTCCGGGTGAATCCGTAAAACTTACGTTCCGCGGGGCTACTTATGGGGTTAAAGCGGATAATAACGGGGAATGGCATATCCCCCTGCCTGCACAGAAAGCGGGCGGTCCCTATAACATGGAATTTGAAGCAAGCAACCGGATAACGGTACAAAACATCGTATTCGGGGATGTGTGGATCTGCTCGGGACAATCCAATATGGAGCTCTCTATGACAAGGGTCCGCGAAAAATATGCAGAAATCGTCTGGGAAGCTGAAAATCCGGATATACGACAATTCCTGGTGCCGGATCTATACGATTTTAAAAAGGAGAATAAAGACCTGGAAGATGGCGAATGGCAAAGTGCCACCCCGGAAACTATTCTCGGCTTTTCTGCCGTAGCTTATTTTTTCGCATTGGAATTATATGAGCAATACCAGGTTCCCATAGGGCTTATCAATGCTGCCCTCGGAGGTTCACCCATAGAGGCCTGGATGAGTGAAGAAACCCTGAAAGAATTTCCCTATGCCTATGAAGAACTTCAAAAATTTAAGGATGATGCCCTTATTAAAAAAATAGAGACGGAAGACAGTACCCGCGTCGCCGACTGGTACCGGACCCTGAATGCCAAAGATCCGGGACTTACAGAAAACAACGCCTGGAGCAGCCCGGAAACGGAAGACCAGGACTGGAACACCACGGAGATTCCCGGGTACTGGAAAGAAGGTCCCGTAGGGAATCACATAGGCTCTGTCTGGTTCCGTAAAACGGTGGATATTCCGGAAAATATGACGGGTAAACCTGCAAGATTATCTCTCGGGCGTATTATAGACCAGGATTATGCTTATGTCAACGGGGAACAGGTGGGGACTACAGGTTATCAGTACCCGCCGCGGAAATACGATGTCGGGGCCAGTGTACTTAAAGCGGGTAAAAATACTATAACGGTCCGGGTAGTATGTAATGCGGGGAACGGTGGTTTTGCTCCGGATAAACCGTATTACCTTGCTGTTCCCGGTGATACCATAGATCTGAAGGGTACGTGGAAATATCGGGCAGGTACCACCATGCCCCGTGCACCGGGACAAACTTTTATACGCTGGAAGCCGGGGGGATTATACAATAAAATGATAGCTCCCTTGTTCCATTATTCCATAAAAGGGGTCATCTGGTACCAGGGGGAATCCAACACCGGAAACCCGGAAGGATACAATAAAACCTTCCCTGCCATGATAAAAAACTGGAGAGAAGCATGGAAACAGGGCGATTTTCCTTTCCTCTATGTTCAACTGGCAAACTTTATGGAAGAAACCGATACCCCGGTAGAAAGTAACTGGGCGGCATTACGACAGGCACAATTGAATACCTTATCCGTTCCGAATACTGGAATGGCTGTTATTACCGATCTGGGGGAATGGAACGACATTCATCCTCTTAACAAAAAAGATGTCGGCAAACGCCTGGCATTGCTGGCCGGAAAGATAGCTTATGGCGAAAAGACGACAACAGCTTCGGGACCTGTTCCGGCGAAAGCAAATTTCAAAAAGGGCCATGTAATTGTTACGTTTGATCATGCGGGGAAAGGTTTAGTGACCCGTAACGGCAAAGCCCCGGAGTATTTCGCTATTTCTGCAGATGGGAAAAACTTTGTTTGGGCAAAGGCCGAAATAACCGGTAAAAATACCCTAAAGGTATGGAACGATGCGATTTCTAATCCGGTAGTAGTGAGATACGCCTGGGCAAATAATCCGGCTACGGCCAACCTGTACTCGGAAAACGGTTTACCGGCAAGTCCTTTTGAACTCAAAAAATAACTTTTTCAGAATTCATGCACCCCATCTTAGAAATAACAAAATCCATACGATTATGGACCATGTATTTATTTCCCTGTTCAGCCTGTTTTACTTTTGCATCTATGCCCGGAACAACAATATCCGCAGATAGTTTATGCTCCCGGCAGAAAGATGATCAATGATTGGCAGAAAAAGCTGTATTGTAAGTTAACAATCGGTTTAGATCCAGAATAACGGCTTTTAATCTAAATTAAGTACATTAGTACCTGATTATCCATATTTTACAAAAAAAGATTATTAAAAAGGTACTTCTATGATACTTAAAACAAAACTGCCCCTGCCTGTTCTTTTTTTATTTTTATTTATGTCCGTCCTATCGGGCTGTTCGGATACAAAGACCAAAACGGATACGGAATTTAAGATTCCCGTTAAACAATCAAATTTATATGTTCGCTTGATAGGAAATGCCGACGGACCACTCCTGATCAATTTGCACGGTGGTCCGGGCGCTTTTTCAGGATTTGACCATGAGTTCAATCGTATGTACCTGGAAGACGATTACCTGATTGCGTACCTGGACCAAAGGGGAAGCGGTAAATCGGATGTGGAAAAGGACTCTACCATGCTGAACATGGGGCAGTTTGTGGAGGACCTGGATGGAGTGGTAGATCATTTAAAGAATAAGTACAAAAACCGGCCTGTCAACCTCATCGGTTCTTCCTGGGGCGGTACTCTCGGATTATTGTATATGATAAAACACCAGGGGAAAATAAATACCTTTACCTGCGTTAGTGGAAAGGCAGATGGGGTATATCCCATTCTTGCTCTTGTCGAACATGAAAGGGAGCTTGCCGAAGAACTGCTGAAGAAATCGGATGATCCGGAAGAACAAGATCGTTACAGGAAAATTCTCTCCAGACTACAGGAAATAGAACAAAGTAATTTTGACCAGCTTTTTGAGGATGTAAATCTCCTGAAGCACACATTTCCGGAAGCACTGGGTTTCAATGTCTACTGGGCCAATGAGGAGGCAAGGAAAGAAGCGGTAGAACTCGGAAAAACTTCCGGGTATTACGAGAGGGCCCATTACACCAAAACTGAATTTGATACGGTCATGCAAAAATTCGAATATGTGAACCGGGTATTCCGGAATACGCCTGAATACAATCACCTGAGTATCATTGATGAAATCGGGGTAATAACTAAACCTGTCCTCGTTGTTCAGGGCGAATATGATTATGCCATAGGTTTAAAACAGGCCAACAAAATCTACGCTGCCCTTAAAAAGGTGCCGGAAGATAAAAAGGAGCTGCACATTATACCGGACGCCTCCCATAACCTCAACCTGGAAGCCGGGGAGGCTTATTTTGACATTGTAAAATCCTTTCTGGACAAATATAACTGATCCTTAACCGATCTGTCCCCCGTTGATCTTATTGTAAATACCTACCACTCTTCCATCGGTGAGACTCGCCACAAAACAACTTACACCGAGTAGGCACTGGTATTCGGAAGTGAATCCCTGAAGGTATTTTTCGGGTATAAGCTGTAGTACGAGATTATCGTAATGGGTCTCTTCTCCCAGGAACCGATGCAAGGCGGCTTTACAAAAAACGCCGAGAAGTTTCTCCATAATAGCATAACCTGCTATTTCCTTTTCGGTCACTTCTTCGGATTTGTATATCTTTTCAATACTTAGTTTTATTATATCATTCACCTGTGCCGTGTACTTGCACTTGTCCAGCAACGATGTGGAAAATTCTCCTTTTAATATAGCTTCTTCGTTTTCTATAAACACCCGTGCGGCTTCTTCGATAAGTGTGTTTATAGCCAGGGCACGGAGGTAACTTATCCGGTCTTCCTTGGTTTTCAGTTCTCCGTATTTACCTGTGTTTATCCGGTCTTTCACCAGTTTTATCAGGTATTCCAGGGCATATTCTTCATCTATCAGCCCCAGGTTAATGCCGTCCTCAAAATCGATGATCGTATAACAAATATCGTCTGCTGCTTCCACGAGAAAAGCAAGCGGATGCCGGGCATAGGACACATTTTCTCCACTGCGTGTACATCGCAGTCTAAGTTCGGAAGCTACCTCTCCAAAAAAATCTTTTTCGGACTGGAAAAAACCGAATTTTTTATCGGCAATATGCTGTGTCGGCTTCTTGGGAAGGGATTCCTTCGGGTACTTGGTAAACGCTCCGAGAGTGGCATAGCTGAGTCTCAACCCTCCTTGTACACCCTCCCGGCTTTCGGTGAGTATCTTAAAACCATTGGCATTTCCTTCAAAATCGGTCAGGTCCTGGTATTGTTTTGCGTCAAGGAATTCTTTGTATTTTACCCCTTCCCCGGTCTTAAAAAATGCTCCTATGGCTTTCTCTCCACTATGTCCGAAAGGCGGGTTGCCGATGTCGTGAGCAAGGGCTGCCGCCGCCACGATAGCGCCGAAATCATTAAACCTGTAACCGTGCACTTCCTGCAGGTAAGGATGCTTTTCCAGTATTTTTATGCCTACGATCCTCCCGAGGCTACGCCCTACTACCGATACTTCCATACTGTGGGTGAGACGTGTGTGTACGAAATCGGTCCTGGACAACGGAATTACCTGTGTTTTGTCCTGTAAACTCCTGAAGGAAGAAGAAAATATAATACGGTCATAATCGACCTCAAACCCGAGACGGGTCTCTTCCTGTTCTTTGCGTAATCTTTTGTTTTTGTCTCCTTGTCGTCTAAGGGACAAAAGTTCTTCCCACTGCATCATATTTCTTGTGTGTTTGCTCCTAATTGGTCCAGGCCTTCCCGTATTTGTTTTTCTTCGTCGTATTTTTTAATGTCCACCACATAGGTCTTGGGTATGGAATCGTGCCATCCCCTGCCTTCACTGCCTAAAAAGGAAAAGGCGTCAAAGGGAATAAAACGACAGAGACTCCGGATAAATACCTCATCGGGAGTAGCTTTCTTTTCACTTTCGTTAATTACCCTTGTATTGGTTACAAACTTCCCTATGGTCCTACCCGTCGTACTCTCCAAAGCCATGTAATAGATCAGGCTGACAACCACTCCGAACAAAAGTTCTTCTATAGTGGTCATATTTTCTACAAAACGGAGAAAACCTCCCATATCCAATATTTCTGACAATATATAGGCCAGCATACCCATCAAAAATGTCAATATATAGATCACTATCCGGTCTATAACAAAGTTGGCCAGGCGTTTACCTTTACCAGCGTATACTTTTTCGGGAAGATAGTAGTATTTTTTTTGCATAGACTATAATTTAAGTGATTTGTACATATTCCTGATATTTCCCCGGAACAATCGATCTATTTCCTTATCCGTCTGCATTTCAAAACCCCGAAAAAGCCTTCGGTAAAGCTTCTCCGGGGTTGTGTTATAATTTACTTATAAACTTTCTCTTTTTAAGACCCGCACATCAGGCAGTCATCGTCTTCACTTTCGCGGGACTTGGCCAGCATTTCCTTCAGCTCTTCCGGAGTCAGGGGCTCTACGGCTACCGGCTGGTTTTCAGGTGCACTTTGTATTATGGCCGCTACTCCTGCCGGCACTTCTTCCTGCTTTGGTTCGGGAGCAGCCTTCTTGCTGTTGTCCAGTGTAAATTTAATGGCATCTACGGCTGATTTGGTCCTCAGATAGTACATTCCTGTCTTGAGCCCGCTCTTCCAGGCATAGAAATGCATAGAAGTAAGTTTGGCAAAATTCGCATTTTCCATAAACAGGTTCAGCGACTGGGACTGATCGATAAAGTATCCTCTGTGACGGGACATATCTATAATATCTTTCATGCTGAGCTCCCATACGGTTTTGTAGAGTTCTTTTATGTCCTGGGGAATACCATCTATATGTTGTATGGACCCGTTGGCACGCATCAGTTCCTGTTTCAGGTCTTCCGTCCACAGACCGAGGTTTACCAGGTCTTCCAAAAGGTGTTTGTTTACTACTATGAACTCCCCGGATAATACCCTTCTCGTATAAATGTTGGATGTGTATGGCTCAAAGCACTCGTTGTTACCAAGTATCTGCGAAGTGGATGCGGTAGGCATCGGCGCAACAAGCAGGGAGTTTCGTACACCGTGTTTCATCACATCTTTGCGCAACTTTGTCCAGTTCCATCTTCCGCTCAGTTCTTCGTCTTTTATTCCCCACAGGTTAAACTGGAATTCACCTTGTGAGATCGGAGATCCTTTAAAGGTTTCGTACGCTCCTTCTTCTTTGGCCATTTCCATAGACGCTGTTACCGCGGCAAAATAGATAGTCTCGAAAATTTCCTGGTTCAGTGTTTTGGCCTCATCGGAAGTAAAAGGCATTCTCAGGCGAATAAAAGTATCCGCCAGCCCTTGTACACCAAGTCCTATGGGACGGTGACGGAAATTGGAGTTCTCCGCTTCTTTTACCGGGTAATAGTTTCTGTCGATAACCCTGTTTAGGTTCCTTGTAACCCTTTTGGTAACTTTATAGAGTTCTTTATGATCAAACTCATTGCCTTTGATATACATGGGCAGTGCTATGGATGCCAGGTTACATACAGCCACCTCATCAGGAGAGGTGTATTCCATGATCTCGGTACAGAGATTGGAAGAGCGTATGGTTCCCAGGTTCTTCTGGTTGGATTTGCGGTTAGCAGCATCCTTGTATAGCATATACGGTGTTCCGGTCTCTATCTGCGATTCGAGTATTTTTTCCCAAAGATCCCTTGCTTTTACAGTCTTCCTTCCTTTGCCGGCAGCTTCGTATTCTTCGTACTTTTTCTCGAATTCTTCTGCATAGCTATCGAACAGTCCGGGACATTCGTTAGGGCACATGAGGGTCCAGCTTCCGTTTTGTTCTACTCTTTTCATAAACAGGTCCGGTATCCACATGGCATAGAACAGGTCCCTCGCACGCATTTCTTCCTTTCCGTGGTTTTTCTTCAGGTCGAGGAAATCCATAATATCGGCATGCCACGGCTCTACGTATATGGCAAAGCTCCCTTTTCGCTTTCCTCCGCCCTGATCTACGTAACGGGCCGTATCGTTAAATACGCGAAGCATGGGCACTATACCATTGGAAGTACCGTTGGTACCGGCAATATAACTCCCGGTTGCACGGACGTTGTGTATGGAAAGGCCTATTCCCCCGGCAGACTGGGATATTTTTGCGGTGTGCTTTAAGGTATCGTAAATGCCGTCTATACTGTCATCCTTCATGGCGAGCAGGAAACAGGAAGACATTTGCGGTTTGGGTGTTCCGGAATTAAACAGGGTGGGCGTAGCGTGTGTAAAGTATTTTTTAGACATGAGTTCGTATGTTTCCACAACACTCTCCATGTCATCGAGGTGAATCCCTACGGCAACACGCATAAGCATATGTTGCGGACGCTCGGCTATCTTACCGTTGAGTTTCAGCAGATACGAACGTTCGAGGGTCTTAAACCCGAAATAGTCATACCCGAAATCCCTGTTGTATATGATGGTGGAATCTAAGGCTTCGGCATTTTCCTGGACTACTTTGTAAACTTCATCAGACAGCAGCGGCGCTTTCTTCCCGGTACGGGGGTTTACATAATTGTAGAGATCGGCCATGGTTTCCGAAAAAGACTTCTTGGTGTTCTTATGCAGGTTGGAAACGGATATCCTTGCAGCCAGTTTGGCATAATCGGGGTGTGTGGTGGTCATGGTAGCTGCAATTTCAGCTGCCAGGTTGTCCAGCTCTGAAGTGGTTACGCCATCGTACAATCCTTCAATGACACGCATTGCCACTTTTACGGGATCTACCAAAGTATTCAACCCGTAACACAATTTTCGTACCCGCGCAGTGATCTTGTCGAACATCACCGGCTCTTTCCTACCGTCTCTTTTAATTACATCCATACCGCTACTGTTTTTTTATTAAATATTTTTCATAATCTGTTTGTGTTACCGTCCGTTAAAAATCGGCATCGAAGCTGATCTTTTGCGACTCGTCATCTTTATCTTTATTCAGCACACCTGCTTTCTGGTATTCGGATACCCGTTTCTCAAAGAAATTGGTTTTCCCCTGCAGGGATATCATATCCATAAAATCGAACGGGTTGGTGGCATTGTATACTTTTTCGCATTCCATTTCTACCAGCAACCTGTCCGTTACGAATTCCAGGTATTGTGTCATCAGTTTGGCATTCATCCCTATCAAACTTACCGGAAGGGACTCTGTAATAAACTCCCTTTCGATGTTCAGGGCATCAATGATGATCTCCTTGATCCGTTCTTTCGGAACTTTGTTCACCAGGTGGTTGTTATGCAGATGTACAGCAAAGTCACAGTGCATTCCTTCGTCTCTCGATATCAATTCATTGGAAAAGGTAAGACCGGGCATGAGTCCTCGTTTTTTCAGCCAGAAAATAGAACAGAAGGCCCCCGAGAAGAAGATGCCTTCTACCGCGGCGAAAGCGATCAGCCTTTCCGCAAAAGAATCGGATTCTATCCAGCGCAGCGCCCAGTCCGCTTTTTTCCTGATCGCCGGGAACACCTCGATAGCTTTAAACAACTGATTTTTTTCATTTTCTTCCTTGACGTAGGTATCTATCAGCAAAGAATAGGTTTCCGAATGGATGTTTTCCATCATGATCTGGAAACCGTAGAAGAATTTTGCCTCGGAATACTGCACTTCATTCACGAAGTTTTCCGCCAGATTCTCATTGACAATTCCATCAGAAGCCGCAAAGAACGCCAGGATGTGTTTTACGAAATACCGCTCATCATCACTCAGTTTGTTATTCCAGTCACTCAGGTCCTGATGCAGATCAATTTCTTCGGCGGTCCAGAAACAAGCCTCCTGTTTTTTGTACCATTCCCAGATATCGTGGTGCTTGATCGGAAAAATGACAAACCTGTCTTTGTTCTCTTGTAAAATGGGCTCTGTAGTAATGGACATTTCTTCTCGTTTTTAGGAAGTTAATACTTTATTGAATGGGGTAGGTTGGGACTAACAAAGATTGCAAAATGTCGTTAGAAATGAAAGGCTAAAGCGATGCTTTCCTGTAAAAGTTTTTAACAGTCCTTGTTGAAATGTTTTCCCGGCGTCTTCCTTCCCGAAAAACATAAAAAACTGAAATACAAGCTATTAAATTCAACTTTTTTTCCTGTTAAAAAACAAAGATATTTCAAAAAAATCCTTATTTTAAAGGCACTATCCAGACATCATACATAAAAAACAACGCTGTAAGGACTAAATGGAAATTCTGCTTTTTACGATAAAATAATACGGAAGTATACTACGCGAGCCAGGAATCCGAAACCTCGCTTTTATCTTTTCAGTCCTTCGGCCACTTCTTCCAGTTCCCTGTACCAGCCTTCTCCGAACTTACGGATCAGGGCATCTTTTACGAATTTGTACACAGGCACTTGAAATTCCTTTCCGAGAGCGCAGGCGTCGTCACAAATATACCATTTGTGGTAGTTTACGGCTGCAAACTGGGAGTATTCCTTGACCCGCACCGGGTAAAGGTGACAGGAAACAGGTTTTTTCCAGGATATTTTCTTGTGGTTATAGGCTTCTTCTATGGCACAGAGCGCCGTTCCTTTTTTATCAAAGATAACATAGGCACATTCGCTGCCATTGACCAGGGGAGTTTCCCAGTCACCGTCTTCACCTTTAACAAAAGTTCCCTGCTTTTCAATCGCAGCAACCCCTTCTGCGCGCAAAAAGGGTTTCACTTCCGGGTATATGGCATCGAGTATGGCAGTCTCTTCCTTATCGAGAGGAGCACCGGCATCTCCGTCAACACAACAGGCCCCTTTACACGCGGACAGGTTACATACGAAATCTTCCTCCAGAATCTCTTCGGACACTATGGTCTTTCCTAATTGAAACATGCTGCAAAGATATGGACAAAAGTATGAAGTACGAAGTTGGATGTACGAAGTATTTTTTTTCTTTAACTCTTTACGTTTAGCTAACATTAAGTTAGCGATCATATTACGGAGACAACCAAGATTATTTTCCTATTTTAGCACAGCTTTTTTTTACAAAAGACCCAAAAACATGAAAAAAATACTTTTCTTTTTTATTACGTGTATGATAGCAACCGGCATTTCAGAGAAAGCTGTTGCCCAGGAAGGACAAGGCTTTAATAAAAACAAAGTAATTGCCCATCGTGGCGCATTTAAAAAAGCCAGATATCCGGAAAACTCACTTGCCTCCCTCAACCAGGCCATAAAACTAGGATGCGAGGGTTCTGAATTTGATGTATGGATGACCAAAGACGGAGTGCTTGTGGTAAACCACGATGCGGATTTTATGGGAATACACATAGAAGACTCCACCTACGAGGAATTACTGCAAAAGCAATACCCGAACGGCGAAAAAATTCCGACAGTCGAGACATACATTAAAGAGGGTATGAAGCAACGCCATACCAAACTCATATTTGAAATAAAACCGTCCAAAGACAAGGCTCGTGGCCTGGAACTGGCAGAGAAATCTGTTGCGCTGGTGCACAGGCTGAAAGCTCAGGAGTGGATAGACTACATCAGCTTTGACTACGATATCTGCAAAAAAGTAATGGCCCTGGATCCTCAGGCCAATGTCGCTTACCTCAACGGCGACCTGTCCCCTGCCGAACTGAAAAAAGACGGTTTCTTTGGCCTGGACTACTACATAAAAACCATGAAAGAACACCCGGAATGGATAAAACAGGCAAAAGAAGAAGGGCTTACGGTAAATGTATGGACGGTAAACAAACGGGAAGATATGGAATGGCTGCTGCAACAGGATGTCGATTTTATTACTACCAATGAGCCGGAATTATTATTTGAGATCCTAGAGAAACACTGACCTGTTTTTCCGAATCCATAATTAAGCTCCACGCACGCCTATCCGTGATGAAGGGCCGCCGGTTATTTTTTTAACCGGAGAGTTCTGTTTATCCGGCGGATATGCTTACTTTTGCCATCATTTTTTTTTAACTTGTTGCTATTATGAACTTTAGCATTAAAGAAATTGCTACGGCGACAATGGTTTTGTTTGCCGTAATCGACATCATCGGGAGCGTTCCGATCATTATCGCACTGCGGGAAAAAGTAGGGCACATTCAATCGGAAAAGGCATCTGTTATCGCCGGGATTATTATGATCGCCTTTCTTTTTGTCGGTGAAAAAATACTCAGTCTTATCGGGATTGATGTTTACTCTTTTGCCGTGGCGGGTTCTTTTATTATTTTTTTCCTCGCCATAGAAATGGTCCTTGGCATCACACTTTATAATGACGATGCTCCCGAGACAGCCTCGGTAGTCCCCCTGGCTTTTCCGCTTATAGCAGGTGCCGGGACCATGACCTCTATTTTATCCCTAAGAGCGGAGTATCATGTGGAAAATATTATTGTGGCTATTATCATTAATATCCTTTTTGTTTACATCGTATTGAAATTTTCGAAGAAAATAGAACGGATGCTGGGCAAATCGGGACTTGGAGTGATTCGTAAAATATTCGGTGTCGTGCTGCTTGCCATTGCGGTAAAACTATTCGCCAGTAACGCTACCAACTTGTTTTAGAGACTAAGGTTTATACATTCACTTCCTAGCATCTTGTCTCCGGGTGCCGAATTCTTTGTACCTTTGTCTCTCCGATAAAAACAAATAAGCATTCATGAAATATTTCATCCTTATACTGATCCTCGCAGCCATTGGCCTTATAGCTTATAACGTTACCCTAATAGACTTCAATGCTCCAATGGAAGGGGATAGTATTATAGCCATGATAGGCGTTGTTTCTTCTCTTTGCGCCATATTACTACTCGTTATTTTTACACTCTCCAAGAAGATACAGGACAAAATTAATAATAAGAGATAGTGTTTGACGTCATGATCATAGGCGGAGGAGCTGCAGGCATGCAGTGTGCCCTTATATTAGGGTCTTCCCGAAATACCGCGTACGGCAAGGACAAAAATACCGGGATCATTATGCATCAGAAGGCTTCGCACCTGCAAAGTGCTTTATTGAATAATGTTCTGGGCATGGCACCGGGAACTACCGGGATGGAAATCCTGGAACAAGGGAAACAGCATCTGGCAGATAAATATCCCGGTGTAACACAAATAGAAAGAGAAAAGGTAGTAGCTGTAACCGGAGAAGCCGGGAATTTTACTGTTAAGACCAACAAGAGCGAGTATAAAGCCAGGATTGTAGTAATTGCTACCGGATATACCGATCTTTTTAATATCGAAGGGTTAAACGAATATCTCATCCCACACAGGCTATCTCCTCCCGAAAAAAACAGAAAACAACTGCAAAACACGGATCACCTGGTAAAAGAAGGTATTTATGTAGCCGGAACCCTGGCCGGGTGGCGCAGTCAGTTTGCTATAGCCGCAGGTAGCGGTGCACAGGTAGCCACGGATATTCTCACCCTATGGAATAACGGCAAACACAGCAAGGTACACGATAAGATATAACGGGTTTAATTTTCGGGACGGACATAGTTAACCACCTCTTCATCGCCGGTCCGGCTTATTTCCAGTACTTTGGAAATGGTGTTGTCTCCTGTATTTATTATGCGTATGTGTGCCACACTACCGTAAAGCTGTTCTGCAATAGTGGCCTTAATATGCTTTTTGAGGTTGTCTTTGTATTTGGAGAAATCTATCCTGGAAAAATCTACTCCTATCAATCCCCTGTTACGCTGTCCGTATCTTACAAATTCTTCGATAAGCTTATCTTCTATCACAACATTTTGTAAAAATTCTTCTTCATCGTATTTACTGAACAGGTTTCTGTCCCTGTCCAGATATTCAAACACAAAATAAGACAAAAATCCGTTTTGAAGTATATAGTTTAACGCTTCTTCTTCCAGATTGGTGTCCAACGGAATAAACACATCCGGGATAATTCCTCCCCCTCCGTAAACTATTTTGCCTTTCGGCGTTGTGAACTTCAGGGAATCTTCTACGTGAATACTGTCTGCAGAAGCCAGCTCGCCATTGTGATACCGTTCATAGAACTTGCCGTAATAATCATCTATACCATTATCATACGAACGCTGTATAGACCTTCCTGTAGGAGTATAATACCTGGAGACGGTTAGCCGCACGGAAGAACCGTCTCCCAAGGCCATTTCGCGCTGTACCAGTCCTTTTCCGAAGGACCGCCTGCCCACAATAATGCCCTTGTCATTATCCTGAAGTGCCCCGGCAATGATCTCACTGGCAGAAGCGGACTTTTCGTTGATAAGAACATATACTTTACCATCTTCAAAATCTCCCTTGGAGGTAGCAAATGTCTTTCGCACTTCTCCCTTCTTATTCTTGGTAAACAATATCAGCTTATTTTCTTCAAGGAACTCATCGGCTATTTCTTCGGCTACTCCCATATATCCGCCGGGATTATCCCGAAGATCAAGAACCAGCTCTTTTGCACCACGTCTTGTCAATAAACCGAGTGCTTCTTTAAATTCTTTATACGTAGTTTCTGCAAAACGGTTTATCTTTATATACCCGAGGGTATCGGTAAGCATGTAAAAAGCATCTACACTGCGGATAGGCACTTTAGACCTTTTTATATTAAAAGTGAGTAATGAGTCCTGATCTTTCCGATAAACTTTTACCTGTACGGGGGTACCCGAAACACCTTTAAGCTTGTTTACCAGGTCCCTGCTCCGGATCTCCTTACCGAAAAGGGTGTCGTTATCCGCATACAGAATACGATCTCCCGGCTTAATCCCAGCACGGATACTGGGACCGCCTTCTATAGGCCTGATCACCGAAAGTGTGTCTTTATACATGTAAAAACTCACCCCGATTCCCACAAAATCCCCCTGCATGTTTTCTGCTACTCTCTGCCGGTCTTCCCTGGGTATATACACGGAATGCGGATCCAGTTTCTCCAGTATTTCGTTTACGGTGATATCTACGATACTGTCGGTATTGACATCATCTACATACTCGTAATCTATGTAATCGATAAGGCGATTGAGCTTTTCTTTCTTGGAGTTGGATGAAAAGAGTTTTTCGGGAGCATCTTTAAAATTGATCTTCCCGCCAATAAGCACTCCTGCAGCTAATGCGACAGCTATCAGCAGGGGCAGCCATATTTTCTTTTCATCCTTCATACTCTTCCAGGTTGGGTATATGTTCTAATTCAACGCCTGCTTTGGCGAGAAATTGTAATCCGGAATCATCTTTATATGCCTGGTGATAGACCACTCTGGTGATTCCTGCCTGATGTACTAATTTACTACATTCTTTGCAAGGAGACAAGGTTATGTACAAAGTAGCGCCGTTGCACGACTGTGTAGAAGAAGCCACCTTAAGTATGGCATTGGCTTCCGCATGGAGCACATACCATTTGGTATACCCCTCATCATCCTCACAAATATTTTCAAAACCCGTCGGAGTTCCGTTATACCCGTCGGATATGATCATCCTGTCCTTTACGATGATAGCTCCTACCTGTCTGCGTTTACAATAGGACAGCTTGCTCCATTCCATAGCCATCCGCAGATAGGCTCTGTCGTATTTTTCCTGTTTCTTTTCTGACATATCAATACGGATAGTTTTCTATCAGCATCGGTAAAACAATACCTATTACCATAGCCGATATGACCAGGATCCAATCCCTCCGGTTAAACCGGAACACGGTAGACAAAATAAACCCTGCAATAAGTACTACAAGTACTACGATAATCTGTGCCGCTTCAATCCCCAATGCAAATTCGAGTAGTGGCAGCAACTTATTTTCCTCGCCCGCAATAATCCCTTTAAAATACGATGAAAAACCGAGACCGTGAATAATCCCGAAAAACAGGGTTACAAAAAATGCAGGCCCGAATTTTTCTATTCCCGAGCGCTTTGCCGTAAATATATTAAACAATGCGGTAATAAAAATAGTTACCGGAATAAGAAATTCCACCAGGGTGGCGCTTACCCGTATGAGTCCGTATGTAGACATAATAAGGGACAGAGTATGCCCTATGGTAAATACGGTAACCAACCATAATATCTTCTTCCAGTGGTTAAAGGTATAAGGTACCGTTAACGCAACAAGAAAAAGAATATGGTCGTAAGCATGGATATCCAGGACATGCGTAAGCCCCAGTTTAAAATACAGCCAAAACTGTGACATATAGATATTTTTTGAGGTTGCCCAAACTTACGATTTATTTATAAAAATTGCATATCTGCATGTTAAATAAAAGACACCCCCGAACGAAGCGCTATCCTGCCATCTTTGTCCGCCTTCAGCTTAAGGCCTTGATTCGGAAAGCTAAACAAACTGTTAAAGCATCGTTTCTCCACAAAATTATTTGTAATTTTGTAGACAAGTCAAAAAAAGTAGAAATATGTATCCGGAAGAATTAGTAAAACCGATGAAAGAAGACCTGACCAATGTCGGGTTTCAAGAATTACATACCGCAGAAGACGTAGATGCAGCTCTGGCCAAACCGGGAACCACCCTTGTTGTGGTTAACTCGGTATGCGGATGTGCTGCTGCAAACGCGAGGCCCGGCGCCAAAATGTCTTTGGACAATGCCAAAAAGCCGGACCATATAGTTACTGTTTTTGCCGGAGTAGACCGGGAAGCTACCGACAGAGCCAGGGGTCGCATGGTTCCTTTCCCCCCTTCTTCGCCAAGTATGGCTCTTTTCAAAGACGGGGAACTCGTACACATGCTGGAACGTCACCACATTGAGGGCCGTCCGGCAGAATTGATAGCTGATAACCTGGTAGAAGCATATAACGAACACTGCTAATATCAGCATAACATAAAAGTTGCGGACATGCCTGAATAGCGATGCTTTTCAGGCATTGTTTTTATTCTCCGAAAACAACTGATTTTCCCCCATACACAACAAACTTTTTCAGACATCTTACTACAAATCGTGATTTCCCCCTTTTTTTAATGGTGTAAAAGCTGTATTTTGGTATTGTAAACAAAATCTCACCAAAATGCTGTCAGATCGTTTTTCACCTGCAAAGAGCCTTATTTTCTTCCTTTTCCCGGTTCTTGTAATAAGCGGTTGTTCTTCAGACAAAAACAAAGAAAAGAAGCCGGAAGCACAATCAGTAGAAGTAAAATCCGTGAGAAATGATACTGTTTTCACTTCCGTATCCCTGAGTGGCAACGTAGAAGGAAAGGAAACTCTTCGCCTCGGATTTATGGTTGCCGGAAAAGTAAACTATGTTGCGATCCGTGAAGGAGAAAGCATTAAAAAAGGGGCTCTTTTGGCCAGCCTGGACGATTCCGATTATCGCATCGGACTGGAAGCCGCCGAAGGTAAGCTGCTTGAAGTAGAGGATAAATACAACCGGCTTAAGATCATGTATGACCGCAACAGCTTAAGCGAGGCTGATTTTGTACAGGTACAGGCGGGACTTCAACAGGCCAGGGCGCAACAAAAATTACGAAACAAAAATGTGAACGACACCCGTCTTTACGCTCCTATTTCCGGTGTACTGCTAAAAAAAGGCGTATCTGAAGGAGAAGTGATTGATAAGGGAATGCCCCTGTTCGGACTTGCGGATATAGACCAGATAAAAGTCAATGCCGCAGTTCCGGAAAACAATATAAGCCTGATCCGGAGAGACCAGGAAGCCAGGGTTACCATTCCGGCCCTGGACACCGTTTATACAGGTAAAGTAACGGAAGTCGGACTGGCCGCCGAAGCCACCACACGCACCTACAATGCCAGGATCATCCTGGAAAACCCGGACCACAAAATACTTCCGGGTATGATTGCCGAAATACATATTGACACTCGTCGTAAAGAAAATATACTGACCATTCCCGGGAATGCTGTTTTAAGAGATCCGGACAACAACACCTATGTATATGTACTGGACACAGACAAAAACCGGGTATTCAAACGCAGTATCTCCGTCGGAAAACTATTTAAACAGGAAATAGAAGTCACCTCCGGATTGCGTGAAGGAGATCAGATTGTCACCGGAGGACAGCAAAAATTATACGACGGCACACCGGTAACCATAAAATAACGTCCATGAACTTCGTACGATCATCCCTGAAACATCCCCAGGTCACCATTTCCGTACTGGTGATCGTATTTTTTGCCGGAGTGTATTCCCTTCTGACCATGCCCCGCAGGGAAGATCCGAAAATAACCGTAAGACAGGGATTGGTACTGGCATATTTTCCCGGAGCCAACTCTTTGCAGGTAGAAGATCAGCTTACCCGTAAAGTCGAAGAAACTCTGTTCCAGTTTTCCGAAGTAAGAAAGGGAAAAACATTTTCCACATCGCGGGACGAACTCATGGTCATCCAGGTAGAGCTGGAAGAATGGGTGGAAAGTCCGGATGTCTTCTGGAACAAACTGAGTATTGCTCTGCAGGTCACCAAACAAACAGGGCTTCCCCAAGGGGTCATAGGCCCCATTACAAATTCGGATTTCGGGGATACGGAAGCTATCGTACTTGGGATTACAGCTCAAAATACCGATTCCCGGCAATTAAAAGAATACACCCGAAAACTCGAAGACAGGTTGCGAAACATCCGCGCCGTGTCCAAGATGAAGCGAATCGGGGAAAGGCAACAGGAGATCGTCATCACTTCCAATTCGGAAAAACTGGCACAGTATGGCGTAAAGTTCAGCGAGGTTATAAATATACTGCGGTCACAAAACAACATTTACCCCAGCGGCCATCTGAAAACAGATACAGAACAAGTTCCCTTTTACACCACGGGTTACTATAATACGGAAGAAGAAATTGCACAACAGGTGGTCGGAACCGCCCCAAACGGCGACGTTATCCGCATTGGAGATGTAGCGCACATAGAACGAAGATATGAAGAAGCCGATTCGTATACTGCCGTAAACGGTTCTTCTGCCGTGATGCTCTCCCTCCAAATGCAGGAAGGGAATAACATTGTGGATTTCGGGGAGGAAGTCGAACGAATTATAAACGAAGTACGGGAGCAACTCCCTTCTGATGTGAAAATTGTAAAGGTTATCGATCAACCCGCACTGGTAGACCACAATGTCAGTCATTTTATACGGGAGTTCTTTATTGCTATCGTTGCTGTGGTTATCGTTATCCTCGTTCTTTTACCATTTCGCATCGCGCTTGTAGCCGCCATGGCCATTCCTATGACCATCGCCATGACTTTTGCCATGCTGCACGCCTTCGGCATAGAATTGCATCAGGTCTCCCTTGCGGCCCTGATCGTGGTGCTCGGTATGGTGGTAGATGATGCCATAGTTATTGCCGACAACTACGTGGAACTTCTGGATGAAGGAATGCCGCCTTCCAAAGCAGCCTGGAAGAGTGCCACCGATCTCGTTATCCCGGTGCTCACAGCTACCATAACTATTATCGCTGCCTTTTTACCCATGATCATCTTAAGCGGATCCGTCGGCGAGTTTATTCTCGCCCTTCCCCTTACGGTAACTATTGCACTGGCCTCTTCTTTCCTGATGGCTATGGCATTTACCCCCATCCTCTGCCATGCCTTTATAAAGAAAGGGCTGCACCAGGACAATCAGGGAACTGATAAAAAACCTTCGATGCTGGACCACCTCCAAACCGTTTATGACAAGTCCCTGGATTGGTGTATGACACATCACAGGGTTACTGTTTACGGCAGTTTGTTTATGATCGTACTTGGAGTGGCCATGTATTTTTTCATTCCGCAGAAATTTTTTCCGGCAGCGGAACGCAACCAGTTTGTCATTGATCTTTGGATGCCTACAGGTACCAAAGTAGAGAAGACCGAAGAAGTCATTCAACGTATTGCCGGGGAAATTACCGGAGACAAACGGGTACTTTCGCATGCCGTCTTTACCGGAAGCAGTGCTCCACGTTTTTATTACAACTTTGCCCCGGAAGTACCGGCGTCGAATTTTGCCCAGATACTTATAAATACTACCAATGACGACACCGCCCGGGAATTTTCGGAAGAATTGGCGGAAAAAGTCAATGCCCTTGCTCCCGAAGGCCGTGCCCTGGTAAAACTCATGCAGCAGGGAACACCTTATCTCGCTCCTGTGGAAGTCCGTATTTCCGGAGAGGAGATACAAGCGGTAAAAAATATCGGGGAACAGATAAGTCACATATTAAAGGACACTCCGGGAAGCGATAATGTACGTGACAATTTCCACGAAGACTATTACGGTATAAACATACAACTGAAACCAGAGGCCAGCCGCCTGGGCTTCACCACGGAAAGTGTGGCCAAAACCTTGTATGTAGGTTTTTCCGGGGCCCCGGTGAGTACCATGTATGAAGGCAATACCCCGGTAGACCTGGTCCTGCGGCTGGATGAGGAAAGCCGGAAGGATTTCAGCCGGCTGGAAAACACATATCTGCCCTCCCCGGTTACAGGAGGTTCTGTTCCGCTCCGGCAGATCGCCGAGCTTACCCCACAATGGCATACAGGACGTATTGTACGCCGTAACGGGGTACGCACCCTATCGGTGCTGAGTGAAAGCAAAAAAGGAGTCCTTCCCGAACAGGTACTGAACCTTGCACGAAAAGAGATCGATAAAATAGATTTACCTGCGGGCTACAGAATAACTTATGGCGGAGAATACGAAAACAAGGAAGAAACCTTCAGCCAGATGATCATTGCCCTGGGTATAAGCATCGTCTTCATCTTCCTTATTTTATTGTTCCAGTTCAAAAACCTGAAAGAAACCATGCTGGTCATGCTCACCATTCCGCTCAGCCTTTTCGGGGCTTTTCTCGGGCTTCTGATCACTGGTAACAATTTTGGTTTTACGGCTTTTGTCGGGCTCATCAGCCTTTCCGGCGTGGTCGTCCGCAATGCTATTATTTTAATAGATTACACCAACGAACTGCTCATTAAAGGAGATTCCATACAGGAAGCGGCCATCGAAGCCGGAAAAAGAAGGCTACGTCCTATTTTCCTGACAGCTATGGCTGCAGCCTTCGGGGTATTACCTATGATAATTTCGGGTTCTCCGATGTGGAGTCCGCTCGCCAGTGTACTTGCGGTAGGTGTGGTCTGGTCCATGGTAATGGCTCTGCTTACTATTCCCGTACTCTATGCCCTGCTGATAAAACCCCCGGGATATAACACACCTCATCTCACATGAATCGTAAAATATGAACAAATTGCCGATCCATATTCACCTGTTATTATTGCTCCTGCTACTACCACTCGGTATCAAAGCCCAGCAATCGCGTGTTCTCGGCCTGGAAGAAGCAAAGGAAATAGCGCTTTCCGAAAACAGGCTTCTTCGCATTCAGCAGGAAAAGGCAAACGAGAGTTTTTACAAGATCCGGGCCATGTCTGCAAAGGGGAAACCAGTACTGTATGCCAGCGGCAACTATCTCCATTCGTTCAGAGACAATAATTTTGTGATCCCCCGTGGGGGTATCGGGGATTTCCTGAACATCCCCATACCCTGGAACGATTTTACACTATACCAGGGAGACAGGGACATTTTTACTGCGGGTATACTGGCTTATCAGCCGGTCACCCAGCTTTTCCGGGTTCGTCATGGTGTAAAAGCAATTCGGGCGGAAAATGAAATGGAGAACAGTAAACTTCACAAAGCAGCATTGGAGGTCGAAGCCGGAGTAGAAAAACTATTTTATGCCGTAAAAATACAGGATAAAAAAATCGGGGAAGCAAAAGCGGAAGTCGAACTGGCAGAAGCCCGGTTATACGATGCGGAAAGCGCACGTATAGCCGGAGAGACCCAGGAGGTGAACGTATTGGGATTAAAGGCGGAAAAAGCAAGCAAGGAGCACCTTCTTCTGGAAGCCGAAATAAACAGGGATAATTACATGGCTGATCTTCGCAACACCCTTTCCCTGGCAGACACGGTTGTCCTGGAACTGGCTCCACTCCCGGAAGCGCCATATATTCTGCAACCGGAAAGCGAATACCTGGCGAGAGCCATGCGGGACAATCCGGATATCCGGGCTGCCGTATATCAACAGGAAAAGGCAGAACACGGGGTAGCTGCCGCCAAAAACGCCTACCTCCCCGATCTGGGAATTACCGGCGGGGTCACTTACCAGGGAATCATCGAAGAACTCCCGGAAACCAACTATTTTGTCGGGGCTAACCTCACCTGGAACTTCCTGGACTTCGGCAAACGCAAATCGGAACTGGAACAAATTAAGTCCAGGCAATTACAAGCCTCGTTATATGCGGAAAATACCAGGGATGAGATCCGGAACAAAATAACGAAGGCATACCGTAATGCCAAACAGGCGGAGCAACTTCTTTCCACCGCCCGGCAGGCCCACATGTTCCGGGAAGAAGAATTCCGTATTAAAAACAATGGACTGGAAACGGGATTAATCACTAAAAAAGAGCTTCTGGAAACCAAAGTGGAACTGGAGAAAGCAGCCCGGAACGCCTATGCCGCACAATTAAACTACAACCTTGCCATACTCGACCTCAGAGTACTTACCGGTACGAAACCTCAATAGCCATACTTTGAAAAGGGGTTTTTATTTGCTGCGGAACCTGCGATATACGAAATAGCCAAGTATACCCATAACAATATACGGGATAGCCATAAGATATATAATACCGTTATTAATACCCCTGGCGGCTTCCTGCCCTTCCCCGCTTTCCAGTACGGCCCTGCACATGGCACACTGTGCCCCGGCCGGCAATACCGTCCATAGGAGAACGAAAACGAGTATGAGATATTTAGTGCTAATAACTATAAAATTTACAATGTTTTATCCGAACAAGACTTAGCTTATGCGTAATACGGGGAAATCATCAGGTAAACCACAACTCCGGTAACGGCTACATAAAGCCATATGGGATAAGTAATCCGTGCTATTTTCCTGTGCCTGTCAAACCTCTTTGCCAATGCCCTGACAAAGGATATCAATACCAGTGGTATGATGATAATGGAGAGCAGTATATGTGTTATCAGGATAAAATAGTACACATATTTTATTATCCCCTCTCCTCCGTATACGGTAGAATCTGAGGTCATATGATAGGCTATATACATAATCAAAAATGCAGCGGACAAGCCTATACATATTTTCATCAGGCGTTCGTGAAGCTTAATTTTTCCATTTTTAACAGCCCACACGGCCGTGAACAGCAAAACAGCCGTAAGGCCGTTTATCGTAGCATAAACAGGCGGTAAAAAGGTCAACGGCTCCACGTTGGGAATCTTTACTCCAAAAAGAATGGCCACCGCTACAGGAATCACAATAGATAAGACAAGGATAAGCTTATTGTATTTCTTCTCTTCAATGGTTGTTGCTGTCATAGGTTCATATTTAAATTCCCAGCAGAATGCCAATATCTTCTTTTAACATGTCTATACCCTGTTGTTCCAACCCATCATAATACACCATAGGATTACCGAATTTGTCTATTCTGGAGCGTATATTTCCTTTTTCATCTACCAGGGCAAACATTCCGGAATGTTCAAAACCTCCATCCACTTCGGGGTTTACTCCTGCATACAGGTTAAAACCATTATTAGCGAGCTGATATATTTCGTCCTGATCACCGGTAAGGAAATGCCAGTTCGGATGTTCCGCGCCGTACTTTTCCGCATATGCCTTGAGAACTTCCGGCGTATCATTCTCCGGATTAATGGTTATAGAGGCTATTCCGAATTTAAGATTATCCCGGAATGCTTCCTGTATCTTTACCATATTTTTGTTCATTACAGGACAAATGGTAGGGCAGGTAGTAAAGAAAAACTCGATGAGATAAACCTTACCTTTATAATCGGCATTGGTTATTTTCTTATTATTCTGATCCGTAAAAGCAAATGGCGGCACCTCTCCTACCACAACCAGTTCTTCCTTTCCGATATCTTTATGCTCCTTGCCTATCTTATGACGGTCACCATCCACCACATCGCCATCCTTTACCCGGTCTATTATTTTAGGTATAAAAATAATACCGAATACAAGAATAACCAGAGAAACCCAGACATATGTATAATTACCTTTCATAAGAACTTCACTTTTCCATTAAACATAACCGCATTTGCCATAACGACGCAACCGGCTTTATTAATTGTCATTTAATTTCCTGAGATAAGAATCCCGCTTACTGGTAGTGTTATTTTTTTTCAACTCCAGGCGATATTCCGCCAGCAATATTTTTATATCGTCTATCATCTTGTCATTGAGTTCCGCCACAGATGAAGCATCAAATCCAAACAAAACATTATCGGAATCTTTATCTTTTTTCCTCCCTCTTAAATTGCGTTCACGGTCTACAATAAACACCAGAGGAATGCTCATATTTTTATCCAGGGATACATTGCTTTTCAAGCTGTGAAAAAGGTCTGCGATATCCTCTTCTTTTCCAAAGAGGAACTTCCAGTTCACCATATCGGTAAGCGGGGACAATTCCTTTTTTAATTCCCGTGCTTCTTCCTCCGTACCCTCGGGGAGGATCATCACAAACTGAAAATCGGAAAAATTGTAGAATCTCTTGTATATCTTCTGATTGATGTTAAAGGCATTGCCTTTCATTTTATCGGGATGCTTTCCAAGAAAACCAAGTACCGTAATCTTGTCTTCCAGCCGTACCTCATCACCACTCAAAGAATGAAAAGCCGACACCTCCCCGACATTCTCTGTCAGTACAGGCAACTTCACAAAATTATTCACCCCCGAAGCAAAGAAAAGATAGGCTATAATAGGAAGGATAAACAATACTCCGAGAACTATATACTTTTTCATTCGTAAACATCAATTAAAGAACCTGTCGAACTTATTTCCCTTTTTCAGGAGACTACTCTAAAGGTGCTACAAAAATAAAAAAGACGGTTTAAAACCGCCTTCTTAATATTGTTAAATGTGGTTTAGAAGTCCCAACTCACAAAGCCGTTACTTAATACATCATGCACATAACTACCTTCGGTAAGTAATATGAATATCAGATAAGGAATGAGTATAAGAAGCGGCAGGACAATAGACCACCTGAAAGCTCCTTTTTCCCCTTCGAGGTGCATAAAAGCCCAGGCTATATAATATGCCTTAACTATGGTAAGGATGATAAATATCCAGTTGAGGATCTTCATCCCTACAACGTGAGCCATAGACCACTCCGGCTTTACGATACCGAGAGCTACTTCTACTATAGTTATTACGGACAATATAACAAATACCATCCATATTCTCTTTACGTTAGATGCGTGTGCGTGTGCTGCCATTTTCTAATTATATATTATCTAAACTCTCCTGAGGGATCGCCTTTGTTGCCTTTTTATTTTATACTAGATAGAAGAATGTAAATACAAATACCCAAACCAGGTCTACAAAGTGCCAGTACAACCCTACCTTTTCTACCATTTCATAGCTCTTTCTCTTTTCGTAGGTACCGAGTATTACGTTAAAGAATATAATAACGTTGATAACTACCCCGGAGAACACGTGAAATCCGTGGAACCCGGTAATAAAGAAGAAAAAGTCTGCAAATAACCTATTTCCGTATTCGTTTCTTTCCAGGTTAGCCCCCTCTACAACCAGAACGGCACTCTTTATCTTTTCTGCCGACTCTGTTCTGCTGAGTACGGTTTTATGCCCTTCTTCATTCAGCATCTCGGTTCTTATGACTATATTGGAGTGCGCATTAAACCCGGCCACAATATCTTCTAAAGAATATATTGCCTCACTGCCTTCTACTTCTGCAGAAAGCCCGTTGGCATTCATTCCTTGTTTTGTTTCTCCCGTAGGTGTGGCAAAATCATGAAGGGCTATACGCTTACCGGTATCCGCATCTACAAATTGCAGTATCCTTCCACCCCTGGTTTCCAGGGCACCGTATTCACCGAGAATAAAGTTCTTCCACTCCCAGGCCTGCGACCCGAGAAAGATAATACCACCTACGATGGTAAACAACATATACCAGGCCACCTTAGTCTTTTTCAGCTGATGTCCGGCATCTACGGCAAGCACCATAGTTACGGAAGAAAAGATAAGGATAAAGGTCATCAACGCTACATAGTACATCGGAGCGTCTACACCATGCAGGAACGGAAAGTGGGTAAACACTTCGTCTGCAATAGGCCAGGATTCTATAAATTTAAATCTCGAAAAACCATATGCTGCAAGAAATC
Organism: Sinomicrobium endophyticum; assembly: GCF_052983315.1. Taxonomy (NCBI): domain Bacteria; kingdom Pseudomonadati; phylum Bacteroidota; class Flavobacteriia; order Flavobacteriales; family Flavobacteriaceae; genus Sinomicrobium; species Sinomicrobium endophyticum. Next base: position 270,657 of record NZ_JBRKIS010000043.1, read on the forward strand.
CGGAGAATGTCAAGGCATCGGATACGATAAAGAACCACATCATCATCTTGCCATAACTGGCATTAAGCGGCTCATTGCCTCCTCCCCAAACCTTGCCTTCTGTAGCTGTTGTAACAGTAGCTTCCATACACTAATACATATATCTTTTTAAAACTGCCCAAATTTACGTTTTTTTCTTATCTAAAGAAATAGAAAAATAAAATGAGGTATACCCACAGAAAATCCAGGAAATGCCAGAAGGTCACACCCAATTCTAAACCAAGGGTTTGACCCGGCCCGTACTTTTCTTTAAAATGATTATAAATTACAACCAAAAGCACTATAATACCAGCCACAACGTGAGCTATATGCGCTACGGTGATCGCGTAAAGAAACGAGGTGGTTATACTGCTCTCACTTCCGGTGAAGTAATACCCTTCTTCTATTATCTGTGAAAAACCCGAAAACTGGGATGCTATAAATCCTATTCCTAAAACCAGGGTTATGAGTAACAAAACAGTCCCTGCGCCACGACGCAATCCTGTTATGGCCTTTTTTGCCAGGTGAAATGTAACACTGCTTGCCACGATGAACACCGTACTGATATAAAATGCGGACGGCAATTCAAAATCCTGCAACCAATCCGGCCTGGACTTACTCACTACATAGGCACTGGTAAGGCCTGCAAAAGTCATCACTATGCTCACCATACCGAACCAAAGCATCATTTTCTTAGCCCTGACATTCTTTTCTTCAAAAGTTCCCTGTGTTAAATCCATATGTAATGCTTCGCAATTATCTCATCGGGACATCCCGTTTTCCTTCTATATTATTTTAATACCCGCCAATAAATTTATCGGCGACATACACTATCTGCACAAAAGTGATGTACGCAACACTGGCCAGCATGAGTTTTCTTGCGGCTATATTGTCTTTCTCGTGATACAGCCGGATAGCAAAATACAACATTCCCACACCGAGCAAGGCAACAATCACAGCTCCAGCTACGGACAGGTGTAATCTGCCTGTAAGCCCCGTTACCGGGAATACGGAAACGATAATCATCCATATGATATACATAATTATCTGCAATGCTGTGGCACTGTCTTTTTTACCTGTAGGCAACATATAATATCCGGCTTTTTTGTAATCGTCGTACAAAAGCCAGCCAATGGCCCAGAAGTGGGGAAACTGCCAGAAAAACTGTATCATAAACAGGGTTCCCGGCTCAATACCAAATTTATTCGTCGCGGCAACCCATCCCAGCATAAAGGGAATTGCTCCCGGGAATGCCCCTACAAATACGGATAAAGGTGTTTTGGTTTTCAAAGGGGTATACACACTGGTATACAAAAAAATAGATATGGCCCCGAACATGGCTGTTTTAGGGTTTACCATATACAATATCACGATCCCCAGCACGGCACAGACCGTAGCGATTACAAACGCCGTATTTACGGACATCCTTCCGGACGGAATGGGCCTGTTCCTGGTGCGTTTCATCAGGGCATCGAGATCGCGCTCTATGATCTGGTTATAGGCATTGGACGCGCCAACCATAAAATACCCGCCTATCATGAGCAATAACAACACCCTGTAATCTATAGTTTCGGCGCCGAGGAAATAACCGGCAACAGAAGAGAATACCACACTAACGGCCAGGCCTACTTTGGTAATCTGCTTAAAATCTTCCAAAGCCTGTGCAAACGTTCCTGTTTTTGTAGTAGTTCGTAAAGCCGTCTTCATCGGTTTTCAGATATGAGATTTGAGATGTGAGACCTGAGATACCGTATGAATACTCTCAAAAAGATTCATTCTACATCTCATACCTAATATCTCCCATCTAAATAATCGGGTGCAAAGATACCGTTTAAATTATAAATCCGGAATTTTGAACACAGGTATTTTAAACCTTCCGTGTACTGTAAAAAGTTAAAGTTTAGTCTCTGAGAATCTTCGGAAGTCTTTTCTGACACAAGAATAACATCTGCATACTACCGTTATTCGTCCAGGGTAACCATCAACTCCTCCCATTCTACCGTGAGGGCGGTCAGTTCCCGTTTTTTATCTTCGTATTCCTTAAAAAACGCTTTATTACCGACCAGAGCATCATAATCCGCAGCCAGCTTTGCATCGGTTTCCTTTATCTCCTTTTCCAGCAGGGTGATCCGTGATTCCACTTTCCCGAGCCGGTTTTTCAGAGATTTCTGCTTCTTCTGTTCTTCATAGGAGAGTGCGGTATCTTTTTGCCTATCTTCTTTTTTTTCCTGTTTTTCCACGGAAGCCTTTTCCACAGCCCGAAAATCGGCAACATTCCGTTGCTCCAGGAAAAAGTTAATATCTCCCAGGTATTCTTTTATCTTTCCGTCCTTAAATTCAAATACCTTATCCGTCAGCCCCTGGAGAAAATCCCTGTCGTGCGACACCAGTAAAAGAGTACCTTCAAAATTCCGCAAAGCCTGCTTAAGTACATTTTTGGACTTTATATCGAGGTGGTTGGTAGGTTCGTCCATAACCAGCACATTAAAGGGGTCCAGCAACATTTTACAAAGTGCAAGGCGGTTTCGTTCTCCCCCGGAAAGCACTTTAACTTTTTTATCCACATCATCTCCCCGGAACAAAAAGGACCCCAGCATATCCCGGACTTTACTTCGGTTGGTGTCGTTGGCGGAATCTTCCATAAGTCCGAGCACTGTCTTTTCTCCATCCAGGTACTCTGCCTGGTTCTGGGCAAAGTACCCGAGTTGTACGTTGTGCCCCAGTTTTATATTTCCCGTATGAGCCAATTCTCCCACGATTATCTTTGCCAAAGTGGTTTTTCCCTGGCCGTTCTGGCCTACAAAAGCTATTTTACTCCCGCGTTCCACAAGAAGATCAATGCCTTTAAGCACCTCTTTCTCTCCATAATTCTTACCGACCTCTTCCGCTTCTATAACGACCTTTCCGGGCTGAATGGAAACAGGAAATTTAAGATGCATAACACTGTTATCCTCTTCATCCACCTCAACGCGCTCAATTTTGTCGAGTTTTTTCATAAGCGATTGTGCCATAGATGCCTTGGAAGCCTTAGCCCGGAACTTTTCTATCAGTCGTTCGGCCTGTTGTATCTGCTTATCCTGGTTTTTCTTGGCATTGAGCTGCTGCTCCTTTATTTCATCACGAAGTACGAGGTATTCGGAATAGGGTTTACTGTAATCGTATATTTTACCCAGAGATATCTCTATGGTCCTGTTGGTAACGTTGTCCAGAAACATCTTATCGTGCGACACGATAACCACGGCGCCCGGATAGCGCTGTAAAAACTGTTCGAGCCAGATTATAGATTCTATATCCAGGTGGTTTGTAGGCTCATCGAGCAGAAGCACATCGTTGTTCTGAAGCAACAGTTTTGCAAGTTCTATACGCATACGCCATCCACCGGAAAAAGTATCGGTAAGCTTGTCAAAATCTTCTCTTTTAAAACCGAGCCCCTGCAATACCTTTTCTGTTTCTCCCTGGTAATTGTATCCGCCCAGGATCTCATAACGGTGTGTAATATCACTAAGATCCACCATCAACTGGTGATAGGCTTCACTCTCATAATCGGTTCTTTCCGCCAGTTTATGATTTATATCGTCCAGTTGCATTTCCAGGGCTTTGATCTCTTCAAAGGCCTGATAGGCTTCTTCCAATACGGTACGCCCCTGTACAAAATCGATATCCTGCTTCAGAAAACCGACGCACACGTCTTTATCAAAAGCTATGACCCCGGTATCCGGCCGCATTTCACCGGACAGCAACTTTAACATCGTAGACTTTCCCGCACCATTCTTTCCTATAAGGCCCACCCTGTCTCCCGGGTTCAACCGAAAAGACACTTCTTCAAAAAGAAACTCGCCCCCAAAAGAAATCGATAAGTTGTGAATATTGAGCATGATCTGTTATTTCCTATTCTTAATTTTTTTCTGTTTCCAGGTCTGGAATATTATACATCCGTTCGTTACGAAAACCCGGTGTTTATTTCTTATCTTCCCAAAAACCGGTGCAAATAAACGTATTTTTTTCGGGCCTGCGAAGTTTAGGCGTTGCACAGCTCCGGATATTAAACTATTATTTAGTAATTTTGATGCAATTTCTGTAAATTCAATTTCCCCATGTTAAAAAAAGGATCCCGCCTATATAGTGTTTTAACAGGAAGCTGCCCTAAATGCCAGCAGGAAAGCATGTATACCGACAAGAATCTCTACAATCCGTACAAAACGTTAAAAATGCACGAAAAGTGCTCGCATTGCGGCACTCGTTACAAGATAGAACCTTCCTTTTTTTACGGGGCTATGTACGTTAGTTATGGCGTAGGAACAGCTTTTGCTGTAGGTGCTTTTGTCATCTCCTTTTTATTTATAGGCACGGGTTTAAAGATAGCTTTCTTTGCCATCATGGGAACGCTCATCGCATTTATGCCCGTAATTATGCGATTATCCAGGAACATATGGATAAACTTCTTTATCAAATACGATCCGGATGCCGGCAAGCAAACGAAAAGGCCGGAAGCTTCCTGACGGAACCACATGAAACACTATAGAATACGACATTATCCCGGATATTTTGACCGGAACCGTTCTATATCGATCTCTTCGCTCAACGGGGCATCTTCTTCTATAAAGCGATACAACTGACCGGCAACATACGGCCCCGTTAATGTACCACGGGTTCCCAGACCGTTCAGTATATACATGTTTTTATAATGAGGATGCCTGCCGGTAAGGGGTCTTCGATCCGTCACGGTAGGACGTATTCCCGCCTCCTGCTCTACGACCTCGTATTCGCCATCCAGAACAGGCTTCAGTTTACTTAACAATTCTTCCCTTGCCCTGGGGGTTACGGCATTGGTCTTATCCTGCCAATTATAGGTAGCCCCCACTTTGTAAAGATCGTCTTGCAGGGGAATTAGAAAAACAGACGATTTTAATATAGCATTCAAGCGCAGTCCGGACGCCTTAATGGTCAGCAACTCTCCCTTTGCTCCCCGTAACGGCAAATAGTTAAAAAACGGATTGGACATCATCCCGAAACCTTCTGCAAACACTATATGCTTTGCTGCGATCTCCTTATATCGCACACCGCCTTCGGTAAACTCCAGAACTTCATAGTCCAGACTTTCTTTCCGGAGTTTATTTTGTGCCAGCAGATGATCGGTATATTCTTCCTGGAGCTCTTTTACCCCTATCCTTCCCGTGTGCCATACTTCACCGAATCCATAGGGCGCATGTATACGAGGATTATCGTTGTGCATTATCCGCGGGGAGAGAAAAGGTGACAATGCCGGTTTATCGGCTGCTTCAAACCACAGGTTCTGTTCTTCTACAGAAGCAAATTTGCGATATACCGGCATCGGGTAAACGAATTTCCGGGTAAATCTTTTTTCCAGCTTCCTGTAAAGGGACATCGCTATATCCAGTTGTTCTCCTGCCTTCCATGCGGGGGTAAAGCGCTTCAGCACCACAGGATTATAAACACCACCGGCTACTGCAGAAGACTGCTGAGACCCTCCGTCAAAAACCACAAACTCTTTACCGTTCTCCCGGAGATATTCACAAAAAGATATCCCGGCCAGGCCGAGCCCTACAATAATATAATCTGTTGTCATTACACAAAAATATAAAACGCCCGGACTGTGCAGGCGTTTTACGGGGATTTTCGGATATTTTTATATCCTGATTATGAATGAGGATTAAAGTTTACTCGTTTTTCCAGACATCCTGTTCAAAATTTCTTATCTCTTCCTGGATCCGCTGGGCTTCCATGAGCTGGAACATAGCGTTATCCGGAATATAATCCTGGACCTCCCGGTCTCCGTATACATTCTCTTCCTTATATATTACGCTGTTAAACCTACGCGCATTGAGCAGATGATCAAAAGATATGGGAACCCCGGAATTGGTCACATTAAAAGCTTTAGCTTCATGCAGCACCTGCCTGGCCCCCGGATACCATACCCAAAACAGTTCTACAAGATTAGAACCGTCATCAATTCCTTCATCCATAAAATTGACATCCGGAGCTACAGGAGCTATTCCCAGCAAACGATATTTCAGTTCTCCCTGGCGTTTATCAAAATACCACATACCTTTAATATGGTATTCTACAATATCGGCAGAAGACAGGTCGCGCCTGTCAATATACATTTCCGAAACCCGTTCCCCCGCATTTATCTGTTCGTATCCAAGATCGGTAGTATCTACTTTAGATAACGTAGCTTCCAGTTCTCCGAAATTCCTGTTTTCGGAAAAATAGGAATCCGAATAAATATCTCTTATTTTTCCGTTCTTTATATTAGTAACCAAAACATCATAAAGAGACTGCCTACCGGTATGCCCCCCGGTACCGTCAATAGGATAGTACAGAGGGAAGTTCACCCTTTCATTAAGGTCTATAACCTCCCAGACTACTTTAGACCACAGTATATCCCTGTCTTCCACATAGCCGTATTCCAATGGCACATCCGGTCCTGCCATTGCCTGCGCCTCAGTTTTTTTCCCTATATCTTCAGGCCTTTTAGCATTTAGCACATTGGCCTGTCCACTGGCACTCCAGGCTGTAAATGCCGTAACAGCAACAGATAAAACACCCCTCCAAAACATAAGCTTATAATTTTTTAGTTTAACACCGTTTCCGCAACCAGAATATTTAAAATTTTAACATCAAACATTTAAACCCCTAACTAACAGAGTCTTACGGTGAAAAAATTGTATAATAAATCCTTATTACAGACTGTACAACTATACACTATTCACGAACATTAACTCTTCAAAATAAATATTATTGTGTACAATGTTCTTTTATCTGAAAAATATTTTCATTTCGAAATATACAATACGTAAAAATAATCTCAAAAAGAGATTTTATGGTTATATTCCGCGGATTTTTCTAATTCTTTATAAGGCAGTAGACTATAATTAAAAAATTACTATATTGGCATTGAAAATAGTGGATCGCCTTTCGTAACGTATAGACAGATAACCCCATAATGTTAAACCAAAACGATGTATCCATGAGTGAAAAATACCCCATTTTACTAGTTGACGACCATATTGTCATACAATTTGCTATCGCCCGGATTATTGAAGATTTTCTTCCCGGCGCAAGAATTACCTCTATTGAAGATTTCTCGCAGACCATCGATATTCTGAAAAAGGAATATTTCGAGCTGATCATCCTGGATATTGATATCCCCAATGGTATAGGAACGGAAATGATCAGTGTCATCCGCTCGATATCACCGGATGTAAAAATCCTGATGTTTTCTGCCTTAAGCGAAAAAAGGTATGCCATGCGGTTTATTCATGCCGGTGCCAACGGATACCTGCACAAACACAGTTCCAAGGAAGAGATCGAAGAAGCGATAACCGAGGTAATTAACGGCGATACGTATGTAAGCAGGTCCGTCACCAAACACTTTTTGCAGGAGTCCTCCCTGCAACACGGAAAACCATTAAAAAATCCGTTAAACAGCCTGTCTAACCGTGAACTGGAAATCGCCAGACTTATTGCTAAGGGAAATGGCAACCTTGAAATCGTGAACATACTGGACCTGAAAAAATCTACCGTAAGCACACACAAAATGCGGATATTCAAAAAACTGAACATCGGCAATGTCACCGAACTTATCGAGATCTTCAACCATTATGACGCCCCTGTTTTTGCCATCTGACAAAAATACCGGGTAAAACCGGAACCTGGTTCCGGCATATCGTTATTGCCATGACTACCTGTGGCGCATTCTGAAGCATTCTTTGCTCTTAATGTGCCACTTTTTTTTGGAATCGGGACATTTTGCCCTTCAAAAAACAGCTTCTGCCGCACGGTATTTCCTATTCCTCATTAGAACAAGTTCTACATTCGGAACGAACAAATACTATAGGTTTTCGGACCGAAAAAACACCACTGCGCCATATTTTTGAGCATACAGGGATTACATCTTAATGTATCCCGGAAAAAAGTTCTGAACTATAAAAAACCACTCTATCTGGTTTGTGTACTGCCCGTTTTTAGTTGCCGGGCCTGGCAGTGACATTCCGGATGTCGCCAGCAAGGTAACTCTCACTTTGCCAACAGAGTGGTTTCAGAACTTAATATAAAACCATAACACCTGTAGAATATTGAAAAATTCTTTATTATGAAATTTAATACTATCGAAACGACCAATGAATGTAATCCCGCTATCGCCCTGAAGAGGGATTACAACGTAGACGTAACACTTCTACTGAAAAAATTAAAGAACCACCTTGGGATACAGACAAATATAGAGCTGTCCCGGGTACTGGATGTAAAGCCCAACACCATATCTACATGGAAGAGGAGAAACAGCCTGGACTACGAACTGATCATTTCCATATGTAATATGCTGGATATAGACCTCAATGTCCTGTTTTCTTCCGAACACACCAGGAACAGATCGTCCAACAGCATCCTGGCTGTTCCGATTGAGGCACATTACCAGTATGTATCCAATTATCAGAAAGAGGAATTCCTGGACAAAATGCCCAAATGCAACCTTCCTTTCTCTTTTACGAACCCCAATGCCAGGGCTTTTCAAATGGCAGGTGTATCCATGTCTCCCACGTTACGGGAAGGTGCTTTCGTAATCGGAGAAAAAATCGAAGACCGTAACCAGATAGAGGATAATACCGTGTGTATTCTCGTGAGCAAGCTTCGGGGAATTCACATTAACCGGGTAATGAAAGATCCTAATAACCCGTACATACTCAATCTCATGAACGACAACGGAAACTTTTCCAACAATATTGTCATGCCCATAGAAGAGATTACCGAGGCATGGCGGGTGACCAGTACCTTGTCATTGGACATCGTAAAAAAAGACCATTAATAATTATTTGTGACCCTGATGACAGAAAAATGCCCCAGCATGGAAGTAAAAAGCGTAATATCTGAAAACGATAAGATCATTGAAATATTTATAACCCGGCATTCCCAGAAAATCTACAATTTTATTTTCTCCAAAGTCCTGGATAAGAACATTACCGAGGATATCTTCCAGGACACCTTTATTAAAGTGGTCAATACTTTAAAAAAGGGAGATTACAGTGAGGAAGGAAAATTCCTGTCCTGGGTAATGCGTATTGCGCATAACCTGGTTATAGATCATTTCAGACAAAACCAGAGAAAGCGTATTTTCCGTAATTTCGAGGACTTCAACTTTCTGTCCGGCATAGAGGACGGATCGCTTGATGCGGAAAAATTCCTCATCAAACAACAAACCGAGACCAGGGTAAAAAAGCTTATCGAAGAACTTCCGCCGGATCAGCAAGATGTCATTATTATGCGTATATACAGGGATATGACCTTTAAGGAAATATCAGAAGAAATGGGTGTAAACATCAATACTTCTCTAGGAAGAATGCGCTATGCCCTGACCAACCTCCGCAAGATTGCCAAAAGAAATAATATTTCCATTTAACCAAACTATACCGAATATGCCTTACATAGAAGAAGAAGACCTGGTAGCACTGCACAAGAAAATTGAAAGGGAACAGAAAAGTAACGAGAAACTCCTGGACCAGATTACCGAAAAAAATAATAGTTACGACAAGAGCACAAAAATGCGAAATACAGCCTGGGCGATCACTTCGGTCCTCTGCCTCGCGATAATTGGCTTTGCTTATTATTTTAGTTCAGAACTCACGGCTATGGAAGCGTCTTATGCTTCCTGCTATGAAAAAAATTCGTTACTGCTCCGGAACATGGACAGCACTTCTGTGTTAAAGGAAAGAATATCCGGTCTGGAAAACGAAAACAGCAATCTGCAAAAAAAACTGGACAATGTGAGTGCCACGTCCTTCCCCGCTGTTTCCAAAGACTCTGTTTTTACCGTACAAATAAAGGCTTTTGAAACAGATCAGATAGCCCTTCAGTCCAACACCAATTTCATTTACGCTCAAAACCCAAATCTTTTTTACGCCTTTAGTATCGGTATTTTTGACACGCCCGATGAGGCCCGCATTCTGAAAAAGGAACTGATGGACATGGGATTCAACGATGTTTTTGTTGCGCTTTACAAAGACGGAAAACGCGACAAGATCATAGAGGACTAATTTACACAGAAAAACACCCGGTAACGGAGATTTTCTCCGGAACAAGATAAAACAAGCATTTACTCTTTTGTAGTGCTTGTTTTATGTATTAAAAAGGCTAAGGAATTCTGCTGACACGGTACAGGCAGACTTTTTATTCCGAAAACCACGAACCTGAAAAATCTTCATAACTGATACTAAACCTCTCTGGACTTGCTGTCCAGAGGTTAGAAAGTGGCAATCCTGCCCGTCCAGGCTCGGAAATTGCCATAGTTATTAAGTTACCCGGTTATTTAGTCAACACGCAATTACCCAATAACTTAATAACTGAACAAAGTAAAAGTTTATAGAAACCAAAGAACTGCAATGGTCCCGATAATTATCGGGGTCGGATACAGGGCTTTAACTTTCAACTTGATAATAAACGGCTTAATTTAAACTTATATCCGAATGAAAAATTTGATATTCACCTGCGCCGGCCTGTTATTCGGCATTTACGGCATGTCCGCACAATATAAAGAAACAACTTATCCTTCTCAGAAACTCGGAGAAACGAGGGATGTGAGATACCACATCCCAAAAAATTACGATGCCAAAAAGAAATATCCCCTTATCGTAGTACTCGATGCAGATTATCTCTTTGACGTTACAATGGCTTCTGCCAATTTTTTTCATTATAATGATGAAATGCCGGAAAGCATTATTGTAGGTATCCGCCAGGAAGGGCACCGCAACAGTGATTGTAACTACAATGACGATACCGGGTTCCCTAAAGGCAAGGGCAATGATTTCTTTGAGTTTATAGGCATGGAACTGATCCCTTCTCTTGCACAAAAATACAGCCTGGCCGATTTCAGGATCATCATAGGCCACGGGCTTACAGCCAATTTTACGAATTACTATTTGTTCAAGGATCGCCCCCTGTTTGATGCGTATATCAATATAGAGCCTACTTTTGCGCCAAATGTGGAGAATTACCTTTCCAGCAGGTTATCTACCCTTACATCACAAAAATTCTATCATCTTATTGCGGCGGATAAAAACCGGGACGAAGAAACTGCTTCACGTATCGCGGAACTTCATCACCTGTTGGATACGGTAGAAAATGAAAAGCTGCAGTATCATTTCTACACCGTCAAAGATTCGGATAGTTACACTGTAGCCACGTATGCTATTCCGCGTTCCCTGTACCGTATTTTTGACCTTTACCGCCCCATTGATCCCGAACAATACAAGCAACAAGTGCTCACCTATGATAAAGGACCTGTATTTGAATACCTGGAAAATAAGTACAACGCTATCGGGGAAACCTATCATGTACAAAAAAAGATCCGGTTAAATGACATTATGGCTATCTATGCAGCCAGTATTGCCAAAGAAGACCTGGCCTCCCTGGAAAGCCTGGGAAAACTGGGAAAAAAGGAATTTTCGGATTCTATGCTCGGCTATTTTTTTGAGGCGGATTTTCATGAAAAGAGCGGCAATGCCAAGAAGGCCCTCAGAACCTACGAAAAAGCCTTCCTGATGAAGGAAATAGATTTCATGACCAAGGATATGATCCAGGAAAGAATATTCAATATAAAGAAGGATATGGGCTGGTAGAATACCGGGAAAACAAACCACTCCGGACTGCAAATCCGGAGGTTAGGAAATGGCAATTTCCCCGCCGGGACGGACGGACAGGATTGCCATAGTTATCAGGTTACTGAGTTATTCAGTCAGCACTCAATAACCCGGCAACATATCAACCTGAAAATAAGAAAAGTAAAAATGCGGAGAAACTAATCGCAATCCCGATATATCCGGAGGAGCAGGGTTTCAGCTTCTACCTGATCATAAAAACCGCCAGGGATTTCTCCCCGGCGGTTTTTATACGGATACTGGTTATTTTTTTGTTAGGATTTCCTCATTTATTGATACACGAATTGAGTTCTTTCAGCATTTTTTCCGTTATTTCCCGAAATTTTTCTTTATAAAAGTCTCTGGTTTCCCTCATACTTTCATTTTCCAAAACTTCTTCATCTCTTTTGTATGCTTCCGTGGTCATAAATTCCTTTTCACAGGAAAAAGCCCGGATAAGCTCTACTGCGGCACTTTCTATTTTATACAATTCTATTTCCGCCTTTACCATCAGTTCTTTTTGTTCGTCCAGTTCCAATTCTCTTTCTTCCTTCAGTCGCTGTTCGAGCAGGCGTTGTTCTTCCAATCGTTTTTCAAGTTCTTTTTGCCTGGCAATAAGTGCTTCCTGTTCTTTTTTTAAGGCCATTTGTTTTTCCGCCAGTGTTGCCGTGTCCTCTCCTTCTACTTTCTTTTCTTTATAATCATTTTCTTTTGCAGTATCCGGCACTGTAGCAGGAACAGGGTCCGTATCGGCAGTGCACAGATCCAAAGTGGTGATCAGTTCACCGAGAAAAGTACGGACCTTTTTTATATAGAACCTCCCGGTATCCCAATCTTCCGGATCTATGGATTTTTCCAGATTCTCCTTTATATCGTATATTATGTCTCCTGCCTTGCTACAGCCACAGCTTCCCAACTGTTCCTCTGCATTTTCGATCGCTTCCATAGATCGCTTTGCATAATACCGCTGGTGATCGAAATTATTTGCTTTGAGGGATTTTCCGCTATGTGAAAAGGCATAGGTTACAGCAGAATACAGTGAAGTACAATCCGCAAAGGCAAAAACAGAAAACATCATAAAAACAAAACACAGTATATATTTCATGTAAATTATAAGTTTTAGGGTTGAAAAAATGTATTATTAACGATGTGCGGGTCTGGCCGGTTAAAACGAACCCGGATGGTTACCCGGTAATTTCTCCGGACACTACCATCCTCCGGTATTGAGTGTACATTTACATTCTCCTATTCCCTGGAAAATATCCAGTCCCAGGGTAATCATATGCGTTCCGCTATTATACCCGAAAATAGAATTGAGCGATACCTGGTAGGAATAGGCTGCATAAAAATTACTGATCTTAATACCGGCCATAGGACCTATGTTAAGCGGGTCCAATACCTGATCATTGAGAAAGCGATAGGATATCCCGGCCCAGTAATAATCTTCGAAATCGTACTTTCTGAATTTGATGTTAAAGTCGGTGCTCGAACGGCCGTCACTTTCGAATATCTGGAAATATACGGAAGGTTCGATTTCAAATTCACTTTTTTTGTGTTTCCGGAACCTGTACCCGGCATAGACGTAATAATTCCGCAGTATATTGGGTTCGGTTACGGTAAAATCGTCCGTGCGTTTATTCAGCAGATTGGCTGCATTAAGACTTACGTAAAACCTCCGGTAGCGATACAATACACCCACATCGAAATTATGGTTGTTCACCAGGCGGTTATCCGTAATTCCCGGATCTCCGGGAGCAAACTCGGAAACATCTATTTTGAACTGGTTGAAATTATAGGAAAGCCCGAAGGAGAGGAAATTATTCTCATACGGGTCAATGGTGAGGTGATGTGCATAAGACAATCTACCTCCGTACTGCCTGGTGTATCCGTTTTTATCGTTAAAGAAGGTGATCCCTACTCCCGATCGCATTCCCAGACGTACATCTCCCGCAACAGATTGTGTGTTCGGCGAATCTTTGATACCCACCCATTGAGACACACCGTTGGCGCGTACCCTTATATATTCGCCAATACCCGCATAGGTGGGGGAAATAACAAATTCACTGTCTGCGAGGTATTGCGTATATACGGGCAGGGTAAGTTCCTGGGCATGGATTTTTACAACAAAAAGAACAGCCAGTATACATAGTTTTTTTCTCATTTGCTTATATTTTTTGGCCCAAAGCCACTTTTCCGCTTCTTTTGGATGCCGGTACAGTTACCGGAAAAGCCCGGAATCTTTTGTCGGCCCGGGTTAGCAGGCCTTAATCCGGACTCCGAATTATTACAATTTCTTTTTAAAGCTGCCGCGTTCCCGGAACCGACTTTCCCAAACTGCGCGAAAAGGAAGTGTCATTTCCGGTAAGCAGGCAGCTTTTCCAATATCTGTTTATCTGTAAAGGGTAAAGTGCCCTACGAATTCACGGGAATCATTTTCCCCGTTGAGTTTCAGTGTATACCAGTAATCTCCGGTAGGCAACAATCTTCCCTTATAGATTCCGTCCCAGCCAATTCCCTGGGGTAATTTCACCAGTTCCCTTCCGTAGCGGTCATAGATAATTACTTTCATATCCGGATACCCTTCGGAATTACGTATCTTCCAGGTATCTTCATATCCGTCTCCGTTCGGGGTAAATACATTGGGAATCTCTATATCTATAAATTCCATACTTATAGACACCATGGCAACACAGCCATTGGCATCGACTACACGTACCGTATATGTCGCAGTATGGTTTATATAATAGGTATTTTTGTCGTTAAGACTTATATCATCAACATAGTATTGGTACCCTCCGGCACCTCCGGATGCTATGGCCGTAATCTCATTCAGGTTGTTCACCTGGAGTCTCAACTGTAAAGGCGCTATGTCTTCAACCATAAAGGATACGCTTCTGGAACATCCATTGGCATGCAGTACTTCTACCGTATGCATTCCCGGGCTAAGGTCACTGAAAATATTGCTCATTTGTCCGGCCGCGCCATCCAATCTGTAGATGACATCATCAGCCACATTTTCATCTACGCTAATGGTTACTGAATTTGTAGAAAATGCTCCTTCACAGCCATAATTTATTTCCGCTTCGGGCTGAATGGTCACCGGGTTTTCAAAGTCCACCACAGCTATATATTCACATCCGCCGGCATCTCTCACATAGATAGTATGTGTTCTTCCTCCCGGAAGGTCTGTAAACAGGAATCTATCATTTACAAAATTGTTTCTGTTGTTCAGGCTGGTGGCATAAGGGGGTGTACCTCCGGACACACTTATCTCCACATAAGCATCCCGGTCGCCTTCGCATACTTCTTCCTGTAAACTCACCACCTGCACAGTTACGGGCTGTGACGGCTCATCGATTTCCACAGATGTCGTTACCGTACATCCCGCTTCATCCCGTGCTATAATGGTAT
Source organism: Sinomicrobium endophyticum (assembly GCF_052983315.1). Classification (NCBI taxonomy): domain Bacteria; kingdom Pseudomonadati; phylum Bacteroidota; class Flavobacteriia; order Flavobacteriales; family Flavobacteriaceae; genus Sinomicrobium; species Sinomicrobium endophyticum. The sequence goes on from NZ_JBRKIS010000043.1 coordinate 285,737, forward strand.
AGGTTCCCACTGCCAGGTTATCGAATACGTTAGAAGACTGGTAAACATCTATACCGAGAATGGCATACGCAATGGCGCCTTCTCCCCCGGTAGCCTGAACGGTAATACTACCCGTTTCTTCTCCGTGACAATTCACATCGGTAACACTTGTTGCCTCTACCCGATCCAGCGGATCTTTCTCTTCGATAACAAAAGATACACTCTTTATACATCCGTTGGTATGAATAACCTCTATGGTATGAGATCCCGGTGCGAGATTTGCAAAGGTTCTGCTGGTACGGGGTGTACCTCCGTCAAGGGAATAAGTGACCCTGGTGACTTCTCCCGGATCGGCTATTCGAACGGTAACTTCATTTTGGAAAGAACTGTTGCGGCAAAAACCATATATAATTTCCACTTCGGGAACAATATTGACTCCTTCCGGAATGGTGATTGTCTGATAGGTTTCACAATCATTACTGTCCTTAACGAACACTACATAGGTTTCCCCTCCTGCAAGACCCGTAAACTCCAACCTGCCTTCCTGATAGTCATTCCTGTTGTTCAGACTGGTAAAATACGGTGCCGTTCCCCCGGTAATAACTGCAGTAACGGATGCATTGTTATCGTCTTTACATATCTCCTCCGTAAAGCTCAGATCTATTGCTATCGGATCCGGTTCGATGATCGTAACCTCGAACCTCTCAAAGCACCCTGCTCCATCCTGGGCAACAATGGTATAGGTTCCTGCTCCCAGGTTATCAAACTCCGCTTCTTCATGGAACTGGTTCAGATTTGGTGATATGGCATACTTCACTGTTCCCGTGCCTCCGCTTGCGGAAAGAGTTATTCTTCCGTTCCGGCCTCCGTAACACAAAACATCAATGGTTTCTACATCTATAATCAAGGGATCGGGTTCCGTTACTGTTATGGCTACGGATACCTCGTCACAATCGTCACTTTCCACCATAACGTAATATGTACCTGCAAGAAGCCCTGTAAATATACCGGAAGCATTTTGTTGTCCTGCTACAGGAGCCTGGTTTTCATCGAGCAGGATATAGAGATAATTTCCCAGTCCGCCGGTTGCCGCAGCCCGTATTGTAGCTGTAGCATCCCCGCTGCAATTAACACTTGCTGCAGAAAGATCCAGGTCTATAACAATATCTTCAATAGCATTTATGGTTACTTCATTACTTCGTACCGGTTCACAGTCATTAGCATCTTTCACATAGAAAGAATATGTCCCCGGCCCCACATTGAAAGTATCCGTACCGGTGTAAGGTCCGTTTATATCCGCACTATAGGTATAAGGTCCGCCAATGCCGCCGGTTGCCGAAACACGGATAACGGCATCTTCTTCACAACGGATATTTTCCACTATTTCCAGTACAGGTACTATAGGAGCCGGTTCGGTAATGGTTATTGTGGCGGTAGTAAATGTACAATCCCAGTTATCTTCTATCGTAATGGAGTAAATCCCTTTCCCCAAACCACCGAAATCCGGTGAATTATAGGTATCTGTTGTGTTTTCTATAGTGGTCCCATCCGCCGCATAGCGATTAAGCCGGTACTGATAGTCACCGGAGCCCCCGGTAACGTTTTGCGCAGACACCTCAATATTGGTATCTCCGATACATTGCAGGTCCGTTCCGGGATTAGCAGTTATCCCGGCGTTTATAGGGTCCGGTTCCTGCAGGTTAACATTGCTCAGTTGCACCATACACCCTCCTGCATCACTTACCCAAACCTGGTAAATATTCGGAGTGAGCCCGGTAAAGTTCCGCGTATCGACAAAATCACCTTCTGCCGGTGCTGGTGCTGTTATGGGAGCTACATAATACTTATGACCTCCCCATCCACCCGATGCCAGGATGTATATACTTCCCGTTGCCTGTTCACAGGTAATAGGAGTTACTATGACTTCCGTTTCAGCTTCTATATCTCCGCCAATTGGCTCTGCTATACCGAAAGCCCTGGTACGGGTACAACCCGGTACATTGATCTGGCGGATCTCCACATAGTAACTTCCTCCACCGAGATTGACTACAGGAGTCAGGCCATTGGAGGCATCGTGTGTACCTGCCCTCCCGGTAGAAGTACTATCGGCCGCATTAAATATTTCCCATTCGAATATTCCCGGATACGAGGTATCCGTCATTTCAAAAGTTACCGCTCCCGATTCGGTACCGGGACAAATAATATCATTCAGAACACTAATATCTATACTGAAGCTTTCTGGTTCCGGGACCGTATAGGTCACTGGTATCAAGCATCCGGTATCTATATGCCTTACCATGAACACATATGAACCAGGGGACAGATCGTCAATAGTGGTGCCATAAGGCTGCCAGTTATTTGTATCGGGATCTCCGTCGCCATTATCCAGGCTCCATCGTATTCTATTGGTATTCCCCGTAGTTGTGGTTACCCGCACAGATGCAATTGCACCGGTTACGCAGGTTGCATCGGTTGCCGTTACTTCCGCTTCTATGAGTGCGTCAAACGGGTCGATCAAAGCAGAAACGGTTCCCGAACACGCTTCATTGTCATAAACATTTATGGTAAAATCGCCTCCGTTGGGATCGGCCCATATCAATTCGGGAGATGAGCCGGTCTGAACCACAGTTCCGGAGGTGTTTTCTATAAATTCATAGGTAATATACGTACCCGAACCACCGGTAATTAACGAAGGATCGATTACTACAGATGCTTCATCCGCACTATTCCCGACTGTACAGCCAAATTGTGTAACAGTTACAGCGGCGGCAGGAACAGAAACAGGATCGGGCTGTTGTATGATCACATCTGCAATATCCGTAGTACAGTAGTTAGTTCCGGTTGCAGTAACGGTATAGTTTCCGGGGGGCAGATTTTCAAAACCGTTTCCGTCCGGCATTAAGGTTACTCCGGCAGGCATCGGGGTTAAGGTATACGTAAGCGGGAGAATTCCATTATCTACCGCAACCATCCGGATAATACCGTCCCTGGCGCCATTACAACTGATATCGGTAGTGTTTACCGTAAAGGAAGGTGTAACAGGGTCCTGGATCGTTACTGTTGTTTCCACTTCACATTCCGAAGCCGTCCATATGGCATTACCTGTTACCACATCATATACGCTAACCGTATAATCTCCCGCATCTGCTACAGAGAATATAAACGGATTGGTATTCATAGTACCTCTCGGAATTGTGACATCTCCGGACACTTCGTATTCATAGTTCCCGGAGCCTCCGGTAGCCGTTATCGTAATTTCGGCATCGGAAGAAATAGGGGAACAATCCAGCAATTTAGTAACCTGGACACCGGCTTCGAACAGGGGATATACCTCCACGGTTTCCGGGCCGGCCGTACATCCGTTACCATCCATAACCATAACCTCATAGGTTCCCGGTACGACATTCGGAAAGGATCCGCCGTTATCCGTATAATTGGCTCCGCCATTCAAGGAATAACTATACGTTCCGGAACCTCCGGTGGTAACCACTTCCAATGCAAAAGGAGAGGAACAGTTGCTTATATTTATCGCTGTTATTTCGGGTGCCTGTGAAACATTCAATACTTCCGAGCCTACATCCGAAGAACAGCCATATTGATCTGTTATAGATATATTCACACTCACGGGAATTGTAGGATCAACTACCTTATCATAAGATACCCGGACCGGGTTTTCCGTACTTACTATATCTTCGGTAAGATTGGTTCCGGAAAGGGTATAGCTATAACCTCCCCATCCGCCGGTAGTGCCTGTTAGCTGCACAAAACCCGGGGAGTTACAGGTTATATCCCGAACATCCGTACCTGTAATAGTAATAGGCCGTGCTTCCTGTATAAGTACATTCCGGCTGGCACCGTAACAGGCATCTGTGCCTCCTGCATCTACCTGAGTAACCAAAAGGTAGTATTCTCCGGGGGCCAGGTTGTCCACCTGTATATCCATCGAAGGGTTATAGGGCACTATTCCACCACTATCCTGTACCAGGTTATCGTTACTGTCCATTAGCTCCCATCGGACCTGGTTTTCAAAAACACCATCCTTATCACTTACGGTGAACGTAATTTCCCCGTTAGATTCTCCGAAACACGCAGGTATACTTTGATAAGCAACTTCCGTATCTACAATATCGTATTCGTCATAAATATCCACATCATTCACACGGACACACCCCGTATCATCTCTGACATAAAAAGAGTAAGTCCTTCCGGGGAAAAGCCCGGTAAACACATGCGTATCCGGAGGGGTGTTCGGGCTCACCCAATCTCCCGGTGCAGGGGTTCCGGCACCTTCTACCACGGCAAAGCTATAAGGTGGTACACCGTCTGTTCCTTCTACTGTCACCTGAAAATCACATCCTACAGCTTCCGCCACCGCATCAACAACAAGGCTGACCGGGGGAAAAGGCACATCAAAAGGGTTATCGAAATCCATACGACATACTCTATCCCCATTGATGTCTACGGTGCGCATGGACGGGTATAGCCGTGTTCCGGGCGGATAGCCCCTGAACTCCGGATCTGTCGTCCAGGTAACTCCGTTATCCACACTGAATTCTACCGTCAATTCCGGGTAGGCAGGATAGTCGGTAAATAACATACCAAATTCGTCGGGGTCTACAACATCGCAATCGGCAGGCAGAATAGCTTCAAGGTTTGCCGTGAGTTCGTCAGGTTCTTCAATATCCGCAGGCAGTTCTTCTTCACATCCGTATCTATCGGTTACCGTCACGGTATAGGAGCCTCCTTCCAGGTTGGTGAATACTCTTGTGGTTCCTGCAAAATTGGTTACGGAATCCACGACATCTCCGTTGTTATCGGCAATTTCAATCGTAAACAATCCTTCTCCTGAGGTTATATTCACGGAAACTGATCCGGTTTCGCCATAGCACTGCGGAGATTCGGGGGTAACCGTTATACTCAGACCCGGCGCCTGGTTAATAGTCACCGTTTCAAGATATTCGCAATATTCCGTATTTCCGTTATTATCTCTAACATGAACATCGTAATCTCCCTCATTCCCGGGGGTTACATCAAAAGTTGATGTAGCCGAAAAATCTGCCGGGGTCACGGTTGATCCTGCCGGCACAAATGCATATACATAATCTCCGGCGCCTCCGGAAGGCTGAACGTTTATAGTACCGGATTCACAATTTATATTCGTCGGGGTTACCACTGCGGTTAGTTCCTCACGGATTACCACTGTCAGAGGATCTCCGGCGCAACCTGCAGCATCCCGGACGTCAATAATATAAGTCCCGGACGTCAATTGTGTAAAATAATAACTTTCGGCCGTTGGCGGGTTGGGGGTTTGCCATGCTCCACCGTTTATACGAAACTGATATTCTCCGTTTCCGTTATCGACATCTACTATGATCTGACCATTACTATCCCCGTTATAACAATTGGAAGATTCCGCTCTAAATTCCAGGGGGGTGGGTGCTTCTATATCTATACTGGTATCCGAAATACAAAAATTACTATCGCGAACCTCTATAATATGTGTCCCCGAGCCAAGATCGTGAAATTCGGCAGTTGTTCCCGCACTGCTCCAGGTGGTCCCTCCGTCTATACGAAATTGATAGGGAGGTACTCCGCCCTGACCTTCTACGGAGATACTGGCTCCGGTACTACATGTGGCTTCTTGCTGCAAGCTTGCCGAAGCAGTTACAGGGTCCGGAACATTCACACTCCGGACGAAAGTCAATTCACATTCTCCTTCGGCATAACGTACCATTAAAGTAATCTCATGTGTAGCCGTATTTACCGGCGCCGTTACCGATACGGGAGAAGTTGTACGGTTAATCCATGTAGCTCCGCCATCCAGGCTATAATCAAAACCGTAAGCTGTATTGTAATTTTCCACTGCAAAAGCAATGGTTGTCTCATCCTCATCACTACAGAAAAGATCGGCCACATTAGTCACGCGGGCGTCAAATGCCCTGCCATTTTCAATAGTAACCGGTATATCCACAGTACCGGGACATTGCCGGGGCACCTGGTATACTACAATATCATCTATGGCAAGATCATTACCGTTTATTATTGCGGAATTGGTACGGATCACAATATCCAGTTCCGTATTATTTCCGGGATTCAGCGGAATTTCAAAATTATGCCAGTTATTATCTCTCTGGATGTCCGAAGTTATGTGTTCTGCTACTACATTGTCACTACCATCTACTAATTGTATAACAAGGTTAGGGTCTCCAAGCCCGGGGTCTGTCCCGGCACGTAAAAGATTGAGTCCCCATAAAGAAACCATAACATCCCTGTCGGGTATGACATCCCTGGCGGTTCTTCTGTATACTATTCCTCCCACACCAACAGCATCTCCCACATTGATAACCAGCATTCTGCCATCCGGGTCTCCGGTATGATCCGTTGGTGAGAGCCAGGTTCCGAACGGATGTTCTATATGATTGGTAACGGAATACTCTCCGTCATTTATCTCCGGGTTTGAGTTGGTCGGGCAATTGGTCCCGGCCCCTGTTTGAGGTTCAAAACAATAAGCTGCACTTATATAGGGTGTAGACACGGTAGGCCCCGCACCAAAGGTTTCCACCATCAGTGTACTCGGAGGGGGTGGATCTTGTGTTACATAGTTCACCGTAATCACATGGTTTCCAGGTGATATTCCGGTAAATATACCGGATGTGCTGTCGGGCGCATTTAATACACCGTCGATCTCATACCAATAATTGTATCCGGGATTTGTATTGTCCAGGTTTATCGTAGCTTCCGCGTTACCTTCGCAATCGTAATCTCCTATATCTACCGTTGCAGTTGGCGGGGTGAGTGGTTCAGGCACTTCTACCGTCATGGTATAGGTACATCCGTTGGCATCTCTTATATAAACATTGTGATCTCCGGAAGGAAGATAACCGGTATTGTTACTACCATAGGTTATTCCCCCGTCAAAACTGTATTCATAAGGAGGTGTTCCTCCTTCGGCATTCACTACCCTGGTTTGCCCTCCTGAATTTACATCGCATTCTACAGTTTCGCTTACTCCCGATGTGGCAGTCAGCGGGCTATCCGGTTGCGTAATGGTTATTTCGTGAGTTTCTCCGTCACAGATATTATTTCCCCTGGATTGTGTAACTGTTAATGTATAACTTCCCGGAGGCAGGTTTTCAAAATTGTTTCCTGCTTGGTGCGTTGCAGTAATATCGTTACCGTTTACATCCTCCAGCAAATACGAGAAATCGAAACCACTTACCGGGGTGTATGTTACCAGTATTCTACCGTCGTTAGCCCCGTAACAGGATACGTTTTCTCCGGAGACTTCATAATCCAGGGGCGGGTAGTCTTCTATAACTACAGTCCCGGAATGGGCCTGGCATCCGTCCGCATCCATAACTACAAAAACGTAGTTCCCTCCCGTGTTAATTTCAAATTCCTGATCCGTCTGATAATCATCAGGATAACCAGGATTTTGTGCCGTTCCGTCTATCCGGTATATGGCATACCTGTGCGGCGTGCTGCCTCCACCGGAATTCATTTCTATTATCCCGGTACCATCGCAAAATATGTGTTGCCGGACAGAGGCGGTAAGTTCAAGAGGATCAACCCTGTCTACGGTAACAAAACCGTCATCCCAGTCCAGCGAACAACTACCGTCTTCGGCGGTTACTTCTATGTGGTAGGTATTCGGATCGTTAATACCGTCATAGGTAAACCTGGTATCGTTTGTAGGTCCGTATTCCGCAAAAACCGTACTTCCCGTCTGGTTGGTAATCCGATAGTAATATTGGGGCCCTACTTCCTCTACTGTAATATCTATAGTTCCGGGACCACATGCGGAAACAGGTTTTGTTTCCACGTTAACGGTAAGGTCCCGCTGCTGAATTACCAGGTTATTGAGATTAAATATACATCCTCCGACTACGTCTGCCTGGCGGATATCCACTTCGTAGATCCCGGCCACATTCGCATCTATGCTATTATTCCCGTTTTGCCACGGCTCTATCTCCGTACCATCACGTAACCATCTGTACTCATATCCGGCCGGTACATTGTCTATGGTAATACTTCCCGGGTTTCCGCAGATAATATTTTCCAATACGGCCCGGGGATCCAGATCGTTGGTATACACGTTAAAATAGAAACGGGAAAAACAACCGCCCTGGTAGGAAACTACCATACGGTATTGTCCGCTGCCATCGGAACCTACCTCGTACTGAGATCCTGTAGCTATGGTATTCCAGGTACAGGCAGAACTCTTGTTGGCACATACCGCGTCACGGTCTGCCGGGCCACAGGCGCCGTTTTCATCCAGTTTTTCCCAGCGGACCTCATCTACATCTACAATTCCCGTATTTATAAGTCTTCTGTCCCCGACTCCGCAAAGGAAGAATTTAGGCAGCCTGCTACCGTCATCCGTACAGTTTTCTACTACGTCGGCTTCGGGGAGGAGCGGATTATTCTGAATATCCCCGTGAAGTACCACATGGATCACTTCATTGAGATCCGGACAGGTAGAACCGTCTGCCGTTTCCTTGAAAACCGTATATGTCCCCGGAATATTAACGGTAATACTTTGTGTAGTTCCTACCTCAATTCCATCGCTATTTGTCCAGGTGTAGGTATCGAAACCTCCCCCGGCGGTAAGGGTAAGTTCTCCAGAACAGAGAACTTCTTCTCTTTCAAAAGTACAGGTCGCCGTACTGGCCAGAATGTTCACCGGTACCTGCTCGCCTATATAGCAATCGTTTACCCCGCTGAGACTGGGGTCTTCCGTAATTACTTCACCGCTGTCCACTCCTGTGTATGTACCAAAGGCTTGATTACGAATGATATGCGAACAGGCCGCCGTAAAGTCATCGCATTCGGTAGATACATTTACCTGTATTTCTATCCAGCCGGTGGGGTCTCCGGCCCGTACCATATTGTCGGGCACATTAAATATTATTTCACCTTGCGCCTGATCGTGTGCCCATGTTACATTGTTACTGGCAGAAATATTTACATTTACACGGGCATTTACCGGTAACAAATCGCGAATAGAAAAATCACGGGCATCGTCATTTCCTATGTTTTTAAATTCTATGCGATAGATTAAAGTTTCCCCCAGGTTTACTTCCTGATCGGATATGTCATTACCATGCACATCGCGAATATGTTTCACCAGGCGAATATCCGGCGTTACGACTTCCGCACTGAATGCACTGAAAAAAGGATAATAAGCATCCTGTGAAGTGGTAAAACGCATGGTTGCTTCCGTTTCATTGTTGGCAAGCATATTCGTTATGTCTACGATAGTGGCATCATACCCCAGGGTATTGCTGCTATTGGGTTCTCTATCCAGGAATTCCACATCATTATTCGATATTCTCGCATTAAAAAAATTATTGGACGGATTGAGATTATCACTTACATTCTGAAAAAAGCCATTACTCCCGGCATCAAGCAAAAACCGGTCGTTATTTATTCCCCGGTCTCCTTCCAGGGCCAAAGTCATAAGATTAGCCCTCACTGGTCCCACAGGATTAGTGCGAAAACCGGATACCGGTACATCCACGCTGGATTGCCCATCCCGGGTTACTGCGGCAAAGCCATCAAAAGATGTAATAAATTTTGCTGGAAGGGCCAGGTCTTCATATACGAAAAATATAGTCCATCCCGCCGAAGCTCCCCCAAAATAGTATTTATTTCCCTCTCCTACCCGAATGTTGGCCACAGTATATTCTCCCTCAGGATTATTAAGACTTGTGATATAATCGGTAATATCGGCAAAACAGGCATAGGGTCCGTTGTCTTCATCAAACCCGGAAGAGTTATACCCGTCATAAATAACTTCTCCGACGATATCCGTATAGCCGGTTGCTCCTGGAAGCTGTAATTTAACCCTGTCTATAGACTCTCTCGTATTATCACTACTTGAATTGGATGGATAAGTTCCTGCCCAGTACAAGCCTGCATACAGTATCTTATAACAATCGTCACTGTCTGTTATAGTGAGTGTGGCACGACTGGAGCTAAAAGTGGAACCATCATTATCCACATCAATATATCCCATATTGAAGCTGTCATTATTACCACTGCCATTATAAGGATCATTCGGACGGCTCCCCCATCCACTATTTCTGCTTACAGTATTATTGGAAATCATGGTCATGTTTCCCCGAACCCTGTTTTCGTACCGGACCTCAAAAGGTTTCAAAAATTGTCCGTATGTAAAGGACATTCCGGCAAACAGCACATACACAACGAGGACAAATGACCTGAAAGCTGTACTATTTTTCATCATATAACTTTTATTAATTGAGTTTAACCTGTTTCTTTTTCTGATGGAAAACCTACGGTGCGGAAAAAATCATTTGTTTTCATTTGTCCGGGTTATAAGCAGGCTTTTTCTGTTTCTCTCAGGACTGTTTTTCAGATATCTGAAATGCAGTACCTGGTTATTCCGATAGATATCCGGGGCTTCATATATTATTCTATTTTTATAATTATAGCTTTGGAATACATAACATCAACAGGGGTATTGCCCTGTCTGCCGGGCCGCATCTTGGGAATATGGCCTATAACTCTTCTCGCTTCTTCTTCTAACCGTTTGTGAGGCGCCCGGATACGCAACACGGAAACCTCTCCATCTGTCCCTACCTTGAATTCCACATAGACACCTTGTATACCGGACAAGCCTAACCCGGTAGCTACAGACGCCCTGAACCTTCTCTGGATCACCTTGTCTATACCATTGGCCAGGCACGCTTTGCGCTCTTCATTATTCCTGAGGTCTTCACATCCCGGAAAAACAGGTACGGATTCTATTATATCTACCGGTATGTAGGCATTTTTAACAGCGGACCTGATTTCTCCTCCGGCGAGCGGGAGGTCCAATGCTGTTTTTCCATCATCCCCTTTCGTGTTATCTTTTATCTCCGGGGTGATCTCCGCTACTTTAATACTGTCCATCAACATTTCACCGAATATTTTCTGGCTTTCCATTTTAGCCAGTACGGTCTTGGCATTTTTCACTCGAAAAACCCACACTCCGCTGTTATTCAGTTCTCTCGCATGTTTTTTACGCTGGTTTATCGCTTCTTCCCAGGTATCGTATTGTTTTACATAAACATAGTTGAGATCGTTTTCCGGATTTTTGAAGGATCCGGCTTTCCACCCTTTACTTTTCAGGGTATTGATATATTTATTGAGGTTGGATTCATTTTTAAACACATTGGCTATAATGTAATACCCGTCTTCCACATCCATTAGCGTTGCGGTTTGTGTACGGATATTCTCCTGTTTTGCTGCTGCTGCAAAAAGAAGGTCTTCGATATCCGGTTCCTGGTTTTGCAGGACAGGGGTTGCCGCAGCGGTTTTGGATTCTGCCAGCGTATCTTTTACAGGCTCTTCTACAGTAGCCAGGGCCATACGTATTTCTTCCGCTTTTTTTGCCTGCTCTATGGAGTCTTTTATCTGTCTTCTGCGTTCTGCGGTAAGGCGTGTATCTCCCAGTTGCTGGTGTCCGAGGCCGCTTCTCTTTTGTTCCTCCTGCCCTACATTGTCTTTTTCCGGTGTTTGTTGCCCGATCTGCGGAATAACCGGTGGCTGTATTGTGGAAGCAACAGCTTCTCCGGGGATCTTTTTGGTTTCGTCTACTCCGCTTTTCAAGGAATTTTCCACTTTTTCTTCCTGCTTTTCCTTCGCTGTTTCGGCGGCTGTGGAAGCAACAGGTTGTTGTGTTCGGGGCCTTACTGCAGGACGTTTCTTTTTTGCGGAAACGTAACGAGGTGGAGTATCGGAAGACTTAAACGCATATGACAAACCAAACTCATGGGTGGCTCCGAAATTCGCTATGTTTTCATTCAGGCCTTTTTCTACCGTATATCCCAAAGACAAATGACTGGTAAGATTGAATCCTATACCTGCTGCAGCTCCGTAGAGATCATCGTATCCTGCCTGCAGCCATCCGAGTCGGGGAAAATTCACAATAAGACTTGCCCCGGGAAAAAAGTCTTCTCCTGTTTTCCTTCCTCTTAGCATGGTAGTCATTTCCCCATCCTCAAACGCACCGCCGAGCATCTCCATTTTGAGGGTATGCATAACATGTGCGGAAAATATTTTTCCGGAATTATCACTTATATAGGACTCATAGTTGGTGAGATTGAAGTTTACGATATTTTCAGCATACACTCCCACATCAAAACTGCGGAAGGAGAGGTTTAATCCGGGATGAAACGCTATAAGCGAACTATTCTCCATGTTTTGCAATGCCGGATCCTGAATGTCTGAAGCAAAAACACTCCCCCAGTTAATCCCGCTCCGGTAATACGTGACGTTGACACCAAATGTGAGTGTACTGTAGTCTGCCACCTGAATACCGTAAGCATAATTGGCCAGAAGACCGAAATTGTCTATAACTCCAAGTCCCTGCTGAAACAAGCCAAGGCCGAAGCCTGTACGCTCATTTATTTTTCCGGAGAAGTTTGCCAGGTATACTTCGGGAGAATTATCGTAATCCGCCCATTGGTTCCGATGATGAAAACCAATGTATGTATTTACGGGACCAAGAGCAGAGAAAGCCGGATGTACCAGGTAGCGATTATACCTCAACAGGTTTTGAGACGGTATCTCAAAAGAAAGTACAGGGCCGGCCTGCTCGTTCTCCTGGCTGAAACCACAGAGAGAAAATAACAACACTAAAAATATGAGGGGTAGTTTTTTAAGCATATTTTCAGCGTATTAAAGTTATGGTCCCCTGTCGAACCACCTCTTTTCCTTCCTTCAGTATCCTGTAATAGAAAACCGGTTTATTTAAAGGATAGGTCATGGTAGATTCCGGCCAGTTATTCTGGTATTCTGTGGTCTGAAGCAATATTTTTCCTTCGGGGCTATAGATAATTACTTCTACATTCGAGTTAAATGCGTATATATTGGGTAATATCCAGTGATCATTTATTCCGTCATTGTTAGGGCTTACTATATTCGGTATGATATAAATGTCCTGATATTCTACGGTAAACTCACGGATCACCTCGCAATTACCCAAATAGGCCAGAAGCGATATTTTTCCTTCTTCACTTATTGTTACGGAATCCGTATCGGATATAAGTTCATTGTCCCCGTTGTACCAGGCATAAGCATCCCCTCCGGATGCGGTAATAGTCCTGGAGGTTCCTTCGGGTATAATGATCCTTTCGGGGGCATCCACTTCTATAACCGATTCGTCAAAGGGATGTATAACCAATTCGTTAGAGAATACCGTACATCCGTAGGCTGATATACCAAGCCTGTATGTTCCTTCTTCTTCGATATTAAGGGCTGTAGTATTTTCGGATATTTTTTCTCCGTCTTTGTACCAGGCATAGGTATAATCGGTATTTCCGGTACCTGTGGTAATATTAATGGTTATAGATCCTCCGCAAAGTATATCGTCCGAAGCCTCAATAGACACGGTTTCTTCCAGTCTGAGTTTCAGGTCTATTGCATTGGATAAGATATCGTCATTCTCAAAAGTGGCCTTCAGGCTGTACACCCCGTTATCGGAAGGCTGGCCGATCGTAACCGAAGTCCCCGTCCTGCCATCGAGATAGCTGCCATTGCGATACCACTGATAGTTGAAGACATCTTTGTACGTATCGTAGACATCCAGGGAAGTACCGTCTTCCGTTTCTGCAAAGATACCGCTGAGCCGGAGCGTGGCGGTAGAATTCACACAAGGGTTATAACTACCATCCGGTGCTATAATAATGGTAAAGCCCTGCGGATAGGATACGTTTATTTCCTCTGAAAAAGCTTCTACCGCACATCCGGAGGTTTGCTTTACTTTCACCTTATATATTCCGGGTTCGTCTATTATTACAGAGCTTCCGTTACCTCCGGATATGGGGACATTATCTTTATACCAGGTATATTCCGGATTATTCGCTGTTGTAGAAGCTGTTACGGTAACGGTTTCTCCGGAAAACAATAAAATGTTGCTTCCGGCATCTGTATTTACAACTATAGAAGGGGCCGTAACCTGTACTGTGTTGGACTCTGTTACACATCCGCTCTGGTTTTCCAGGCGCAGCCGGTATTCTCCCGCAGGATCCGGTCCGTTCAGTGAAAGCTCCGGCAAATAACCCGGACTTCCTATTTGCTGCCCATCTTTAAACCAGGTATAGGTATATGCTGAATTATCGACATCCGCAACCAATTTAGCATCATCTTCCGGACAAACTTCCAAAGTTGATTCGCCGTTATTAACAGATACTTCAAGTGCTCCGCCTCCGGATACATTCACCATATTAGAAGATGTATCCGAAGAACAATATTCACCGTAATCTACCTCCGCATAATATGACCCTGCCTGGGAAACCATCAAAGAAGACCCTTTTTCTCCGGGAATCTCCACGCCGTTCCTGTACCACATATACGAACTCTCATCCGGGTAATTATACACGGAAAGTTCGTAACTCCCCCCGTCGCACAATTCTACATTACCCACCACAGACCCGTTTATTACATTTATAGTCAGGGACTGATTTACCTTTCGATAATAAGCGGGAAACTTATCGCTGGGCGAGCTGAAGCTTTGCGGACTGGTACTTCGTACCCTTACACGGTATTCGTCTCCGGCAGTCGTATCGGGAAAACCAAATTCAAAATCAAAATTAAATGTAGTATTCCTGTTGCTCACCCTGGTCAATTCTGTGCTGTTGGCAAAATTCCCGCTGGCATCAGATAATTCCAGGATAAATTCGTTCGAAGAATCCACTAACGGAGGATCCCAGGAAAAAGACACTCTATAGGTATTGAAACCCGCAGAAGCACACGGGGTATCAAACTGCGGCACAGGCTTATAAAGCATTTGTGCGTATGAAAAATACCACCCCCCGGCTACGAAGAGCAACAAAAACAGAATGTATTTTTTAACAAGGTGTGGTAATTTTTTATCCATAGGCATTATTTGGGTTTTAGCAGACAGATAGTTGTGCCACATTCCTGCGAACAAAATCAAATTCCCCGTCTGCGGATAGAATAAGAGAAAAAACCCGGTAGGCCTATTATGTCTGGAAAATTCATACCTGTAAACCAAAGCAACACAAGAACCTACCGGGGCAAGTTACCAACAACTTGATTAACCCTTATTACTACAAAATACAACTGATGGAACACGTTGTCTTTTTGCTGATGTAAAAGTATTGGTAGCCCATGAAGTTTACGCCCGAATCCTTATAGAACTATTTCTAACCATCGGTAGAACTTATTCTATGTATCTGTAGAACTTATTCTAACACCAGACATAAACATCTAATAAATAGTGATTTAAAATTATTATTGACCCATTTCCGGAAATTCGGAAACATGCTCGCCAACAAAAAGGTTTTAAGATAAAAGGGACCAATCCCGAAATCCGGGGATGTAAAAAAAATACAGAATCAAATATTTCGTTTGGGAGTTGTTAGTTTTGGAGTTGGGCAGTGGTAAAATAGGCGCGGCAAAAACAACTCAGAACTAAAAGACTTCCGGGGGCAGGTTACACAACACCACAAATACCCACCTCCGGAAGATCAAAAAATACTTAAAAAATAACGTTTGCCGAACACTTTGAAGAAGGGGCTGGGTAAACCGGATATGTTTTACATATTTCGAAAAACCGGCAAGCTAATCCGAAACCAACATATCCTGCCTTGCTTTCACCCACCCTTCTTTTGACAGAAAGAACAGAAACAATCTCAGCAAGGCAAAATTTATTTTTTTATCAACCCCACAGGGCCGGAACAAAGAAATACCGCTACAACCATGTTCCGGCAGCTAACTGGGGGCGACTGAAAGGCTAAAGGGCCGTCACATACTTTACAAAACCAGAACAAATCCGAAGGTCTTGTCACAATTGCCCAAAGAAAAGGGTTTTTAAAAAGATCAAAACCAGCTTCTTTTTTCCACCTGGTAAATCCGGTAAAATTCCTCATCAGACTTGATTAGGTAAAGTATACCCTCTACAAGACTGATTAAACCGCCGAATCCGAAGGTAATCATTGTAAATACAACCTGAACGATTCCCTCTTTTATATAACCTAAAACAAATTTATGCACTCCAAAAGCTCCCAAAAGAATTGCCAATACTCCTGCAAGCAACCTTTTACTCACTTCCAATTTTTCACCGGAATTATCTTTTTTTCTCCCGTCAGGAGGAGTTTTTGTTTTCATAGCATTTTTATCATTATCAAATCATTTCCGGTACGTTTTAAACAGCGAAGCGAAGTTAGATTATATTATTACTTTCCAAATAAAAACCGGGTAGAACAAGTTCGAGATAATCTTAGAACTTGTTCTACTGCTCGTCAGAAAAGTCTGTTTCAGAGACATGAGCCCATAAGATCAGATCGGTGTACAATGTTCTGTTCACCCGTAGTACATTTTGAGGGATTCTTTTCATTTTTAACTCTGCCATTTCGACCGGGCTGAATGTATCAATTAAAGGGTGAAATGAAAAAAACAAATCTTTGATTCAAAATGCACACCGGGTTTCATTAGTAAAAAATAGTTATGATTTTCATAAATAAGCCACAAAATTCATATATATTATCCCTGCTTTGCTAAAAAATAATTAAATTTGACACTGTATTAATCTTCCTGTATGCTGTAAAGCCCAAAACTTACACAGCGGTAAAAAAGAGGTATGCCTCTTACCTGCTGAACAAAATATATTAACATAAATACTACCCCATGAAAAGAACACCACGGATCAAAACTCCGGAAGGAAGAGGTGTTTCCTTTGAAGTACCGGAAGTTTTGAACAGGCTCAAAAAACACCTGGACATTCGCACCAATACGGAATTATCGGAAATATTAGAGGTAAAACCAAACACTATCTCTACCTGGAAAAAAAGAAACACACTGGACTATCCCCGTATACTATCGGTATGTCAAACGTACAGTATTGATATCGATAAAATATTCTTCGGTAAACAAAATAATGATTCTGCCAGGGAAAATAAAAGTGCTTTCCCTGTAATTACGGCGGACTGTTATTTCCAATATGTCACCGGGGCGGGCAAAAAAGAATATATAGATTCCCTGCCCAGATTCTCCTTTCCTTTTATCACCGGTAAAAACATCAGGGCCTTCCAGGTTGTAGGTTCTGCAATGCACCCGGTCCTGAAAGAAGGCGATTACGTGGTTGGAGAATTTGTGGATACTGATACTTCCACCCTTACCAATGGCAACATCTTTGTACTGGTGAGTTCTGTAAAAGGGATCTATATATCCCGGATTCGAAAAGACGTATCAAACCCGGAAGTTATTCACCTTATCCGGGACAATGAGCCCAAAAACGCTTTTTCGGACTTAGAAATGACCACAAGTGAAATTATGGAGATATGGGAGGTGACCTCCGTTTTTTCATTAGACCTGGTAGGTAACAGCAAAAAAGAGAATCGAAATTCATAGCATGGCCCTTCCAGTTTCTCTCGTATCCCTTTCATACATCGCCCGGATTCCGGGTCCTGTCCTCCAGTTTTTTCCAAAGTTCGTCAAACTGCTCTGTGTTTTCCATATTCCCTGAACGGGATCGATCACACGATGGGTCCATATCTTCCCAATGCTCTTCCATCCAGTATTTTATCTCGCCCTCCAGGGCAGGATCATTTACTATTTCCGCAAGTTGCCCGAACTCATCGCGGGTAAGGGCATTCTCCCTGAATTTTTCAAGTAACACTTCTATCAAAGCTCTATGTCGATTCATTGTCTTTCGTTTAATAAAAATATGTCTTCGTACCCATTTTTTACGCCCTTTCTATTTTTGGCGTATAGTTCCCATCAGTTCCACAGAAAAGTTGTCCTTTGCCTGAATATATGCTATTTTTGGAACAATCTCAGCTCCCATTTTTCTTTTTTCGAAGGAAGCCGTCATTCCGAAATCCACTTTACGAAAGCCAGAACTTCCCGCTCTTAGTACCGTCTGGTAAAGCATTTGTCTGTATAACTGATATTTCCCGGCATACGTGTAGTCCATACCAATAAAAGCGGGGACATACGTCTGTTTCCCGTTTTTATAACTAAACATTACCCCCAAAGGTACACGTTCTTTTCTTTTATCGTATTCCTTTTTCAGAGAAAGCTCCATAAATTCCCACAGCGGACTCTTCTCCATGTTTTCAAATAACTTCTCCGGGAAAGAGAAAGTGTTAAGTGCTAAATTCTTTTTTCTGACATTTTCAAAAAGCCGGATATATCCTTCTATTTCAGTCCAGGCAGCTTTTTCTTTAAAAATTACATTAAAGTACTTTTCATAAGGCTCAACCTCCCGGCGAAAATGTTTTCTGGAACGGGAAGAAAGCGATGCTATATAAGGCTCTTTTCCTTTCCAGGATAAATTATCTACAATACAGGAATCCGGCATCCCGATCTTTACAAAACCGAGATTATGCAATACTTTTTCCAAGCGCTCTTCTTCTTTGAAATCCCGCAATATTAACATCGCCGTGTCTTTCTCTTTATCCAGTTTCTCCAGGGTCTCTATCAATAATTCCACTGCACTCTGCCATTCCGGATGATTCTTGTCCAGATAACAATGTTCCCCTTCCGTAAACAAAGAGCCCATACAGAGCACGGAGGAAGTCATATAATATGGATTCTGTTTCCGCTTTTCTTCAAATTTTAAGGAAACGGATTCCGGTGCCAGCATATCGTCTTTCCACAGAGCATGAGTAAAAAACGTGGCCAGAACCGGTTTCTGCATCGCATCTCTTATCACAAAATAATAAAAAGACCAGTTATGCTCCGGTTTATCATTATTCTTAAATACATCTTCCAGAAATTTAAGACCATCCCAATCAAAAACTCCATTGTTTCCCAATAGAATATTCCATTCTTCTTTGTTTAACCTTGATATAGTGTCTTCCGCTTGCAGGCTCAGTCTCCCTGTTTTTATAAATTTTGTTGTCTTTCCTCCGGTTACCGGCATTCGAAAAGCTCTTCTGACTCTATCCATCGTCGTACGTGTTTCTTCCAAAGCCGCCGGGTAATGGTTTTCAATGGCCTTTACAAGCTGTTGAATGTCTTCTTTTTGATTATGCCGGGATATCGTGATCCTCATTCCGGTATTTCGCACCGGTACACCAGGATAAATCCCCAGATTAACAAAAAAACCGTCATTCATAAGACGTTTTACCATGGTATATCCTGTTACGGGCATACCTGTACCTATATAAAAAACAGGGGAATCATTTCGCTCAGTCAATGGGAGTTCCGTGGATAACAACAGCTGGTTGAAATAGTTTATTTTATCCCGGAGTTCATCCTGTAATCTATAGATCTCCGGCGACAAATGAATATCTGCAGAAGCACATGCAGCCGCAACAGATGCCGGTTCAAGCTGTGCCGAAAATGTAAGAGGTCCGCCAAAATTCTTTATTTTCCCGTACATCTTCCTGTCCGAAGACACAAGTACGGCTCCACTGGCTCCAAAGGTTTTACTAAGTGTCCCGAATAATAAAACATTTTCCGGTAGCTCCCCTAACCTTTGTAAAACATAACCTGTTCCGTTTTTCCCGGTCCAACTCATTCCATGAACATCATCAAAATACAGGTGTAATTGCGGATATTTATTGCTAAGGGCCATGAGTTCAGGGATTGGAGCATAATCACCATACATGGAGTAAACCCCGTCTGCCATATACCATATTTTTCGACATTTAGAAGACAAATCCCGTATTTTATCTTCCAACATATTCATATTACTATGCCGTATCATTTCTATCGGCACTCCCCTCGGTTTCAGAAGCTGTGTGGCATTCTGAACACTCCAGTGTACCTGATGATCCAGAATAACACCGTCTTCGTCTCTAACTGCGGTGGGAATTACCCCTATGTGTCCCAATGTACTGTTTTTAGTTATTACCACCGGATATCTGTACATGCTCTTTACTTTTGCTTCGAGCTCTCCGTAAAGCGGATGTGAGATATAGGTTTTGGAGAGGGGAAATTGTGTTCCAAACTTAAATATTGCTGCGGCAGCAGCCTTTTTCAGGCGGAAATCCTGCTCTAAGCCCAGATACCCGGTAGTCCCAAAATGCAGGAGATCATTGTTGTTAACCCGTATTCTCCTTCCTTTAAACGAATTTCCCTCAGCATAAAGGTGTAATACCCCCGCATCTCTGGCATCAGAAAAAACACCCTCTACTGTATCCAGAAAATTATTGTGCTTGATTTTTGCCATATACTTTCATTTGTTTAGGATAATTTTACTTTACAATCTAGTTAATTATACCCGATTTAATACATAGACTTCATGTGCCATTAAAAATAATCCCTCTCAGATAA
Source organism: Sinomicrobium endophyticum (assembly GCF_052983315.1). Classification (NCBI taxonomy): domain Bacteria; kingdom Pseudomonadati; phylum Bacteroidota; class Flavobacteriia; order Flavobacteriales; family Flavobacteriaceae; genus Sinomicrobium; species Sinomicrobium endophyticum. Next base: position 305,972 of record NZ_JBRKIS010000043.1, read on the forward strand.
GAAATAATCCCTCTCAGGTAAGTGTATTATTCATTATGAACGTTAGTATACTTTCAACCTAAAAGTGAATTAAATACATTTATAAAATCATTAAATTGCCAATTCATTCACCCCGAAAAACATGTTAAATTATAGAGATTTCCATCCAAGCATGCCGAATTGTGAAAATAGTTATGCCAGATTCTGGATAGACCGTAATATTCTATTTTTCGTTTACAAAACGGGCACTATAATCAATCTTACTGCGGCAAAACAAATTGTTGCCGACAGGTTAGTATTTCAAAAAGAACAGAGCTTTCCGGTGTTTTGCGATATCCGGGGCCTTCATGATATTAACAAAACAGCGAGGGACTATCTTGCCAATGAAGGTTCTGTATTGATACATGCGGTTTCTATTTTGGCGGATCCTCCGATTAGTCGTGCCATACTGGACTTTTACTTAAAAATGAGCAAACCTCTTATTCCCACTAAAGTCTTTAAAGATTCCGATAAAGCCATCCTGTTTCTGGAACCTTTTTTATAAACCAATAGCAAGGTGTATCAAGATGGAAATTGCATAAATTACTTATATTATGTATTTTAGCACTCCCATCTCTCTAACAGAAAAGTTAATGTCCCGGCTTCATCGCAGTTGATTTTTTGTGTCCCTCACAAGGCTTTATTATATTTTGCTATTTATTAATCGTAACCGAACTTTCCACAACCTATAATCTACTCCTCTGAAAATGAATAATGAATACAACAAAAATCGAATAAAAAGTATCTATCAGATGCTCCTTGAAGTAGCCCGTGGTAATTTTTCCTACAGGATCGAAAGATCCGAACACAATGATGAACTGGAGGCTTTGGTTGTTTTGGCAAATATGATGACAGAAGAGCTGGAAGGGTCTATACATCATCGCTATTATATTAATCTTCACGAATCCTATAAACACATAGCGCAGATGACCTTTGTTCTGGATCTCAATTTTAATATTCAGAATTTTAACTCCATGGTATCTGAGATATTATTATTCTCTCCGGAAGAACTACAGGGCAAACTGATAACTGACTTTCTCACGGAAGAATCCAAACCTGTTTGGGAAGAATTACTGGATATTATCTCGGAAGAAGAACATTATAACCACACCGTGGAACTGTGTTTTAAAGCAAAGCAATTTTTTATAGTTCCGGTTATATGCTCCGTATCCAATCTCACCTATTCGGATAACCGTGCAGTGGTACTGGTAACTGCAATAGAAACCATATTGCAAAGTGCGGAAAGAATACATGAACTCCATCGTCTAATTAATAATCAGGACAATCCGGATAAAAATAACCTTCGTATTCTTCTAACGGAAGCCGACATCAGCAAGATTGCGAAAGCAAAGGACTATATTACAATACACCTGAAGGATATTAATTTTTCTTTAAAAGATCTGGCCCATACTCTTGGTACGAATGAGTTCAAACTCAAATACGGCTTTAAGCAGTTGTATGGCACCACCATTTTTCGCTTTGTACAGGATGAAAGGCTTCGAAAAGCCAGCTTACTTGTGCAATATTCAAAACTACCCTTTAAGACCATTGCAGAAATGTCCGGGTTTAAAACAGCTCCGCATTTTTCCAGGGTGTTCAAAGAAAAATACGGCTGTACACCAAGTACTCTTCGCAAGCGTTCCGCGAACAAAAATAAATGACCTCGAATAAGGCAAAGAGATAAGTTCAGATCGATATTCTCTTTCCGTCAGCCAATCTTCATTTTAATTCATCAGGGGATATTTCAAAGAACTATAGAGCATTTCGGGGTGAAAGTTCAATTCAGATAGATAATATAAAAGTATTTCCCCAAAAAGATACATCTGTCATTATCATCTTCTGATTCTCCGCTTTTCTCCTTCTCCCAGTATTCTTCCAGGATTTTCACGAATTTATCCTCACTTCCATGGCAGTCCAGAATAGTTTTCAGAGCGCCAAGTTCGTCCCGGGTCAGGGTATCCTCCTGAAGTTTTTGTAAAAGCAGTCTGAGTTGTTGTTGTTCCATTTGACATTGTTCGGTTTAGATTTAACCTGTTTTGCGGACTATCTATTTAAGATTAATAGTTCTATTATTTATACACCTGTAAAGCGGAACTGTCCTACGATAATGTTTGAAAAAAATGCGATAATCAAAATAACATACTTATTATGAGGTATTTAAAAAATTAATTATTTTGTGACAAAATTCACAGAATGAAATATACCGGAAAATAAAAATAACTTTAACCTGATTTGTTTTTATTCTCAAACAACTACTTGATTAATACTGTCAGGGCGAGCAGGCAGGCAGGTTTGTGTAGTAGCTATCTCTAAGAGACTTACAGAGGTTTCGCAGAGTTTCACAAAGATTTGATAATTGGCTCAACGTCGTCACAATTTGTGCGGTTACCAGGATCTTAGATTCCGAAGTGACAGTTATTCTGTTTTTAAATTATTTTAGTTTAGTAGATGACAAAAATAACCTAAGAGGGGACTATTAGCCTGAAAAATGAATAGGAAGAAATAATGAGAAAAGGAAAAAGAAACGGAACTCTGAAGAGGTTCCGTTCAAAACGGTATAAATCCGCCAGGCGAATAGGCTCAATGGAGTAGACTACCCCGCTGTCCGGAAAGTTTCACCTTTTGTTAACTTTGACTTATATGTGCAAGTGTTTGATTTTATTTAAGTTGCCAAAGCCTTCAAACTCCAAATCCTGAAAAGCTGTTCATTTTTTCTGAAGAGGAGATTTTCTGAAATTCGTTAAAACAGAACAAAGCATGGATAACTCCTCACATATCTTTATATGATTAAACGACTCCGATATCAGCTGAAGAATAATGCTATAAGCATTAAGAGGCTGCTTTCTATATACAGCCGTAAATGGGTTCTGATAATCTCCATAATTTTCCAAAGATGGTTTTTAACGGTTTTCGGCTTTATACCTAGAATTTCGGCTATTTCCGTATTCGTTTTCCCTTCTTCCCTGGACATCTGGTAAATTGCTTTTTTCTGAGGGGGCAAAGTCGCTACAATACTGTTTACCATACCTCTGTACTCCGTGAGCCGTATTTTTGTTTCTATTTGTTCATAGTGGGAATTAACATTCTTCCACAACTCTTCTTTAGCGGATTCTCTGCGAAAAGCATCGCGCAAATGATTAAAAGTAAGATTTTTGGCTATGGTAAACAGGAATGTGGTAAAAGTTAAGGGCTTTATAGTCTCCCTTTTCTGCCATACGCGAATAAAAGCTTCCTGTACGATCTCATCGGCCACATACTCTGACTTGGTATAAGAGAATACAAAATAGTAAAGTCTTTCACGCAATAGGTTAAAAATAGTTTCAAATGCGATGGTGTCCCCTTCTTTCAGATCTCTTACCAGTTTAATGTCTACTTTTGGCGAATTGGAATTGCTCACTTCTTATATTTTTCTGATTTTAAACGATAACCTCAATAAATACCATCGGTCTATGGTATATCTCCACCACGAAATCCGGATCTTTCGTGTTATCCCGGTAGTACTACGAATACGGGAAATGCGTATTCGTTGTAATTGTCATCCGTTGGGATAGGTTCATCTGTTACCAGGGTATCCCGGTAAATTCTCAGGAAATGCCCTGAATGATTACAAGGTTGCTATTCCAGGTCTTGCCTGCCAAACAATACCCCGGAAAATCCGTTTATACCAAAGAATAATCCGGGAACCGATATTTTTATGCTCCGAAAAAAGATTTTTTATTACCGGAAAAGCAACAACCCTTTTCTGCACTTTGGTCCCAAGCCAGCGAATGTATTCATTATTTTAGGGTACGGATGTATTTCATTTTACGTATATTTACGTTTTGCTCTTCCGGTTTCTTCATACTATAATACTCCGGTATAGCACAACAAATATAGAAACATTTCGTTTAATTAAAAAAATTTTAGACTATTTTTTACACCAAACGTTTATAAATCTATGGACAGATCTCTGATGCTCGATCAAATAAAATATCATTATCTTTTTAAAAGGGATATTGACCTGGCAAAGCATCTGGGAATAAAGCCCCAGGTTTTGTCCAACTGGAGAAAGCGAAATTCTTTTGATGCCGAACTGATCTATACAAAATGTAACGGGCTTAACTCTTCGTGGTTACTTACCGGAGAAGGCTCTATGCTTAAGGAAAATGACCACAGTGCCCATCCGGTACACGAGGAAGGCAGCACGTATGTATTACAGGAAAAGATCAGTGCCATGGAAGGACAGATCGAAGCGTTGAAACAAGCAAATTCAGCTCTCCAGGAAACCAACAGTGCATTGCGGGAAACCAGGGAAATATTTAAACAACGTATTGAGGAACTGGAATCCAGAAATAATAGAGCAGGTTCCGACTAGTTAGGCAACACTCAATAAATCAGTTAATGGGTTATTAGGTTAATCAGATAATACTCATTAACTTATTAACTCAATAACTTAGTAACCAGTCTATTTGGTTAATCAGGCAACGCTCATAACCTCACTAACCCTTCATTTTACCCTTACAATAATATGATACAACTACGAAGAACGGATTCCGCAGACCCGGATTTTCTATACATGATAAAATATCTCGATGAGGACCTGAGGGAAAGAGACGGTGAAGAACACTCGTTTTATGCACAATACAATAAAACCGATCTTATAGGCCATGTAATTGTAGCCTATTTCAATAACCACCCCGTGGGATGCGGAGCATGGAAAGAATATAGTCCGGACACCGTAGAAATAAAAAGAATGTATACGTCACCGGAAAGCAGGGGGAAGGGTATTGCTTCTTTGGTCCTTAAAGAACTCGAAAACTGGGCTTCTGAATTGTCTTACGCCAAATGTATTCTCGAAACCGGCAAAAAACAACCTGAAGCTATTCGCTTATATCAAAAAAACGGTTATGTGATCATTCCCAACTACGGGCAATATGCCGGGGTAGTAAACAGTTTGTGTTTTGAAAAGGTATTGTATTAACTGCCAAATTTTTTATGAACAACCTCTTCGTTTCACACCAAAGAAAAACCCCTTTCCATATGCAACAGAAAGAGGCTCTTATAGCAAATGAAGGATATTTTGTTCAGCTGTTAATCCCTCCTAAAAAATCGCTTATAAAATCCCCTACCGCATCCAGAGCGGCCTGCATATGTGCGGTAACAATGTTTACAATACCATTAAGTATTTCCAGTACCGCACCCAAATCCAAACCTCCGTTTATTTCACTCAGTTCGGTTTCGGTGAGTTCCTGCACTTCATAACTTTCCAGATTCTTCATAATATCAAATTATTAAGGTGTAACATATGTTAAAATTTCTCCGGAACCATCAAAAGAGTTCTTATAGAAAAGCCGTATAAAATATATTTTCCTCTTAAGCACCTGCTAATGTGGTAATAAATTTCATACGGCTTTCTATCCTGAAACCCGATCGGGGTTCCCGGAAACAGTTATAGATCCACAACTCCGGTTATGATGCCCAGAGTGAGTTCTACTATACTTCCTACAACGGAAACAATTCCTCCGACTACTCCGGTTACCGTACCGAGTACTCCGGTTAGCAGGTCGAGAACTCCACCTATGTCAAGACCTCCGTTAACTTCTTGCAATTCAGTTGCGTTGAGCTCCTGAACTCCGTAATTTTCCAAACTTTTCATAATAAATAAGATTAAGTTAAACAAAAAGATTTAAGGCTTTAAATACCGGCCACTCCGACCAGAAACACCATTTAGTTGTGCTAATTTAAAGATACTCACTGTATAAACCTTGCAGTTTAAGGTTTTTATTTATTAAAAAAGAAATCCAAAGCTCAGGTAAATGAGCGAATTTACATCAAAAAAATATGTTTATTTTGACTCTGTACTTTCTACGAGGATTTTTTTTTTAGCAGGGGATAATCCCCGTAAAGATGTACACCAGTAGTATCAAAAGGAAACACATTTTTATAACTGGTATTTATTATGGGTTGGTTGGCCCGGATAAGCGCGGCAGCAACCCTTTCCCGGTCTTCCCTGGGTACAGGGGTACAACTGAAACAAAGTTGTTCTCCGGGTTTTAGCTGGTTTTTCCATACGTACCGCTTTTCGTGTATACGTATCTGCTCATTGATATTATCCGCTTTTCCGATATAAATAAGATCGTGCATGGATACTTTTCCCAGTTCGCGGTCGTGATAAAAACTTTGTACTACATAAATACCGGAATAGGCAGGGAGCCCTTTACTGTCCCGTTCGCGCCAATAGCCCCTAAACTCCTGTTCGAATATTTTTTTTGCCATAGGTTCTGGTTGCTTGGATTTCATTTCCAAACCTAAACCTATTACGGGATATTTCCTTACGGATTTCCGTAGTTGCCAAAAAAAAACTGCCTTCAAAATGGTTAGTTTTATTTTTGTTGCGTTCTCCTACGGAGAAAATCCACCCCCTCGGTGTATCCCTTAGCCGGGTATTTTCCGGCTCCGGGCGCAATAAAAACCATTTTTAAAGACAGTTTATAACTGCTTTTTGAATTAGAAAAACCTATAACAACCTAAGATCTTTCAGTATGGTAATAAGATGAATTGTGGTATTGGCATTAAATTCTTCTTTAAGTTCCTTTAACCGTTTCTCCATAGAACTTTTACTACTTGGCGAAATACCTTCTTCTTTAAAACTTCTTTCTATCTGTTCCTGTGTATACCCGTTGGCCAGATGGGTAAGAAGCGCCACTTCATACTCCCGGAGTGTCAGAAAATTTTTTCTTTTGACCGCTGCCTCCACCCGGGGGGAGAGATAGGTTTCTCCCTTGTATACTTCCAGTACAGCTTTTTCCAGGTCGGCCAGGCCATTTCTTCCTTTGCAGGCATAACCTGATATCCGCCCGCTCTTCCACAATGTTCTCACAGTATGCGGATGATCTTCGATCGAATACACGATAATCTTTAATTCCGGAAATTCACCGGCCAGAACGGAAATCAATTCCTGTCCGGATGCGATATTTTGCGTCCGGTGGTCCGGCTTAAAAGAGAGGTCGCAGATCAGCAACTCAAAAGGGACACCGTCGTATAGGGCCTTTCTTGCTTTAAGAAGCGCTTCGTCACAATATGTGGCATGCCATACCTCCGGTATATCCAGATTGCGGAATACGGAGGATAAACCCTGGTTTATGCTGTCTATATCTTCGGCAACTAATATTTTCTTGAACATAGCAGGTAAAAGAATTAGTACGGTAACTGAATTTCGGCCCTGAAGCCTTTTTCAGTTTCAAAGGTAATATATCCTTTCACGAATAAAATACGGTTTTCCGTATTCCGAAGCCCATTTCCATATTTTAACACATTATCGGGCGCCCCCACCCCATTGTCTGAATAGGTTATTTTCAACACTTTAGCAGTATCCGAGAAGGTTATTCCTACTAAGGTAGCCTTACTGTGTTTTTTCATATTTGTCATTAATTCCTGCAATACCCGGTACAGAACTATCTTCTTTTCCGCGCTAATTCCGGCCCAGGAAATGGTTTCAAGCCCCAGGATAACAATTTTTGTATTTCCGGGAGGATAACTACCGAGCATGGAAGCCAGTTCTTCGGGAAAAACAGTTCCGGTATCGATATGGATACTTTCTCTCGATATGTCTCTTGTCAGCATATATATTTTTTCCAACCTGTCCAGCACCTCTTTATTGGTTACATTTTCTTCCAGCTGTACCATTACATTATAAATTCCGTTTGCCAATTCATCATGTACGCGTTTGGACAACCGGATTTCGGTATTGTAAATGGCTTCCTGCTTTTCCCGGGCAACTCTTGCCTGATCTCTTGTCTTTTGGAGAGAATGCCACAAATACCAGATTATTGCTACCCCGATGACCACGGTAAGCAGGATGAGATTTTCCGTCCTCTCATTTTTCAGCAGGATTTCGGCCTTCTCTTTTTCGGATTTATATTTCAGCTTTTGCTGTTCTTCCCTGGTATAATCGTATTTTATCTTGGTAAAAGCGTTTTTGGCCCGCAATTTCGCCGTTTCCAGGCTGTCATTTAACAATACATATTTTGTGGCATAGGACCGGGTATCTTCTTCGGTGAGATAGATAAGTCTTTTTAAAGCATCTAACCGGTCTTCTGAATTGTTATACGTTTTGGCAACATCCAGGTATTTTTTGGCGTACATGAATGCCAGCGGACGGTCTGAAAAGCGAAAATATTCCGAAAGGTGTGCGTAACTCGCCTGCAGTCCTTCCACATCGCCGGTCTCCAATCGTAAGTGCAGTGCGGTCTCCAGTTCATCGAACACGTCGGATGAAGGCTCTTTTAACCATTTGGCAAATGCCAGGTTATCTGTAATTCGTGCCTTCGTTTTCGGATGCAGACCTGTAGTGTCTATCGAAGTCCATAATTCTATTGCTGATTCCAGGTTGCCCTCATCTCTCTCCAGGAGAGCTATATTGTTTAAAATCGCAATGCTGTCTGCCGCAGAAGAAACATACTTTAAACTGTTGTCATATTCACGGATGGCATTGTCATATAATTTCTGTTTTCTGTAACTTATAGCTATACAATTATAAGCGCTGGCAACATATTGTTTGTTTTTGATATGATCGAGATAGACCAGGCTTTCCGTTGCGCTTTCCTGGCTTCCCGGATAATCGCCCAGGCGTTCCTGTGATATTGCCATCTCCACCAGTCGCATCCCCATCTGGGAACTATCTCCTATAGCCTGGTAATACTTTTTGGATTCCATGGCATTTTTAAAGCTCTCTTCCGGATTGTTCAGGTAAGCAAAAACCCTGCTTTTTCTGTAATATCCCTTAGCCAGGTAGGATGTGTCTTTGTGGAAACGGGCGTGCTTTATGAGTTCGTCAGCATAATACCCCGAGCTGTCATACTGCTTTATACTATTCAGCAGGTATATTTTTCGATACAACCCTTTGAGCAGCATAGAATCTTTTTCGGGTATGCTATACGTCAGGGATCGGTTTATGTAAAAAAGTCTTTTATCAATCGGTATTTTGCTCTCTCTTGAAAGTTCGTAGAAATACAGGGAAGAATCTATCTCTGTTCCCGGGCTTACCTGAGATGATCTGACGGGGATATCACACCCGGAATTACACAATATTATGGTAACAAACAGTACCGGAAAAATAAATCTCATGGGGTTGTTTTGGTCTAATCCCCAAATTAACAAAAAATAAAAGGCCACGAACATTTCGCGGCCTTTATTGTGATTTTTTTTAATCGTCTTCGGATTCAGGTGGTATGATATGCTCATCCTCACCTCCCGAACCCTGCGTGTCGTACAGGGCTTCATTATCCGCCGTATCGTTGTATGTACATGACAGCAATGATAAACTGCCGATAACAAGAACCGTAATAATAAATAGTAATCTTCTCATAACTGGACAAAATTTTGGATTAGACAAAGGGGTTATACCCCGGGCAGAAGCCCGGGATTCCGGAGACATATCCCCCTGGCCTGCAGTAACCAATAGGAAAACACTCCATTTATTTTCGGGAAGTAAAACCCGTAATACAGCGGCCGGAGACCACTTCCCACGGCTATAGCCGGCTGTATTATGGATTTCCGTAAAGACGAACCCTTTTCTTTTACTATGTTAGCTACACCTAAAGCGAAAAAGGCCCTTACACTTGCGAAGTAAGAACAACAGTTGCAAAAGATCGCGGACAAAACCCTGACATCTTTTTGACAATGTGCTGACAAAGCCCGACACATCAAAACAACCTGAAAACAAAACGATTACACCCTAAACACAGTAAACATGGAAAATTGGATACAACATCTCATGGAGTCCGTATTTGATAAAGTGGATAAAGAAAGCGTTGAAGTTAACACCAGCGGAAAGTCAAGATACCTTGCGCTAAAAATGGAAGAAGACCACGGATTTTTGTTAAGCGAAAGAAATATATCCAGGTATTACAAAGGGTATATAAACGGAGAGATAAAAAAGATCAGGCCCAATAAGGCTACACGGAATGTTTTTGCAAAATATCTGGGATATTACAGCTTCGAAGATTTTGTAAAACAAAATGAAACCAGGGAAGGTGAAGTATTGCGTAAGTTATCCTGGCGGATTAAAAAATTACACCGCAACATGCTGTTCAGTCTTATATTCAATATTATTCTTATTGGCGGACTCCTGTTTTTCATATCCAGGTACTACAAGAAAAACTGTATGATCTGGATAAACGATCATTATGAAAAGATAAGGTGTTCCGGTCTGGAATTGGAAACGGGGTTAAATAAAGATGTATTGGAAAAGTTTAAAAAAAATACAGATAACCGATAGTACGATCTTTTTCCGCGAGGGAAAAGCTGTTCTGTGGTATACGGTCAACAAGGGTGAAACAGAATTCTTCACATTTCCATGGACACATCCCATAAGCAAAGAGGCATTGTCTCCCGTTACCGCAAAAATGGCGGAAAGCTATGCCCCAAAAAAACAGGACTCCGTAAGTAAAAAATGATACCGGTAATAGCAACTTCCGTTTGATTATACATAAAACACGATATATAGAATTCATTCTACCTGCAATTAGAATTAGTTCTACACCTCCGGAAAAGGCATAAACGTGAGAATATCCTAATTTCACCCCACTCTTAAACCCGGACAAGTATCGTGAAAACCTATTATGTATTAAGTTGATGAGAAGAATATTAACTCTTACAGGAGTTGTAATATCTGTTTACTCCACGACTACTATTTTGGGCTATTTTTTAGAGTATCACCCCATAGCCGGTAATGAAGCAGGTTATGTATGGGGAAATTTCATTTTGTTGCTCATAGGGTTTGTGCTCCTGCTTTATGCCAGGGGCATAGCAAAAAAATAGGCTAAAGCCATATGACGTACAAGCATATCAGCATTGCAAACAACCAACCATAGATTCCTGGTATCCCGGAGCCGGTTTTTTGGGAAATTTGACCACCCTGTTACTATATCTGTTCAATATACAGGGAAAAGCTTCGGGATATTCAGGAATTACAGAGAATATCCCTGTATTGTTAATACATAATTTGTTATATGGGCAAAATAATAGCTATTGCAAATCAAAAAGGAGGCGTGGGAAAGACCACCACATCCGTAAATCTCGCTGCTTCTCTGGGAGTTCTGGAAAAGAAAGTATTGCTAATAGATGCCGATCCCCAGGCTAATGCCACATCCGGACTCGGAATTTCCGTAGATGATGTGGAGACAGGCACCTATCAATTACTGGAACATACCGTAAAGGCCAAAGACGCCGTGATAAAAACCAAATCTCCGAACCTGGATCTCATCCCGGCCCATATAGACCTGGTGGCCATAGAAATCGAACTTGTGGATAAGGAAAAAAGGGAATATATGTTCAGGGAAGCTCTGCGAGGCATGGAAAACCAATACGATTATATTCTGATCGATTGCGCCCCGTCACTCGGGTTGCTTACACTCAATGCACTTATTGCTGCACATTCGGTTATCATACCTATTCAATGCGAATATTTTGCCCTGGAGGGACTGGGAAAACTTCTAAGTACCATAAAAAGTGTTCAGAAAATCCACAATCCGGAACTGGATATAGAAGGAATGCTATTCACTATGTACGATTCCCGGTTACGGTTATCCAACCAGGTAGTAGAAGAGGTCAGACAACATTTCAGTGAAATGATATTTGACACCATCGTACAACGAAATATTCGTCTGAGTGAAGCTCCCAGTTATGGCGAAAGCATTATCAATTACGACGCGTCGAGCAAAGGAGCAGTAAGTTACCTCAACCTCGCCCATGAAATTATCAGTAAAGGCAATACCAAATAAAACGATTAAAAAAATCTTTGCTTCTTCTCTTTATTATTCTACCGGCCTGTCACTTCATTTGGGGCAGGCCGTATTATTTTTCATATCCGCTTTGATGTGTTACCGGTAAGGGTAACGAGCACCTTATCGTTTTTAAAAATACGATGGGAAACTTAGATTTAGTAGTACATGACAAAAATTTAATTTCGATAACCCATTGATTTGTTGCCCCTGCCAAAGAGAGCGTAAACTGATTTCCTGAGAAAACCCGGTTAAAACAATCTTTGTCCTGTACTAAAAAAAACTTAGAATTCGGTGGGAAGAAGCAGAGTTCGTCCGATAAAGCAAAACGCCATGGAAACGCCAGGTTCCAGGGGAAGATCAGCAGAGACCCTTACTTTTTTCAATAACTCTCCGTTTCTTCCGGAATATTCCACCCAGCAGTTATCTATACGGCCGCGACATACACGAATACATATAAAATTATCTTCCCCGGAAAGTGCAAAGGACTGCATGGCCATATCTTTTAACAAATCGTCTGTCTCGAAAAGGGATATGACATATTTTACACCATCGGTATAATAAAACGGAAAATCGGGGTGAAAATATAATTTGCCCGAACTTCTGAAAGCTTCTATTTGCCTTCGGACAATCTTACTTTTACCTTCAATGGATTGATGCTGTAGTATTACTTCCATAAATTTCAAACGAGTTTTACCCTACAAACGGAAACAATATTGTTCCGGAATTCTATTTCGAGGTACATTTTGTATGGTAAACTTTTCAGGTCCCGCACAAAATATTTCCACTGGTCTACGTGATAATGATTGTATTCGTCTCCTAAAAGTTCCATAATCTCTTCTTTGGATTTAGACAACAAAACCCCTCCTTCCAGTATACTTTTCAGATGGGATATTCGCTGGTCCCTGCTATTTTTCCACAACGCACTTTCAAAAGAGCAGTGGCGGATCCGCAATACAAGCATGACATATTTACAGAATAATGACATCTCTTATTTTTTTACTGTCTATCAAAGCCTTATGGTGCACATTTAAAGGCTGTTTAAAGCCCATATCCTTTCCGTATTCTTTTGTTTCCGATAAAAAACACCTGAAATCAGGAAGGCCATTTCTATATTTGCAGTCTCATAATCTCTCCGTGGAAACAGCCCTCCCGGGCTGGTATACTCCCCGGGACTGACTGTTCTAAACACTTGATTATGATATTAGGAAACGCTGTATTAACGTTGACATAAAATTAAAGGGACCATATCACATTCCCATTAAAAAAGCTGTAGAACTTATACAGGGTGCGTGTAGAATAAATTCGTTTCACATATAGAACAAGTTCTACAAACAACCCGCTGTTTTATATGTATTTTTTTTTGTATAATTGTACGCCCCAAACGCGTTTATTTACAACTTACTTTATTTCAGGATCATACTACTGTTTTACCATCTTTTAACCAAGATAAAAACAGATATTTTTCATACCTGATTAACATATTTTTAAACCTGCGATTTTCACATAATCTTTTTTAGAATTCCCCTCTGATTCTAATGCGACTTACGTTGACCATTCTTTTTAGCCTGCTTCACCTTATTTCTTATTGCAACCGGGTTCTCAATCTCTACAATAAAGACTACGGTATTCATTGGTATACAGACAGTGACGGGTTACCGCAAAACAGCGTAAAACAAATATTTAAAGATACTTACGGGTTTATCTGGTTCCTCACTCAAAACGGATTGGTTCGTTACGACGGAAGAAACTTCCGGGTATTCAATTCCAAAAATACCTCCATACACAATAACCAAATGGTGTATGCCCTGGGAAAACCGGCAAAAGACAGCATATTTGTTTATAATGACTTCGGAGAGACCCTTTTAATATCTCAGAGAAAAGCTAAAACCTTTAAGCAAAATACCAGTTGGCCACCCTACCCCCTTATTTCAACACCGGAAATGCATATTGCCGACAGTGCAAACCTCCGGAAAAACAGATATGTAGTTCCTGCATTAGAAAGCACCTACTACGTTGTCGGCAACGACACGATTGTATATCACAATGAGGACACCAGGGAAACATCGAAAATTTACTTCCCGCAAAATACCCCCGGTTATTTTTTCACTATTGACAATAACTTGTATCATCTTGAAAAAGACGGAAAATATAGCAGAATACACCACGGAAAGATTTTCCGGGAAAGGACGGAAGTCCCGACAGAAGACGGAGATATTACCGGGATTATCTATAACACCGTTACCAGACAAACATTTTTACATACGCGAAAAAGCTTATACCTCCTGAAGATTCAAAACTCCGAACTACATCTGGAGCGCATACTTACCGATTTCGATTTCGGCCCAGAAAACAGCATCTTTTCTATCTATTACGACTCTTATCTGAAAATCATCTACCTGGGCAGTAAGACAAAAGGATTGGGAATTATCAAAAAACACCATTTTAAAAGTGTCAATACATGGAATACGGACAGGATACAATATGCTCTCACTAATTACACTTCCAATAAAATACTTACCGCTACAGGAGCCATTATTAATGCAGGCAGTATCTCCGGAGAAAAACTGAATGCTCCCTGGGACAGTGATAAACACAGTCTGATGATGGATAACCAGGGAGATATATGGACTAAAAACCAAAATCACCTTTACCGCTTCCGGAAAGATACCGACTATCAGGAATTCCGACAATGGGTTTTGCCCTATCCCATAGAACAACTCCACAAGGGCACAGACGACAGAATATGGATTGCAATGCACCTTAACAAGGATAAGCGAAAAGCGTCAGAAAGTTCACTGTACTACCTGGATTCCGCAGATCCGAAATGCTCTCCGAAACCTTACAAAAAATTGAATTTCCGGGTTCAGTACATGCTACAGACCACAGACTCCACGCTTTGGCTCGGGAGCTTAAAAGGCTTGTATAAAATGGATCTCACCACAGGAAAATCGAGCAATATTGAAGGCTTGAAGAGCAAGCAGATCACCAGCCTTTATGCCTCCGCCCCCGGTGAGATATGGATAACCACTTCCACCAAAGGCTTATTTCTTTACAAAAACGGCGTACTTACGGATTTTCCGCCGGACCGGAAGGGATATATGCTTTCGTCTCATTGCATTATCGAAGACAACGAAGGGTATCTGTGGATCACAACCGGCAAAGGACTGTTCCAGGCGTCAAAGAAAAAGATGCTGGACTATGCTTCCGGAAAAATGGAACAGGTATACTATCATTACTACGATAAGGATTCCGGTTTCCTTTCCAATGAATTTACAGGCGGATGTGAACCCTGTGGCATTAAACTACACAACGGTCATATTGCGTTTCCGTCTCTCAACGGTATTGTAATATTTCATCCCAGAAAGGTAAAACCAGAACTTCCCAACGGAACTATGTACGTAGACGAAGTAAGGACTGCAGGCGATACTCTTTCCGCAAACCAGGACACGTTAACACTCAAACGCAATTTTGGCCGGATACACATACGCCTGGCAACCCCTTACTATGACAATGCCTACAATCTTAACATGGAATTTAAGCTGGAAGATGAAAATACCAAAAACTGGGAGTATATAGAAGATGGCCAGACCATAACCTTTTCGCAACTGCCTCCCGGACAACACACTCTTGTAATACGAAAAATGAACAGCTTTTATTCGTACTATATCCATAAGAGAATAACCCTGGTGGTATCGCCTTATTTCTGGGAAACGGATTGGTTTCACATATTGCTATGCCTGGCCATACCAGTGGTTATTTTTTACGGCATCAAACTGCGTATTAAATATGTCCGGTACAAAAATGCCCTGCTTAAAAAGAAAATAATAGAAAGTACACGGCACCTGCGGAACACCATACGAACCCTCAGAATAACCAAAGATAAACTGAAACAGCAAACCGCCATACAGGAAAAACTTATTGCCTCTATCAGTCACGATATTCGCAGCCCTCTTCGCTTTATGGTAGATACCGGAGAATATCTTTATGCCAATTACGACACCGGAAATAAAAAAATGATACGGGAAGGTATACGTTCCATGTACACGGCCTCCGTAAAAATACACGAGTTTATCAGCGAAATCCTGGATTACAGTAAGGCCCGTATGTACGAAGGTATGGGAAACACTCCACGCGAAAGTTACGATCTCCAACTCCTCATAGGAGAAAAAATTTCTCTGTTCACGGAAATAGCAAACTCGCAAAGAACCAGGATATACAACTACGTTCCTTATAATTTTACCACATTGGTAAGCAAGCATTTACTATCTATAATTATTCATAATCTCCTGGATAATGCCGTTAAAAATACACATAACGGCAAAATAACCCTGTACGCCTTTATACGTGAGAAAACACTGCGTATTGTCATAGAAGATACCGGCAAGGGCATTTCTCAAAAACAACTACAGTACTATCAATCGTTAATGAATCCGCGCGAGGAACAGAACGTCTCCTTTGACACTCCCAACAAAAGCCTGGGGATTAAAATCATACTGGATCTTCTCATTATTCTAAACGGAAAAATAGACATTAAGAGTACCGTGAACAAAGGTACGCGCGTAACCCTGATCTTCCCCGTAGAAACGGAATAAAGGTACCTTCTAAAACCCCTGTTTCCCCTAAGAAAAATCCAAAACGGTACAAGGCGCTACATAACGTTTTAATTCCAAACTTACAATATCCCTTAATTTGGACAAAGCTCGCTTACAAGCAAAAAAAAGCGCCTCTCCAATGGAAAGGCGCCGTTACAAATTATCACACGTAAATATATAAAAGACATCAGTTCGTCCATATATCTTCTTCGTACCCTCTTATCTTATCTTTTATCCGTTCTCCCTCCAATAGCTGGAACAAGGAGTTTTCTACTACATAATCTTTTATAGGCCTGTCTCCATGAACATTATCCTCTTTGTAGATAGTGGCATTGAATCTTCTGGTATTCAATATCGTATCAAAAGAAAGGGGGGCCGCCGAAT
Source organism: Sinomicrobium endophyticum (assembly GCF_052983315.1). Classification (NCBI taxonomy): domain Bacteria; kingdom Pseudomonadati; phylum Bacteroidota; class Flavobacteriia; order Flavobacteriales; family Flavobacteriaceae; genus Sinomicrobium; species Sinomicrobium endophyticum. The sequence goes on from NZ_JBRKIS010000043.1 coordinate 322,731, forward strand.
TCCGGTTATTGAAAGTTTTTGCCTCGTGAAGGATTTGTCTGGCACTAGGGTACCACACCCAGAACAATTCCACAAGGTTAGACCCGTCATCCACATCCGAATCTATGAAGTTTACATCCGGTGCCACCGGCGCTATGGCCAACAAACGATACTTCAATTCTCCCTGACGTTTGTCGAAATACCAGACTCCTTTAATGTGGTACTCCACTATATCGGCCGCACTGATGTCTCTCTTATCGATATACTCCGGCGATACCTGCTCGCCCGCATTCAGTTGCTCATACCCCATATCGGTAGTATCGATCTTGGACAGGGTTGACTCCAGGTCCTTAAATTCTCTTTTTTCCGTGAAATAGGAATCGACATAAATATCTTCGAGCTTTCCTTCCTTTATGGCATCTACAAATACGTCATAAAGAGATTTCCTGTTAGATTCCCTGATAGGTTCTATAGGATAGTAGAGAGAAAAGTTCACCCTTTCGTTCAAATCAATAACTTCCCAGATCATTTTAGTCCACATAACGTCTCTGTCATCTACGTAACCGTAGTCCATAGGTGCATCGTTGTCTGCCTCCTTCTGCCTTTCTGTCTTCACCCCGATCTCTTCGGGTTTCTTGGCATTGAGAAGGTTAGCCTGCCCGATGGAAACATGAGACCATATAGCAAAAACCAGGGAAAGCGGAATAGTAACTCTCCGATTCATATACTTCAGTTTTTAAATTGTTTCAGATGTAAAATCACATACAGGACCAGAAGTAATATGCCGCCCTCCGGGGAGGGCGGCACATAACCCCGGGTATATGGATTATATGTAATGCTTATACTAGTTGGTAAGCTGGATAACTACCGGCGATACTTTTTTCAATTTGTACCCGGTATTTCCAGTAATATAAGCTTCTATGTCAAATACCTGAACAGCATCACCTCTCCTTGCTCTTTTGAGGGCATTTCTGGCTGCACCATCCAGTTTATTACCATTTACGGAAATGGTAGGTTGTCCCGGAACCTTGAATTTGAATCCACGGATTCCGAGATTAAGGTCAAAATCAAAGTCTTCCAACACTGCTCCTACGGTAGAAACTTCCAGGCTGGACCTCGGCATACTTACCTCACCGGATTCTCCCCGTATGGTTCCGGAAGGCCTCGGCACATCCTTAATACGGAATTCGGAAGTCGTACTGATACCTTGTCCGTCCGGCAGCGTACCCCTGGCCGTAATGTTTACCGTCCGACCCGATCCCGGGTTCATGGTATATTTACTGCCGGAAACCCTGGATAATCCCGTAGCAGATGCAGATACTTTATTATCCGGTATGCCGGGTATGGATATGGTAATGGGGTTGGAAACACCACGGTATACCACATTCATTTTATCCGCAGAAATAACTGCGGCATTAGGCTTGGTAATTGTGGCAAAAGTAGAGGAAACGGGTACCTCAACAGGTTCATCATTCTGCATAAACACCAGTTTCCCTTCCAGTTTGTGGTCTCCCGGGCTACCTGCGCTTATTTTGAGTTTTACTTTCCCTCCGTCCAGTTCATAATCATTCTCAGATAGTTTTTTCCCATCCAGAAAAAGTTCTACTTCGCGTGGCTTTGTGGTTGCATCCGTTCTACCAAGAACAATAGATCCGTCAAAAGTCTCTCCCTGGTAATAAGCAGATTTGGGTTGTTCCAGCAATGTAGTATAATTGGTCATAGATACCTCACTGCTCAACTCTTCTCCCAGCATTGCCCCGAAGATATCGCTTTCCGTAGTTTTGATATCGGCCTGTATCTGGGTGATTTTAGTCAGGGAAGCTACCAGAGGGAATCCCTCAAAGTTGTAATTCAACCAGTCTATCTTGACCCCTGCCCTGTTTTCTGCCTTTCCGTTAGTACCGGTGGAGAACCGTTCTGCAACAGAACTTTTTACTTCAGTAAAATTCTCGCCGAGAGCTTCCACTACAGTTTCCCTGTAGTTGTTCATCTGGTCTACGAACTCCTGCCCTTCTTCGGTGTACTTACCTCCTCCTTTAAAGAATTTTTTATCCAGGAACTTGGCCTGATCCATTTTCTCATAATCTCTTTTATCCTTTAAGTTTTCGGTCATTTCCGTCTTCAGTTCCTCGAGGTAAGCATAGTAATCTGTAGAAGCTTCCTTTACCCGGTTTGCTTTTTCCAGTACGGGCTGGTACCGCTCCGGTTTTTCGCCTGCCAGCCTCGAAAGGCCTTCAAGTGCAACCGCATTATCCGATGTAGCTTTAACATTAGAAGCTTCGAGTTTCTCATTCAACAAGCCAAATGCAGATAGTACCTCTTTTCCCATATTTATGGCCAGCATGGCTATAAACACAAGGTACATGAGGTTTATCATTTTTTGACGTGGTGATAAATTATTTCCTGCCATGTCTAATTAGTTTTGATTTTTGGTTGTATGGGGTTACTAATTAGCGTTTGATCATAGCAGATAACATTCCTCCGTACACATTGTTCAGAGAAGACAGGTTTGAGGTAAGAGACTCCATTTGTTCTTTTAGTCTTCCTGCGTTATTAGCTACTTCTTCATTAATGGCCGCTTGCCTTCCGGTGCTTTCCAATTGTACTTTATACAAACTGTTGAGAGATTCCATCTGTGCCGCTGCAAGAGAAAGTTCTTCGCTATATCTCTTCGTAGAAGAAATGGCGTCTACAGTAGGCGCCATGTTTTTTGCGGCTCCTTCAAAATTACGTATGCTGTGTCCGAGACTGCTCATCAACTCTGCATCGATTTTTGCATCTTTCAACAGGTTGTCCAGTTTCTTAGAAAGCATTCCTTCGGCTTCGGCCGCATCTTCCTGGCTTTTCTTTTCTCTTTTTCTGGCCTCTCCCCCGTCAAGTTCGGGATACACCAGGCTCCAGTCCAATTCTTCGTCTACCGGTTCAAAAGCTGAAATGGCGAATATAAGTGCTTCCGAAACAAGCCCTATGGCCAGGAGTACGGTTCCGTCCAGAAAACCGATTTCCCAGTGGTTCAGCTTGAATAACGCTCCTAAAATCACAATGGAGGCACCGAGGCCGTAGGCCATATTAAACAGCTTTTTACTAGATTTAGATTTTGCCATAATGGTAATAGTTGATTTGTAATATATTTAGTTAAAAAGTTCAGATAAACTTTGGATCTAGCGACCTATTTCACTGGTTCCCATATAATCCTGTACCGTACGGAAGCCTATATAGCTCCGGGCGGAATCCTGGTATTCGAAATCACGTGTGCTGACCTGCAGAAAATAGGCTACATCTTTCCAGGAACCTCCCCGGATCACCTTTCTCTTATTTCGTTCGTCATATGCATTCGGATTCATTGTCGAAGCGTAATCGTAAGAATTGGGATCATAAGCGGAGTTGGTCCACTCCGAAACATTTCCGGCCATATTGTACAATCCGTAATCATTCGGCTTATAGGATTTTGCCTCTACGGTATACAGGGCATCGTCAGAAGCATAATCTCCCCTGTTCGGTTTAAAATTGGCAAGAAAGCAGCCTCGCTCATCTATGAGATAAGGACCTCCCCACGGGTAAGTTCCGGATTCCAGACCTCCCCGGGCAGCATACTCCCACTCTGCTTCGATCGGGAGACGGAACTGGTTGACAAAACCTTTTCCCCTGGCTTTCTGAAAATCATTCTTATACTTGGTTCTCCAGTTACAAAATGCCTTGGCCTGTTTCCAGGACACACCCACAACCGGATATTCGCTATACGCATCATGCCAGAAATAATCGTTGTGCATGGGTTCGTTGTAGGAATAATAAAAGTCTTTGATCCAAACGGTAGTATCCGGATAGATCATCAGTTCTTCCGTTTTAAGAAAATCTTTCCTGCTGCCTTTCTTCATTTTGGCTGCAGCCTGAATATCCATCCAGGTATATTTATACTTTAACTGGGTAACATCTATGGTACGATATCCGTTATACGACTCTTCCATGGAAAGATACATAGAGTCCATTACCTCTGTGTAGTACTCGTCCGGATACTTGGACGTATCCCAGATAAGCCTTCTTTTTTTATTCAGCATTCGTCCTTCATACCCGGTCTCTCCCATTCCATCATAGTTTTCCAGCATATACTTGTCATAAGCCGAAAGTTTGGAAGTATCCGCATCCTTAAAGGCATATTCTCCTATACCTCCGTCTCCGGGGGTAAAGCCTTCGTAGTCGGCAAGTATGGCAAGTTTTGTACGAACAATAGAATCCTTTACCCATTCCACGAACTGTCTGTATTCGCTATTGGTAATTTCGGTTTCGTCCATATAAAACGACCTTACCGTAACGGTTTTGGTAGGGGCATTCATTCCACCGGCCACATCCGCTTCGGATTTACCCATGATGAAAGAACCTCCGGGTACCAGAGTCATTCCATAAGGTTTTTCCGGATGCCACCGTTTTCCGCCTACTCCAACCAGTTCTCCCCTGTCCTTTTTGCCACAACTATAAAGAAATAATCCCAGGGTTATAACAAACAATAGTCTTTTCATTCGTTTTTTCGGTTAATTATAGTTTAAAAAATTCGAGCATACCTACTTCAATTATCCAGAACAAGGTTTTTTAGCCAGATGTTTTATTTCTATTTCAAAAAGCCCCCTTTGCCGGAAATTATCCCAGAGCTGTTTTTTTATACGCCTTCCACCAACGTTCGGGAACAACTTCATTACAGGCGTCTAAATAATCTTTATGGGTGCATGGTAATAACGTATGTCTTTTGAATTTATTATTCATCTCTCCCAGAATTGGCACTTCTATCCACCATCTCCCGGAGATATCGCTTTTGTAGAAACACAGTTCCTGATCTTCCATCGGCACTATGTATTTCTCATAACTTTGTGTTCCGATAAACGGATAGTCTTTTTTCCGGAAATTATATCCTTCCATAAAATACCAGAGTAGCTGTGCTGCAAGCTGGGCATTCATACGGGTATTTCTGTTCTCATAAATACCGAATACGGAAACTTTATCACTGATCCCCGCATACCTTGCTATGGCACAGATTTCACGACCGTCGAAACCATTCGGATAGGTATCGGGAGCGTTCCCCAGGTCGGCAGACCTCACCGCGGTCATATCTATACTTACCACATCGGCATCGCGGAAAACGGGCTCCGCCAGGCTAATATCCCCGGTCACGGTGCCAAGCCTGTAAGCGTCAAAGAAGAGCTTTTCCATCAGGTCTATTTCTTCCTGGGCATTAAAATAGGTCTGGTATCCCAGATTACAGAAGTTAAACAGATTGTTCGGTTGTTCCACGATTATCTTGCTCATGTAAGAATTGGAAGAAATGAGCTCTTCGGACGAACCGAAATCGAATTTACTGTCCACCGCTACCAGATTGACCATTTGTTCCAGCTTGTCAAAAGCGCGGTAAGTGGCGTATGTAATATCCTGGCTCCCCCCTATGACTATAGGGACCGTGTGGTTTTTTACCAGATGTTCCACCAAAGTTTTTACGGCGAAGTAAGTATCTTCTACTGTTTCCCCCGGCTCTATATTTCCGAGGTCTGCGATATTACTACCCCAGTTTCCCGTAAAAAGCTGGTACAGCTGTATTCTTATTTCATTCAGATCCGGCCGGTCCATTGCCCGAATCGAAGCATTCCGGGTTTCGTTTACCCCTATTATCGCCAGTTGCACGTCATCCAGGTCCGGAAACCCGTCTTTTTCGGTATGAATACTAATATACTTCCCTATAGTTTGCCGGGACAGCAGTTGACTATGTGCTAAAACCACCGTGCTTACCGGGGACAAAAACTCAAAATCCATACAGTCTGTATCTTTCGAAGATTGGGTTTATCCAGCCGAAGCTGCTTTTTTCTTAATCATTCTTTTTTATGCCACAGGTACATTGCCATTCTCTCCATACAACACCCGTCATCATTCACTTCAAGCGGAAAAGAAAGCCGGAATATACGAAAATGTTCCTGTAAAAATCCAACATCCGGAAATTAATAACTCCCTAAAATCAACACCACCTACTTCTTTGCCTTTGTTGTCTTTTTCTTTTTAGGGGCTTTTTTATCCAGCATCCCTTTCACTTCCTCCAGGCTCATTTTACTTACATCCACATCTTTGGAAAGCTCCACCTTGGTCTTACCCTTTATTACATTATGTCTCCCCCATCGGGCTTTTTCTATTCTTATCCCTTCATCCGGCCATTCCTGTACAACTTTCTCCGCCTCTTTTTTAAGCTTATCCTCTATAAGCTCCCGGATATCGGAATCCGAAAGATTATCAAAATCGTACTTTTTATTCACATTAACGAACATGCCATCCCATTTAATAAAGGGACCGAAACGGCCTTTGCCTTTGGTTACTTCTTTCCCTTTATAACTGGCAATGGGTGCATCTGCTTTTTGTTTGGCTTTGATCAGCTCCACAGCCCGTTCCAGGGAAACATCAAAGACATCTTCTCCTTTATCGAGGGATATAAACGTATTGTCGTAACGAACATACGGGCCATACCTTCCGACATTTACCTCTACGGCTTTTCCTTCGTGGTCTCCCAGGGCACGAGGTAGAGCAAACAACTCCAGCGCCTCTTCCAGGTTAATACCTTCTATAGTCTGTTCCGGCAAGAGACTGGCAAACTTCGGTTTCTCCTCTTCATCGGCCACACCTATCTGTACCATAGGACCGAAACGCCCCAGGCGAACACTGACCTGCCTTCCGGTTTCCGGATCTGTTCCCAGAACCCTTTCCCCGGTCTCTCTTTCCGCGTTCTCTTCCACATCTTTTACCTGCGGATGAAAACCTTTGTAAAAATCTTTCATCATCAGGGTCCAGTCTTCCTGCCCTGAAGCTATATCGTCAAAATTCTGTTCAACCCTGGCAGTAAAATTATAGTCCAGGATATTTTCAAAATGATTGACGAGAAAATCATTGACAATCATACCTATGTCCGTAGGCACCAGCTTTCCCTTATCCGATCCGGTAATTTCCGACAGGGTTTTCTCCCCTAAAGTTTCCTTTTTCAGGGTAAACTGAATATACTTTCGTTCGGTGCCATCAATACTTCCTTTTTCAACATATCCCCTGTTCTGAATCGTGGATATGGTTGGTGCATATGTAGAAGGGCGTCCTATACCCAGTTCTTCGAGTTTTTTAACCAGGGAAGCTTCCGTATAGCGATACGGTGGCCTTGAAAACCGCTGCGTCGCCGTCATGTAATGGTTAAGAAGGTTTTCCCCGATAGTCAGTGCAGGCAGCAGGTCGGCCTGCTCTTCGTCCTCATCGTCCGTTCCTTCGATATACACCTTCAGGAAACCGTCAAATTTCAGGACTTCACCATTTGCTGTAAATTGTTCCTTATGTGTATTGGCTTCTATTTTCACCACGGTCCGTTCCAGTTGGGCATCGCTCATTTGCGACGCTATGGTACGTTTCCATATCAGGTCATATAACCGGGCCTGGTCTCTTTCTACAGACACGGAGTGCCGGGAAATATCTGTGGGCCGGATAGCCTCGTGAGCTTCCTGTGCTCCTTTTGCCTTTTGCGAAAAATTACGCGGTTTGCTGTATTTCTGTCCGTATTCGCGCTGGATCTCTTCTTTTGCTGCTTCCTGCGCTTCCGGGGAAAGGTTCACACTATCCGTTCTCATATAGGTAATAAGTCCTGCTTCATAAAGCCTCTGGGCTATATTCATGGTCTTGCTTACCGAAAAATAAAGCTTCCGCGAAGCTTCCTGTTGCAATGTCGAGGTTGTAAACGGTGGCGCCGGCGTCTTTTTTGCGGGTTTGGTTTCCAGATTTGCCACCCGAAATTCCGCGCCGATATTGCTCTCCAGGAATTTCCTGGCCTCTTCCTTAGTCGCAAAGGTTTTAGGCAGTTTTGCTTTCAACGACTTTCCGTCTTCGGTTGTAAATTCCGCTACGATACGGAAAGAAACCTCCGGAGTAAAAGCAGTTATCTCACGTTCGCGCTCTACGATAAGCCGTACTGCTACCGACTGTACTCGTCCGGCGGAAAGGCCGCTTTTTATCTTTTTCCAGAGAATCGGTGACAACTCATAACCTACCAGGCGGTCCAGTACACGCCGGGCCTGCTGTGCATTTACAAGGTTATAATCGATTCCCCTGGGGTTTTCAATCGCTTTTAAAATGGAATTTTTGGTTATGGCATTAAAAACGATCCTTTTTACTTTAGACTGGTCCAGTTTCAATTGTTCTGCCAGGTGCCAGGCAATAGCCTCTCCTTCCCGGTCCTCATCACTCGCCAGCCATACCATATCGGCTTTTGCGGCAAGGCTCCTGAGGCTTTTAACGACTTCCTTCTTGTCTTTCGAAACAATATATTTAGGCTTGAAGTCCTTTTCCACATCCACACCGAGTTCCTTGGAAGGCAGATCCGATATATGTCCGTAACTGGATGCTACCTTATAGTCCTTTCCGAGAAACTTCTCTATGGTTTTCGCCTTGGCAGGCGACTCTACAATCACTAAATTCTTTGCCATAAACCCATTTTTAAGATTACAAAAGTATATTAAAAAATTGATTTTGCGGAATTACCCTGCATACAGTAAGACAAACACATAAAAAAATCCGCCTGGGCAAGGCGGACGTTTAAAAATATTATGACTATCGTAGTTATTGAAGCAAAAACCGGCTTACGGGTTCTATCCCATCGTCCGTATAACCGTATTGGTGCAACACATTATCCCCTATCATCAACAAACGGGTCGGCAAAGGAATGACGTCATAGGTTTTGATATCCTCAAAATGGTGGAGCAATTCCAGGTTTTCCACATCGGCTTTATTGTAGACCTTTAATCCGGAATCGCCGTCGCAGACAAACAACATATCGCCTCTGATCCCTACACCGTAAGGGTTATCCATCGCATAGGATTTTACCGGAAAAGGAGAAGATATGTCGGTAATATCCACTATCCACAGACTGCTTTCAATCTCCCCACAGGGATTACCCGCCCTTAGGGTAATATAAGCATAAGTATCGTCCACTACCACCGGATCGCAAGCTTTGGCATGCCTGAACTCCGAAACATATTCGGGAGTGGATGGCGTAGAAATATCGTAAATATACATACCCTGCCCACTGCCCAGGAACAGCAATTCATCCCTGTTGAAAATGGTCTCTATAAGAATCCCTGCATACATTTGACCTGTTTTATCCGGTTTTTTCATATTCTTTATATCAAAAATATGGATACTGTTCCAGTCTACCGTATACAGGTAGTCTTCTACGATCTTAAAACGTGCCAGGGAGCCTCCGGCACCTGTAACCGCATGGGCATTCTCGGCCGCAAAATCATTGAACCTTATAATGTGCGGATCCGGAGTTTCAATTTTTCTTACTCCCCGTTTTATTTCCCAGCCCACGACAACACCATTACCGCTCTGATAGGCATCATTGTCTACATAAATATTATCCCCTTCCGGAAAGGGTGCGGTATAAGCAAACGCATCCTCTAACCTGTCTGCTTCCTTAATATTATTAATATCCAATATATCAAAAACCACCAGGTCTACATAACTGTCGGCATATAAAAAATCCCCTTTTACCTCCATATCCATATTCCCCGGAATTTTTATAAAGGCGATTTTCCGGGGTGAGACCGGATCGGAATTATCTATAACATGTATTCCTTCTTCGGCATCATTAACAAACACTGTATTTTCCCTGGCGTATATTTTGCCGGACACGGCAATGGGGCGGGGCGATGTTACTTCTATAGATGTCCTAAGGGTTTCCAGCATCAAATACAGAGGGGTGGCAATATTAACAATTTCGTAATCTTTATCACGGTCACACGACACGAACAACCCCGTAACAAATAACAGGAGGGTAAAAGCATTCGTTTTCATAAGGTATATGTTTTGGTTTGGTTATTAAATAGACGTATCATCCTGCAAATGGTTGCGCTAAAATAGCGCTGACAATTTGTCACTAAGTTTATAAATAATTCTATCTTTGCACCATAATTTAATTGACAATCGCTTTACATCGATTCCCCGGTTAGGTTGCTGATCGGTTCCGGGAAACAAAATAACCGCCCGTAACGGGCCCGAGTCCTTATGGAAAAAATAATTGACGAAAAGAAACAGGGAGAAAGCCTTATCCTGGATCCGCAAAAAGATACGGAGCAGGCAATACGGAACGGAAAGGACGGCAGAAAGCTTTATATCGAAAGCTACGGCTGCCAAATGAATTTTTCCGATAGCGAAATCGTGGCTTCTATCCTGGCCAATGAAGGTTTCAATACCACCAGCCAGATGGAAGAGGCAGATCTTGTACTTATAAACACCTGCTCTATACGGGAAAAGGCCGAGCAGACCGTACGCAAAAGGCTCGAAAAATTCAATGCCGTTAAAAAGATAAACCCGGGAATGAAAGTGGGGGTGCTGGGCTGTATGGCCGAACGCCTCAAAAACAAATTCCTGGAAGAAGAAAAAATAGTGGATATGGTCGTTGGCCCCGATGCCTATAAAGACCTGCCCAACCTCGTACAGGAAATAGATGAGGGCCGGAATGCCGTAAACGTCATCCTCTCCAAAGAAGAAACCTATGGCGATGTAGCCCCGGTTCGCCTGAACAGTAACGGGATAACCGCCTTTGTATCAATCACCAGGGGATGCGACAATATGTGTACCTTCTGTGTAGTACCTTTTACAAGGGGGCGCGAAAGAAGCCGGGACCCGCAGTCCATACTCGAAGAAGTAAACGAACTATGGGAGAAAGGTTATAAGGAAATAACCCTGCTCGGACAAAATGTGGACAGCTACCTCTGGTATGGAGGCGGACTGAAAAAAGATTATGACGATGCATCTGAAATGCAAAAAGCCACCGCTGTGAGTTTTGCTGGTCTGCTTATCATGGTAGCGGAGGCTCAACCCCGGATGCGTATCCGCTTTTCTACTTCCAACCCACAGGACATGACACTCGATGCAATCGAAGCTATGGCCAGGTACCCGAATATCTGTAAATACATCCACCTGCCCGTACAAAGCGGTAGCAACCGGATACTAAAAGCCATGAACCGCCTGCATACCCGTGAGGAATATTTTGAACTCATAGATAATATCCGCAAGATCATTCCGGACTGTGCCATTTCACACGATATGATCACCGGGTTCCCGACGGAAACCGAAGAAGATCACCAGGACACCCTTTCCCTCATGGAATATGTAAAATACGATTTCGGTTTTATGTTTGCTTATTCCGAGAGGCCCGGCACCCTTGCAGCCAGAAAAATGGATGATGATGTCCCCGAAGAAGTGAAAAAGCGAAGGCTTACGGAGATCATTACCCTGCAACAACAACACGGATTGTACAGGACACAGCAGCATCTCGGCAAAACGGAAGAGGTACTTGTCGAAGGCCCCTCCAAAAAAAGTGACGCCCACTGGATGGGACGCAACACACAAAATACCGTGGTGGTTTTCCCAAAAGAAAATTATAAAGTAGGCGATTTTGTAAATGTTAAGATTACAGACTGTACTCCTGCCACCCTGATTGGGGAAGCGGTAGGTCTTTCCGTCTGACAACCAGGTCCGGAGAATTATCTTCCCGGAAATTACAACAATGAAGTGTAACCAATAAGCCATTCCCTTCACAACAATTTACACGATAAGGGGATCGGGACAAAACTATGGAAAACGTACAAGCCATAAAGCAACGATTCGGTATCATAGGTAATGATGTAAAACTAAACCGTGCCATTGAGAAAGCCATACAGGTAGCCCCTACGGATATCTCCGTGCTGGTTACCGGGGAAAGCGGCGTGGGAAAAGAAAGCATCCCTAAGATCATCCATTCGTTGTCTCACCGGAAACACAGTAAATCCATTGCAGTAAACTGCGGGGCCATTCCGGAAGGGACCATAGACAGTGAACTTTTCGGGCATGAAAAAGGTTCGTTTACCGGGGCTACCCAAACCAGGAGCGGTTATTTTGAAGAAGCAGATGGCGGCACTATTTTCCTCGATGAAGTCGGAGAACTTCCGCTTACCACCCAGGTAAGGCTTCTAAGAGTACTGGAAAACGGGGAATTTATTAAAGTAGGGTCTTCCAAAGTACAAAAAACCAATGTACGTATTGTAGCGGCTACTAATGTAAATATGTTTGAGGCTATAGAAAAGGAAAAGTTCCGCGAGGACCTTTACTACCGTCTCAGCACCGTGGAAATTCACCTGCCCCCCCTGCGTGACAGGAAAGATGATATTCATCTCCTCTTCCGGAAATTCGCTGCCGATTTTGCCCAGAAGTACAAAATGCCCGCTATCAGGTTAGAAGAGGATGCCGTACGACTGTTACTTAAATACCGCTGGGCGGGAAATATACGACAACTGCGAAATGTAGCCGAACAGATATCCGTACTGGAACACGACCGGAGTATCTCCGGGGAAACCCTTACGGGATACCTGCCGGGCGTCGGAAAAAACCTCCCTGCCGTTATCAATGAGAAAAAAAGTCAGGCCGATTTTGGCAGTGAGCGGGAGATACTCTACAAGATATTGTTTGATATGAAGGGCGATCTCAACGACCTTAAAAAACTGACACTGGAATTAATGCAATCCGGCAGTAACAAGAAAGTACAGGAAGAGAACCAGAACCTGATCCAGAAAATATACGGCAAATCCGATGCCGAGTCTGATTTTGAGGCCGCTGCAAAAAGCACCGATTCGGGAGCGGACGATTACAGTGACATCGAAGATTACGAAGACAGCGACGCGCTGGAAGTATTGCCCATACCACAACACCCTGCCCGCGGAAGAAGTGAGGATAAATATCACTTCGCCGAGGAGATCGAGGAAGAAGAAACTCTTTCTCTGCAGGATAAAGAACTGGAACTTATAAAAAAAGCCCTGGACCGTAATCACGGAAAACGAAAGGCAGCAGCGGCAGAACTTGGCATCTCCGAAAGGACCCTCTACCGGAAAATAAAACAATACGACCTTTAAAAAATCAGATTGACAACACCTAGTTTTAAATAATACCTTTGCCCCCGGACGTTACATACAATATAGAATAATAAGAAACCCTATGAGAATACCAAACCCTGTTAAAGCAGGATATATTTTTGCTTTCCTCGCTTTAATAACCGTACAAAGCTGCGGTATCTATAATTTCACCGGAGGTGATGTCGGTAGTGCACAAACCTTCCAGGTTAACAGTTTCCGGAACGAAGCCCCACTGGTGGAACCCGGACTGGACAGGGACTTTACCCTTGCCCTGCAGGACCTTATAATGAACCAGACCAGCCTGGATCTCGTGCCTTCCGGCGGTGACCTGCTCTACGAAGGCGAGATCACCGAATACCGTGTTGCCCCTATGACCGCTACGGCTCAGCAAACTGCTGCCCAAAACAGGCTGACCATAGGTGTACGGGTACGATTTACCAATAACACCAAGGAAGACGCTGATTTCGAAAGGACATTTTCTTTCTTTTACGATTTCGGAGCCAACGAACAGCTGAATGCAGTACAAAGTGCCGCGCACCAGGAAATCTTTGAAAGGATAACCCAGGATATATTTAATGCTTCTCTTGCCGATTGGTAAGAAAAAAATAAGATCGTTATTTATCAAATTTCGAAAACAGAGTGTTTACCACGTTTTATGACCATTTCAAATTTCATACATCTCTTGAAAAATCCGGAAAATATCCGCCTGGGAGAAACTACATCCCTGGAACAGGTCATTGAGCAATATCCTTTTTTCCAGTCTGCCAGGGCACTGCACCTGAAAGGACTGAAAAACCTCAACAGTTTCAAATATAACGACACCTTAAAAAAAACGGCCGCTTTTACCACGGACAGAACTGTTCTGTTCGACCTGATCACTTCCAGCGAATTCACACAAAATCGTATTGCGCAAACCATAGCCGGGAATCACCCGGATATAGCAGACATAGAAGTAAACGCACAAGAGATACGCATAGAAGACCGGAAGCTGATAGAGCAAACCCATATAGGCAGTGAAAAGGAAGCCGAACAAATCCTGGACCCTTCCGTTTTTATGCCTGTAGAAAAAGAACAGCTCTCCGAAGAAGAGCAACAACTCCAACTAGGAGAACCCCTTGAATTCAACCGGAATGAAAAACACTCTTTTGCCGAATGGCTAAAACTCTCTTCCGTACAGCCTATAAAAAGAGAAGGGAGAGCAGGCGACACCCCCCTTGAGGGGGGGCAGAAGGGTGTCCCGAAAGAAAAAGATGTTTCCGATAAAAGCAGGAAGTTCAGGCTTATCGACAAGTTTATAAAGACCAATCCGAAAATAGTCCCAAAAGCAGCCGACCGCAACAAAGAAGCACCCGTGGTAAACCTCGCGAAAGGCACACAAACGGAAAAGGCCGAGCTTATGACCGAAACCCTGGCCAAAATATACCTGGAACAAAAAAGATATAAAAATGCAATTCAGGCCTACAAAATATTAAGTTTGAAATATCCGGAAAAAAGTGGTTTCTTTGCAGACCAAATCAGAGCCATAAAAAAATTACAGCAAAACAACTGATTGGTTTCCTGATAGCTGAACACCGGATAAAACAGTTCCGGGAACCGAAAGAACCAAATACATATTAATAAATTATAACATCAACAATGGGTACGTTTTCAATTTTTCTAGTGCTGATTATCATAGTGTCACTTTTATTGATCCTGGTTATCATGGTACAGAATCCGAAAGGCGGTGGACTTTCTTCGTCTTTTGGTGGCGCAGGCGGCCAGGTAGTAGGTGGTGTTAAAAAGACAGGGGACTTTCTGGACAAAAGCACCTGGACCCTGGCTACAATCCTCATCGCCCTTATATTGCTTTCCAACCTGACACTCAAGAGCGGAAACTCTTCTTCTCAGGAATCCAGGTTACTGGACGGACAAAGAACAGAAAGGGAAACCACCGCACCACAACAAACAGAGACTCCGGCACCTGTAACAGACACTACCGGAACAGAGCAGTAATCTGCTAAAAACATACAACGAAAAATGCCAGCTTGTCAGAGGTTGGCATTTTTGTTTACAAAATTGTCAGTTTACCTCCCTTTTTAGCTAATACGATCACGTTGGCATAATTTCTGTCTGATTCTGCATAGTTCAAAAAATTAATCTAAATCCTATAAAAATAATAAGATGGCTAAAGTAAACATTAAACCACTTGCAGACAGAGTTCTGGTAGAACCTGTTGCCGCAGAAACAACAACCGCTTCAGGAATCATTATCCCCGATTCTGCAAAAGAAAAACCACAAAAAGGTATTGTTGTTGCAGTTGGTCCCGGCACTAAGGACGAACCGTTAACTGTAAAAGTCGGTGATACTGTTCTTTACGGAAAATATTCGGGTACGGAACTCAAACTTGAGGGCACCGATTACCTGATGATGCGCGAAAGTGACATCCTTGCTATTGTATAGCTCCCCTTTCTATTTAATTAACCCTATTAACTTAAAAGACATTAAATTCAAAACCAAAAACACATGGCAAAAGACATAAAATTCGATATTGAAGCCCGTGACGGATTAAAGCGCGGAGTGGATGCACTGGCAAATGCAGTAAAAGTGACTTTAGGGCCAAAAGGTAGAAATGTTATTATCAGCAAATCTTTTGGTGCCCCTACCGTTACCAAAGACGGTGTTACCGTGGCCAAAGAAATAGAACTGGAAAACGCCCTCGAAAATATGGGTGCCCAGATGGTGAAAGAAGTTGCTTCCAAAACCAACGACCTCGCCGGAGACGGAACAACTACCGCAACTGTTCTTGCGCAAGCCATCGTAAAAGAAGGCCTGAAAAACGTAGCCGCGGGAGCAAATCCTATGGACCTTAAAAGAGGTATAGACAAGGCCGTTGAAGTACTGGTTGCTGACCTTGCCAAACAAACCAAAGAAGTAGGTGACACTTCCGAAAAGATCAAGCAGGTTGCCGCTATCTCTGCCAATAATGACGAAACCATCGGTGAACTCATCGCAATGGCATTCAACAAAGTAGGAAAAGAAGGTGTTATCACCGTAGAAGAATCCAAAGGAACAGATACGTATGTAGATGTTGTAGAAGGAATGCAGTTCGACAGAGGATATCTTTCCGCATATTTTGTGACCGACTCCGAAAAAATGGTTGCAGAACTGGAGAACCCGTATATCCTTCTTTACGATAAGAAGATCTCCAACATGAAAGATCTGCTTTCCGTACTTGAACCCGTAGCACAACAAGGAAGACCCCTGTTGATCATTGCCGAAGACGTAGACGGTGAAGCTCTTGCCACCCTGGTTGTAAACAAACTGAGAGGTTCTCTGAAAATAGCTGCTGTAAAGGCTCCCGGATTCGGTGACCGAAGAAAAGCCATGCTCGAGGATATCGCTATCCTTACCGGTGGTACCGTAATTTCCGAAGAAAGAGGATTTACCCTGGAAAATGCTACTATCGATATGCTCGGATCTGCAGAAAAAGTAGCTATAGACAAAGACAATACTACTGTAGTAAACGGTGCCGGCGAAGCAGAAGCCATCAAGGGACGTGTTAACCAGATCAAGGCGCAAATAGAAACCACAACTTCCGACTACGACAGGGAAAAACTTCAGGAACGCCTTGCCAAACTGGCAGGTGGTGTAGCCGTACTTTATGTAGGTGCCGCTTCCGAAGTGGAAATGAAAGAGAAAAAAGACCGCGTAGACGATGCCCTGCACGCTACAAGAGCTGCCGTTGAAGAAGGTATTGTTGCCGGTGGTGGTGTTGCCCTTGTAAGAGCAAAAGCCGTTCTGGACAAGGTAGAGCCCGCCAACGCAGACGAAGAGACCGGGGTTCAGATCGTAGCCCGTGCTATCGAATCTCCGTTGCGTACTATCGTAGAAAACGCCGGTGGAGAAGGTTCTGTAGTAGTTTCCAAAGTACTGGAAGGCAAAGACAGCTTCGGTTATGATGCCAAGTCCGAAACTTATGTAGACATGTTCAAGGCAGGTATTATCGATCCTAAGAAGGTGACACGTATTGCCCTGGAAAATGCCGCATCCGTTGCCGGAATGATCCTTACTACGGAATGTGCTCTTACAGACATTAAAGAAGATGCTCCCGCAACTCCCCCAATGGGAGGCGGAATGCCCGGAATGATGTAATTTCTCTCTCAGAGAAAGAGAATTCTATAATTTTAAAAAGTCCGGGGTCTATTCTAAAAACCTCGGACTTTTTTGTTAATGTTTTTTTAATCCGTTTTCGTTTTTCAAAAAAAATATATTATTTAGTTGTCCATCCATCCATTAAATTATGACAACTAATACACTACAAGCCGTCCGCTGGAACGCGGCTCAAAAAGTATTGTTCCGGTTTATCTTTCTTTATACCTTATTCTATATCTTTCCGTTTCCTGTTAATTATATTCCTTACGGGCAATATCTCTCCAATTTGGTTGGTCAGTTCTGGCAATGGTTATCGCTATGGACGGCTGATCACATATTTCACATTACAGAAGAACCGCCATTAAACGGAAGAGGCAGCGGAGATATAACTTTAGCCTACCTACAGGTATTTGTCCAGCTTGTCATTGCAGCAGCAGGAACTATTATCTGGTCTGTGTCGGATAGAAAAAGAGAACATTACAGTAAATTATTCCGTTATCAGATTCTATTTCTACGATATTACACCGCATTTTTCTTACTGACATACGGTATTATAAAAATTATTCCGACACAATTTTCCAATTTGAGTTTGTTCGATCTCATAAAAACGTATGGTGACTCCTCCCCAATGGGGCTTATGTGGAATTTTATGGAGTACTCCGACACCTATACCAGGTTCTCCGGCATTGCAGAAGCCTTGGGAGGTGTTTTATTGCTTTTCAGACGAACAGAACGATTGGGAGCTCTTGTTGGTTTTGGTGTAATGCTCAATGTCTTTTTAATGAATATGAGTTATGATGTCCCGGTGAAGCTTCTGTCTTTCCATCTCATGTTTACCTCTGCCATTATTCTCAGTGCCCATATCAAAGCTTTTTTGAACTTCTTCCTGTTCAACAAGACCGCACCTCCAGAACAGATATTCCCGTATTCTTCGCGCAAAAAGGTTCGCATTGCCGGGTACATTTTCAAAGGAATCTTCATCCTTTATTTTGTTACTCCCCGAGTCATCAATACTCACGAATACTATACAAAACGCAGGGACAAAGCATCACTTCCGGCTCTCTATGGAATTTATGACGTGCAGGATTTTGTATATAACGGTGACACCATTGCGCCATTGCTTACCGATACACTCCGATGGAAACGAATGGTAATAGATCAATACAGCACTGGTACTGTGAGAATGGATGATAAGATTACCTACCTTCAAAATAATACGGACACTCTAAAACAAACCCTTACGCTAAAATCGTGGCAAGATACAACCAGGATACATTCCTTTACCTACAAAGTCCGGGACAGCATACTTTATATCAATGGCACTTACGGAAAGGATCGTATGGACATTACCCTGAAAAAAAAGGACCTCAACGATTTTCTCCTTCTCAACAGGGGCTTTCACTGGATCAACGAATATCCGTTTAACCGGTAAAGACTATTTATTCTTTTGTATGGCTTCCAGAAAATCCTCCCTCGCCGGGCTGAATACATCGATGAGCATACCGTCTTCCAAACACCCGGCCCCGTGAGGTACATCGGACGGGATAAAGAAACCATCGCCTGCTTTCAGTATCTTCTTTTTCCCGTCTATAATTATTTCGAATACTCCCGAAGCCACATAAGTCGCCTGGGAATGATAGTGATGATGTAGATAACCTACAGCTCCTTTTTCAAACTTCACCTTCACCATCATTACACGGTCGTCATACCCTACGAACTGTCGCTCTATACCTTTATCTACTTTTTCCCAGGGTGTTTCGGACGAGGTAAAGAACACTTCACTTTTATCTTCTGATGCCTTCATAGCCATTATATTTTTATCCATCTGTTTTCAAAACTAAGGAATAAACGGTGGAACGGGAGGCAACAGGTCCAAAAAAAGACTGTTTTCATCCGATTTTCGCATTCCGCAGGCGAAGTGAATTGGCAATGACAGAAACCGAACTTAAACTCATGGCCAGGGCGGCGATCATCGGGGAAAGCAGCAGTCCGAAAACCGGGTACAACACCCCGGCTGCCACCGGAATACCCAGCGTATTATAGGCCAGTGCAAAAAACAGGTTCTCTTTTATATTCCGCATCACCTTGTGACTCAGCATACGTGCCTTGGCTATACCATTCAAATCTCCTTTGACCAGGGTTATCTCCGCACTCTCTATCGCCACATCCGTTCCCGTTCCCATGGCGATACCTATGTCGGCCTGTGCCAGGGCCGGGGCATCGTTTATCCCGTCTCCCGCCATGGCTACCTTTTTACCTTCGCCCTGTAAACGCTTTACCTCGTTCTGCTTATCCTCCGGCAGCATCTGGGCTTTAAAACCGTCCAGTTTCAGGGTTTCACTGACGGCCCGGGCAGTATCTTCGTTATCTCCGGTAAGCATAATAACTTCCAGCCCCTCTTCCTGCAATTTTTTAATGGCATCCCTGCTGGTTTCCTTTATTTTATCTGAAATCACCACAAAGCCAAGAACCTTGTCGCCTTCGGACAGGTAGGATACGGTTTTTCCTTGTTGTTGTTCCGCTTTTACTTTTTTGTGTAAATCCGCCGGAATCTCCGCCTTTACCTGTTCCATCAGTTTTTTATTGCCAAGGGCTAATAAACTCCCTTTACCCTCTGACCCCGTTCGAGACCCACGGCCGTGGGTTTCCGTATGGTAGGCGATGACCCCTTTCCCGGTTACGGATTCAAAATCGGTTACCCGATTGGGCTCCACCCCTTTTTCTTCGGCATACCGCATGGTAGCCTGTGCCAGGGGATGTTCGCTATGGCTATTTAGGGATATTATTTTTTGCAGCAATTCCGTTTCGTCCGAATCTCCGGCGGCCACAACCTTTTCCACGGAAGGTTTTCCTTCGGTAACCGTTCCCGTTTTATCGATAATAACCACATCTATTTTATTCATGCGTTCCAGGGCTTCCGCGTTTTTGATCAATACGCCGGACTGGGCACCTTTGCCCACGCCTACCATTACGGACATCGGCGTGGCCAGTCCCAGGGCACACGGACAGGCTATAATAAGTACGGCTATGGCATTTACAAAAGCATATACATATGCCGGCTGCGGACCGAAAACGGCCCAGACAATACCTGTAATTACAGCAATCAATACAACAACAGGCACAAAATACCCGGAGATCTTGTCTGCCAGCTTTTGTATGGGCGCCCTCGACCTGCTAGCCGAATTTACCATTTCAATAATCTGCGAAAGCAGGGTTTCCGAACCTACTTTTTCCGCTTCCATAACAAAACTCCTGTTCCCGTTAATGGTTCCGGAGTTTACCCTATCCCCTGCTTTCTTATCTACCGGGATGGGTTCCCCGGATATCATGGATTCGTCAATAGCACTTTCTCCCTCTTTTACAACACCGTCCACAGGTATTTTCTCCCCGGGTTTCACCTTTAAAAGATCTCCTTCATTTACATCGTCCAGGCTCACCACCTTTTCTTTTCCGTCTACTATTTTAGTGGCATTATTAGGAGCCAGTTTCAACAATTCCTTTATGGCGGAATTGGTTTTTCCATGCGCCCTGGCTTCCAGCAGTTGTCCGAGCAATACCAGGGTCAGTATTACCGCGGCCGCTTCAAAATAGACATAAACCGTTCCGCCGTGCGATTTGAACTGCTCCGGAAATATTCCCGGGAACAACAAGGCCCCCACACTGAATAACCAGGCAACACCCGCACCGACACCAATAAGGGTAAACATATTCAGGTTCCAGCTTACGACCGACCTGTATGCTCTTTCGAAGAACATCCACGTAGCGTAGAATACCACGGGAAGGGACAATCCTAACTGGACCCAGTTCCAGTACTTCCAGGGCATTAGTTTTGCCAGCGGGTCTCCCGGTAACATCTCGGACATAGCGATCAAAAATATCGGGATGGTAAACGCGACCGCTACTTTAAACTTCCGAAGCAGTTTTTTATAGGTCTGGTCCTCTTCTTCCTCATCTGCCTCCATCGGCACCAGGTCCATACCGCATATCGGGCAGGAACCGGGCTCGTCCTTCACTACTTCGGGATGCATGGGGCAGGTATATTTTGTTTTTTTCCTCGCCAGAGACGGGGCTTCTACGATATCCATCCCACAAACAGGACAACTCCCCGGCTTATCGTAGGTTTTATCCCCCTCGCAATGCATCGGGCAATAATAAACCCCGCTGCCGGAAGTTTTTTTATCCGTTTTCTTATGATGTGATGCATGGTCGTCCTTTCCCGAACTGCAACAACTACAGCTTCCCTCTTTCTTGTCATGTCCGGCTGCCTGTATCCCGTAATGTCCTCCGTCATCCTCAAATGCCTGTTGCAGTTTTTCCAGCGGAACATGACGTTCCATTTCTACTTCGGCTTCGGCTTTTTGCAGATCTACAGTAGCCCCTGTAACACCTTCCACTTTCCGCAAAATACCCTCCACATGGTTTTTACACCCGGTGCAGGACATCCCGGTTATTTTATAAGCGTGTTTCATAATTCTCCTATTTTACCTGACAAAGTTCCGGTTTAAAGCATGAGGATGTGTTATACAATTTTGGAAAAGGATTGTATAATTTACGGACATTTCAAATAAATCGACCGGAATTAAGACCGATTGATACCGATAGCAACATTTTATTACATTCTTCCATTGATCATAATTCCTCCAACGGTTTTCGTTTTTGTTCTCCAAGCCGTTTAAAATGCGAAGGGGTAAGCCCCGTAACTTTCTTAAACTGCCTGCTGAGGTGAGCCACGCTGGAATAATGTAACTGAAACGCAATTTCACCCAGCGACAACTCGTCATAAACCAGGAGCTCTTTAACCCGTTCGATCTTCTGGGCAATAAAATATTTCTCAATGGTGGTTCCTTCTATCTGGGTAAACAAATTACTCAGGTACGTATAATCATGGAGCAATTCCCGGCTGAGATAGTCTGATAGGTTTGTTTTCGGATATTCCTTTTCCTGTCCGTGTACCAGTTCTATGATCCGGCTTTTTACTTTTTCTATAAGCCTGCTTTTCTTGTCATCGATAAGTGTAAAGCCATAGGGCTGTAAAACTTTTTCCACTTCCTCTTTATCCTTCCCCGAAATTTCCCCGGAAAATTCCACTTCTCCGAGTTCTACCGATAAAGGTTGTAATCCCAGCTTTTCCAGTTCCGCCCGTACAATCATTTTGCACCGGCTGCAGACCATATTTTTAATATGAAGTTTCATGGTTTTATAAGATACTAGATATTAGAAATGAGACGTGAGATTATAGCGATGTATCTCAACCATAAGTAAGTCGTCTCATTTCTAATATCCGGTATCTCAAATCTGTTTTCTAGTTAAGCCTCGCTTTTACCTCTCCGCATTTCAGCATTTTGTCCCCGAAATACGGGTTGCGTATTTCTTCTTCGGAAGACAGCCAGTGTGCTCCTTCAAAATCGAATGCCATGGGACAATATTGTTTATACACCGTACCCGAAGCTATCTGCCCGTCTATCACGGAAGTAAAGGCTTCCGAAAGTCCGTAAAAAGCCTTGCGTTGTTTTTCCACATCGTCCGTACCTTCGATTTCTTTGGCAAAATCAGTTACCTTTTCGGCATTCTCCACTTCCGAAAGGGCTTTTATCAGCATTCCGGCACCGTTCTTCGCTTCTTTGGCATCAGTATGTACCAAAGCGGTTTTTACATGGATGTAATGGCCATAAGCATTTCCTATTTTATCATTCTTAAAAGTAAGATTGCCAGCCATTTCCTTATGGTGCATATTCTCTTCATGCCCCGAATGATCTTCGTGTTTTTCCTCTACGGTCTTTACGGTTTCCTTTTTTTCCTGTTTGCAGGAATACATCCCTGTTACGGTAGCAAGGGCCAGCATTGCTATTACTAATCTGTTTTTCATTGGTATGTAATTTAACGTTATTTTGTTTTTATTTGATCTCACTTGTTACTTCCCCGCATTTCAGCATTTTATCCCCGAAATACGGATTGCGTATTTCTTTCGACAGACTTAACCAATCCGCTCCTTTATCCGAATCTGCCATAGGGCAGTGTTGTACGTATAAAGTTACGGAAAACGGCCCGAACATATTAGCCATCCGGATAATGTTGTCGGATAGCGGTTTAAAATACGTCCGCATTCCTTCTATATCCGCCGCTCCGATCATACGTTCCACATATCCGTTCATTTCCTTCTGAACGTCCATCCAATGTTCGTGCGATGTTCCCTTAAAAAGTGACATATCCACGGAGGCAATCGAGGACCGTACGGATTCCAGGGCCTGTTTTGTCGCTACCCGGTCTCCACCGACCAGCACGTCTTTAAGCACCAGGTATGCTTCTGTTACTTTTTCCAAAGCGGCTTTGGCTTCTTCGGAAATCTCCGTTTTTACCGGGACGTTCCGGGATTCCGTAGTGCCTGGGACAGCTATTTCGGAATTTCCGTGATGATGTCCGGCACTGTTATTTCCTCCTTCCGGATTCATCATGCTCGGTTTTCCGGCCAGTTGTGCTGCCGCGTCTACGGTAAAAGTACCGTTAACCACGATTTCATCGCCTTCCTGCAATCCCGATTTTACGGTATAGGCATTTCCGAGGGACGGTCCCAGGGTGACTTCACGCAGTTTAAACCCGGGCTTGTTCCCGGCTCCTTCCCTGGTGTAAACAACGGAACGCTCCCCGGTCCACAAAACCGCGGTCTTCGGTATGGTGATCTCTTCCCCAGATGCCGAACCGGGCATTACCCGTATTTCCCCGGAAGCAAACATTTCGGGTTTCAGTCTCCCGTCCTTATTGGACACCTCCACCCGGGCAGTAGCTACCCTGGTCTGTGCATTGATCAACGGGTCTATAAAAGAAATAACTCCTTCAAATGTCTCTCCGGGTAGAGAGGCTACGGTATACTTCACTTTACTTCCTTCCTTTATCCACACCATTTCGCTTTCATAAACATCGAAAAGCATCCATACCGCAGAAAGGTCGGCTATTTCATAAAGAGGTGTTCCCCGCTCCACATAGTCTCCGAGTTCTACTTTCTTTTCCGTAACAATACCGTTTACATCAGCCCCTATGGGAAAGCGCTGTATCGGGCTTTGGTTACTCAGTACCCTGTCTATCTGTGCCTCCCCTATCTTCCAGTTGCGCAGTTTCTGTTTTGCGGCTTCAAACAGTTCGGGCTGGGCATTCCGGATAGTGTAAGCCTGCAGCAATTCCTCCTGGGCGGTTACCAGGTCAGGCGAATATACAACGGCCAGGGACTGCCCTCTTCTTACACTTTCCCCGGTAAAGTTTATGGTAAGCTGTTCTATCCTTCCGGGTATATGTGTGGTTTGTGCATATACTTTACGCTCGTCCGGCACTACTTTTCCGTTCAGGCGGATTACCTTTTCCGTGGCCTGTCTTCCTACGGTCATCGTACGGATATTGGCCAGCTTCACCGCGTTTTCGCTCATTTCCACGACTGTGGGGTCCCCGCCGGAAGCATTGTCTTCCAATGGCACCAGGTCCATGCCGCATATCGGACATTTCCCGGGTTCGTTCTGCCTGATCTGGGGGTGCATCGAACAAGTCCATGTTTCGGCAACGCTACTTTCTTTTCCGTGCACATGATTATCCTTCGTTTCCCCGCTTCCGCCAAACACCAGCCAGCCCAGCAGGAAGCCGAAAAGAAGGATTCCTGCCATGATCCAGATATTTTTATTTTTTGTTTTCATCTGTTTATTTATTTCTGGGAGGGTCATATCCTCCCGTTTGAGCCGCACGACCGTGCGGCATTACAGGTTATCTTATTAATAAATAATCTTTTTTTGCCTGTGCTACAAAATGGTCTTTTTCAGCTGTGGTCTTTGCAGTCTGATATAACAATTTTTCCTGCTGCACCCGGAGTATCTCTTCAAAATCACTACCTGAATTACTGTAAGCCGATAACAGTAGTTTTATGACCTGCCCGGTACTTTCCAGTTGTTTATCGTACAATGTCATACGTTGCTCCGCCTTTTTCAAATCGTATTTTGCCATTTCATACCCTGCACGTAGCTGATTTTTCACCGCAACTTTCTGATATTTTGCAGATTCGGCCAGGAATTCCGCTTCCTTTACCTTTGCTTTATACTTCTTTCTGAAGATAGGCAAACTCACGGAAAGCATGGGCATAATGACATCCTGCCCGTTGTTCTGCGGGTTCATTTCCGTCTGTTTGCTGATTATGGAATAATCTATCCCGAGGCCCAGCATGGGCAATCCCTGTTTTACAGCAGCCCTTTTCTGCGCCCCGAACGAAGCGGTACGTTTGTCCAGTTGCAGCATTTTCGGATGTGCGGAAAACAGGCTGTCTGCTTCCGCATATTCTTCCTGCATATCATCTTCGCCGGAAGGAAGTGCTTCCGGAAATACCACTTCATTATCGTAACCGACATTCAGCAGGGCGTTAAAACGGTATTTTATGGCTTCCTTTTTATCCTTTAGCAGGGATATTTCTGTTTCTGTTTCGTTTCGTTTCATATCCACACGGACCACGTCTACCATTGCTGCCTTACCATTCCTGAATTTAGACAATGCCAGTTCCCTGAAAGTGTTCAGCACTTCCATATTTTCTTCCTGGAACCGGATAGTTTTTTCAAGTTCATACATTTCGGCATATACCGTTTTCACTTCCAGGAAAAGTTCTTCCCTGACATCCAGGTATTGCTGAAAGCCCGCTTCCGCCATCAGGGTTGCCGCATCTTCCTGTGCTTTCAACGTTCCGAACCACGGGAACATCTGCATCAATGAAAATTTGGCTTCCTGCCTGCCCAGGCGGGTCTCTATCATTTTTCCGAAAGCGCTCATCGTCAGTGTAGGGTCCGGCAGACTACTCACCTGCGGGGCCTTCTGCATGACCGCTTCAAATTCGGCATAGGAAGCCTTGATCTTCGGATTATTTTCCGCAGCCGTTTGCAGGTAATCTTCAAGGGACTGTGCTGTCACTTTTACGGACAGCAATACACAGCATAATATCAAGATCATCTTTCCCATCTCTATAAATTTTTAATGTTCGTTTCCGGTGTTTCTTTTTTCACCACGGTTTCCCTCCAGTATGCCTGTAATACGGGAACGACGAACATGGTCATTATCTGAATGAACATTCCCCCTACGGTAGGTATAGCCATAGGCACCATAATATCCGCCCCTTTCCCTGTAGAGGTCAGTACTGGTAACAAGGCAATAATGGTCACCGCCGTGGTCATCATGGCGGGACGCACCCGTTTCAGTCCGGCTTCGAGCACAGCTGCTCTTACTTCCGGGACAGTTTTCGGTTGTTTTTCTTCAAAGACCTGGTGAATGTAGGTCCCCATAATCACCCCGTCATCGGTAGCGATCCCGAACAAGGCTATAAAACCTACCCAGACCGCTACACTGAGGTTTATGGTGTGCATCTGGAACAGGTCGCGCATATTCACCCCGGCTATGGCAAAATCCATAAACCAACCCTGTCCGTAGAGCCAGAGCATGATAAAACCTCCCGCAAAGGCCACAAAGACCCCTGAAAAGTGAATGGTAGAAGCAATGACGGTACGGAATTGAAAGTACAACAGTAGAAAAATGAGCACAAGGCTCAGGGGGATTACGATAGCTAATCTCTTTACGGCACGTACCTGGTTTTCGTAATTCCCGGAAAACTTATAACTAACGCCTTTGGGAACCTGTAATTCCCCCGCCGCTATTTTTTCTTCAATAAACCGTCGGGCATCGTTCACTACATCCACCTCCGCATAGTTCTCTTTCTTATCAAAAAGCACATAACCGGTAAGGAAAGTTTCTTCACTTTTTATCATCTGGGGGCCACGGAGGTATTCCAGCTTCGTCAGTTCTCCCAGGGGAATTTGAGCCCCGGAAGGAGTCGGTACCAGTATCTTTTTTATCTTTTCCGGTGTGTCGCGAAGCTCTCTCGGATACCTTACCCTTACCGGGAAGCGTTCCCTTCCTTCTACCGTGGTGGTAACCTGCATGCCTCCTATGGCAGTCTCTATGACCTGCTGCAATTGTTCTACACTAAGTCCGTACCGTGCTATGGCGTTGCGGTCTATGTGCAATTGCAAATAGGGTTTCCCAACGATACGATCGGCAAAAACGGCTTCCTGTTTTACAGAAGGTACCTGTTTAAGAAGGTTTTCCAGTTGTATACCGAAATCCTGAATAATTTCCAGGTCCGGGCCGTATACCTTGATCCCCATAGGGGCCCGCATACCGGTTTGCAACATCACCAGGCGGGTTTCTATAGGTTGTAGTTTAGGCGCGGAAGTAACACCGGGAATCCTGGTAACCTTAACGATCTCATTCCAGATATCATCCGGAGATCTGACCGAGCTTCTCCAGTTCCGGAAAAATGATCCGTCACTGTCTTTTACCAGGTCTTTATCCGAAAAACCTCTTTCCAGCACCTCATCGTTGGTAAGGGTATCTCCCGACTTTAAGATAAACCTCCCTTCGCTATCCGTTTTATAGGCCTGTTGCCTTCCTTTTTCGTTTGTACTGTACTCCGGTTTGTAATTAATTATATTTTCATACATGGAAATTGGCGCAGGGTCCAGGGCGCTCTCTGCCCTACCCAGTTTTCCTACGGCCATATCCACTTCCGGTATCCGGGCAACGGCCATATCCAGTTGTTGTACCACACGCCTGTTCTCTTCTATTCCCGCATGGGGCATGGAAGTGGGCATCAGCAGAAAGCTACCTTCGTCCAGTGACGGCATAAACTCTTTCCCCGTTCCCGGAAAGGTGTGGGCCAGTCCGCTCCACACCGTTGTAGTACGGACATTCCACCCGATGTTATCCAGCCCGCGGGCCACAAAACCGAACATCTTCGGAAAGCCTATCCATATCATCAACCCTAAAAATATGGTGAATAAAGGAACCAACAGGAATTTACCTTTGTGTACCAGGCACCATTTTAAAACAGGCTCGTAATAACGTACCACTGCCAGTAATACAGTCAGAATTAATGCCAGCAGTACGATAACAAAAAGATAGTTGGTGACAAGACTGTTCTGGTGTCCCAGGGGTACCCATTCTTCCGCAAGGAAAAACAGGGTCACTGCCAGTACTATGAAAAGTGTGATCTCCGAAGAATACTTACCTAAAAAGCCGGGACTGCGATGTTCCAGCAGTTTTATAATTCCGATAACTACCAGTGCAAGCGGAAGCCACATCTTAAAGATAAGCGCGAGCAATATTCCTCCCGTTACCAGGGAAATATTCCATATCGTTGTCATTTTCTTTTTCCCCGATCCGGGTGAGAACACAAAATACGACAGGGTTGGCAGCACGATAATTCCCAGGACAAAGGAAGCTGCCAGGGCGAAGGTTTTGGTAAAAGCCAGCGGCCGGAACAGTTTACCTTCGGCATGTTCCATAAAAAATACCGGGAGGAAACTCACTACAGTTGTGGCCAATGCCGTAGTTATGGCCGGGGCTACCTCTATAGTTGCTTTATAAATGACCTCCAAAAGCGCCTTTCCTCTCGCTCCTTTGTTCTCTTTAAATTCCAGGTGCCGGATCATGTTCTCCACAAAAACGATCCCCACATCCACCATAACACCTATAGCTATGGCAATACCGGAAAGGGCAACTACATTGGCATCAACCCCTGCATAGCGCATCACCACAAAAGTCATCAGTACCGCTATCGGAAGCAGGCTTGAAATAAGTACCGAAGCCCTCAGGTTCAGCACCAGTACGATAACTACGATAATACTGATAAGTATTTCATGGGAAAGTGCTCTTTCCAGGGTGCCGATAGTCTCGTGAATAAGCTGTGTACGATCGTAAAAAGGTACAATAGTCAGTTGGCTTTCGGTGCCGTCGGCCAGTGTCTTTTTAGGCAGACCGGGAGCGATTTCGCTAATCCTGTCTTTTACATTATCAATAACTTCCAGCGGATTGGAACCATAACGGGCCACGACAACGCCTCCCACCACTTCGGCCCCTTCTTTATCCAGCAGGCCTCTCCGCGTGGCAGGGCCCAGGGTGACTTTTCCTATGTCCTTAATAAGTATAGGTTTGTTGGCATTGACAGCAACCACGGTCTCTTCCAGGTCCTCTACGGATTTGATATATCCCAGGCCGCGGATAAGGTATTCCACCTGGTTGACTTCTATCGTCTTGGCCCCTGTATCGCGGTTGGAATTCTTCACGGCCATCATGACCTGGTCTATCCCGATATTATAGGCCTTGAGGGCATCGGGATTGACATCTACCTGGTATTCCTGCACATAGCCACCGATAGAAGCTACCTCGGAAACCCCGGAGACAGCGTTCAGTCCGTATTTTACGTAGAAATCCTGTATGGTTCGCAGTTCATGAAGATCCCATCCCCCGGTAACATTGCCGTCCGGATCACGTCCTTCCAGGGTGTACCAGAATACCTGTCCCAGTCCCGTAGCATCGGGGCCAAGAGTTGGCTGTACATCTTCCGGAAGGAGATTGGCCGGCAGGGAATTCAATTTTTCCAGTATCCTGGAACGCGACCAGTAAAATTCCACATCTTCATCAAAGATGATGTATATACTGGAAAAACCGAACATGGAAGTACTCCGTACCGATTTAACTCCCGGAACTCCCAGCAAAGAAGTAGTAAGCGGGTAGGTGATCTGGTCTTCCACATCCTGTGGGGACCTGCCCTGCCAGTTGGTAAAAACAATCTGCTGGTTCTCTCCTATATCCGGAATGGCATCTACCGGAACGGGGTCTTTGGGTAAAAACCCGGTGTTCCAATCGAAAGGCGCGGTTACGAGCCCCCAGCCCGTAAAGAGAAGCAGTAAAAGAACCGTTACCAACCGGTTATGCAAAAAATAACGAATAATATTATTTAACATCGGATCTTGCTTTTAGTGATATAAAATAATCGGGGCAAAACCAGGATCATGGAGCGGACTAAGCATACCGCTTCCATGCGAGGATTTCGCCAATACGTATTACATCGCTAAAAACTAAATAAGGAAAGTATCGTTCAGGACCTGTATATCCCGTGAGACGAGTGGCGGAGAATAGTCCCGGAAAGGAACTACATTTTCTTCCAACCCTTCGAAAAGATTGAGGTAAGTATAGACAAAGGTTTTCAGGAATACCACCTGCTGGTGTAATTCCTTGTCCACAACTTTCTGAAGAGTGTCCTGTCCCTGGATCAATATTGTCTCGTCAGAACAACAGGAAGTTTTGGTAACAGTACACAGATATCCATCATCCTGCTTCACTTCCATTCCACAGCTGTCGGCACTGGAAAAAAGCGCTGTGTCCACCAGGAAACTGCCACAAAAGTGCTTTTCCACGGTAAAGGAGACTGTGGAAAGCAACACCAGGAAGGCGAGCAAAAAAGATGTTATTTTCAGAAAAAACTTTTTCATCAGGAACACAAAGGTAGAAAATATTTTGTTTTAACAATTTATTTTTGAAATTGTTAACATGCTTGTCTCGTTTCGGGCGGGACGCCCGTGCTAACTGTTTTTTAGGTTTCAGACCCAAAAATTTAAGTTTGGGACCTAAAATTCTGAGTATTAATATTAAATATTCAGGTCGGTTAATATCCTGTTTGGATAAAATAATGTCCCTTTGGAACAAAACAAAGATGTTTTTAGCGAAAAGGGTTGAAATTTTAACCGGAAAACCTAAAAATTTAGCTTTGGGATCTAAATTTTCGGATGTGAGGGCTAAAACTTTTATTATTTCTTCCAAAAATTTCTATTTTTCAGCTAAAAACATCCTTATTTTATCCTAACACATCTTCATTTCACCTAAAAGCGATATTTTTTGAGGAAGTTCCCGTATAAATGTCTTTAAAGGTTAGGCAGAAAATCTTCAAATATGAAGTAACTTTGCGGCAAAATCGTATTTCCATGACTTTTGATGAGCTAAGATCACAGGTAGAGATCATTTTACAACAGGACACCACTATAGATGCCCGCCTTTCCGGGATATGTGAACTCTTAAAGCAAAATATCCCCTATTATGACTGGGTGGGTTTTTATTTTAAGAATGGCGACAAAGATGAGTTAAAACTCCGCGCTTTTGCCGGAGAGCCTACAGATCATGTTATTATTCCTTTCGGAAAGGGGATATGCGGCCAGGTAGCGGTTTCTAACCAGAATTTTGTAGTCGCTGATGTAAAGGCTCAGGATAATTACATCGCGTGCAGCATTTATGTAAAGGCCGAGATCGTAATTCCGCTGTTTGTCAACGGTGAAAATATCGGGCAGATCGATATCGATTCGCATACGGCCGATCCGTTTACGGAAGAAGATGAACGATTCCTGGAATTTGTGAATGAAAGGGTTGCGGAAGTGCTTGGATAAGTACTCGTTTCTACTACGCTGAAACGAGCACCGGTAAGGGGGCAACTCAGCTCCAAAACAAACAACTAATCAACTAAAGGACTAAAACACTATTTCAAATCCCCCGTTTTTTCATTTCCTCAACAATATTGTAGGCTGCGGGGCAAATAGACGTGTTCTTTAAAGTGAGATTGGTGATCTGGTGGAATTTTTTCCGGTCGGTATGCGGGTACTCACGGCATGCTTTGGGACGTACATCATAAATAGAACAATAATTATCATGACCGAGAAAAGTGCAGGGAACGCTTTGTAATACGTAATCGTTGTCTTCATCGATACGAAGATAAGTGTCCGTAAACTGCTGTGGTTTCATTTTCAAATGTTTCGCTATGCGTTCTATATCGGCATTGGTAAACAGCGGGCCGGTGGTTTTACAGCAGTTCGCGCATTTCAGGCAATCGGTCCGTTCAAACTCGGCATTGTGCAGTTCCTGCATTACATAGTCCAGGTCCTTCGGCGGTTTCTTTTTGAGCCTGGCGAAGTATTTCTTGTTCTCCTTATGTTTATCTTTGGCGAGTTGTGGCAGCCGTTTCAGAAAATCGTCCATGATGCAAAATTAATGTTTCATATCGGGTTTTGGAATGCAAATGATTTTTTTTGGGAATTGCAATTACGAAGTAAGGGGCACTCGTTGCAAACGAGCACCAGTGATTTAATAAACATAGATTGTTTAACATCTTATGAAGGAGGAAAAACATAAAGCAGAAGGCCCGGATATTATCGGAACGGCCTTACGGGATTACCAGCAGGGAAATTACACGGAAGATATTATCACCGAGACTTCCATTTCGGAAGAAGACGAATTACCGCTTCCCTACCTGTTCCGTAATTATGAGGAAATGCCAAAAACAGAACAGAAGGCCCTTCAACTGGCATACGGAAAAGTCCTGGACATAGGATGTGGTGCGGGAAGTCATGCTTTATATCTCGAAAAAGAGAAAAAGCTTGATGTCACGGCCATAGACACCTCTCCGGGAGCAGCAGAAGTCTGTAAGTCAAGAGGGCTTAATCATGTTTTTGTTCAGGATATCATGCAGTATAACGGAGCAAAATTCGATACTGTACTCTTACTGATGAACGGGTTGGGTATATGCGGAAAACTGGCATACATCGATAACTTTCTATCGCACCTCAAAAACCTGCTGAACGAGGGCGGGCAGATATTGCTGGATTCCTCCGACATTATTTATATGTTCGACGAGGATGAAGACGGCGGACACTGGATACCCTCTTCCCCGGAATATTACGGTGAAGTTGAATTCCGCATGAAATATAAAGGTATGCAAAGCCCCGGATTCCCCTGGCTTTATGCCGATTATAATACGCTGCAAAATGCTGCCGTTTCCAACGGGTTAAACTGTGAACTCGTATTGCAGGGGGAACATTATGATTACCTGGCGAGGCTTTGTAACGCTTCTTTACCCGGGCAATAATATCTAATGGTCCGTCATATATCACTATGTGCGGAAACTAATTTTTTTTTAAATCCTTAAAATTTCAACGTTCCTGTCAATAGGTAATTTTTTTAGATCGAAACCATTCATATGATAAGAAAATTCGATTTTCTTTACAAAGGTGACTTCATATGATAAAAAAGCAGTCTTTTCTTATCTTTCTTTTCCTTTTTAATTGTCCCCCTGTAGCTGAAAGGAGACCTCTCCCGCACCGAGCAGTTCCCCATCGGAAATAAAATATCCCTTGTGCTCTTTTCCGTTAACCATTATTTTATCGATATATCTTCCTTCCCCGGGATTGTCGCTGGTAATGATCAATTTGTCCTTCGGATAGTAATCGGTATCCAGGTGAATGGTTACTTTGCTAAACCTGGGAGTAACAAAGGTATATACCGGGTTGGCCGGCGTTACCGGGTATATTCCCATCATGGCATAAATGGCCCAGGCCGACATGGTCCCCGTATCATCATTACCGGGAAGACCGTCGGGGGCATTTTTATAATACGTATCCAACAACTCGTGTACCCGTTTCTGCGCCTTCCATTCGCTTCCCTTTACATAGTTGTAAAGAAAAGGATATGCAATGTCGGGTTCATTGGCCATATCGTAGTGCCCTTCATCAAAAATATAGTCGAGCTGATTTACAAAGTTCTTATTTCCTCCTGTCAGTTTTATCAGTCCCTTTATATCATGTGGAGCCATAAATACATATTGCCAGGCATTGCCTTCTATAAAACCTATATTCTTTTCAAAGTTTGCCCCTTGCAGTGGGTCAAAAGGTTCGTACCAGCTTCCGTCCGCTGTCCGGGGACGAAGGACTTTCATCTTTTTGTCGAATAGCTTGCGGTAAGACAAGGACCGTTCATGAAACAATTTATAATCTTCTTTTTTACCCAACGCTTTGGCCAGTTGTGCCAGGGCGTAATCAGAAATATTGTATTCCTGTGTGGTAGAAACGGACCCGTCTACCGGGCTTTCGGTATTTACATAGCCATCGCGGATATAGTCGTCCAGACCAGGGCGCAGTGGATTATTTTCCGTAGTGGTTGCTCCCTTTTTCATCGCTTCATAGGCTTTTTCCACATTAAAACCGGTAAGTCCCCGCAGATAGGTATCTGCAAGAACTACAGAAGCCGGATCGCCTACCATCGTAAAGGTCTCCGTGGAGTTGAGCTCCCATTTGGGCAGCCAGCCGTTTTCGTCATACATATCGAGCATGCTTTTTACCATTTCCAACTGTTGGTCGGGATAAATAAGGCTCATAAACTGGTGATAATTGCGATAGGTATCCCAGAGAGAGAACACCGTAAAACGGCGTTTGTCAGTCTTCCCGATCTTTCCCGTAGCGATCTCCGGGTATTCCCCGTTGCTGTCATTAAATATGTTCGGATGGATGAGCGTATGGTACAAGGCCGTGTAAAAAATAGTTTTATCGTCTTCGGTCCCGCCTTCTACTTCTATCCTGGAAAGCTGTTCGTTCCAGGCATTCTTCGTTTTTTCGTAAACCACGTCAAATGAGAGTCCGCCTGCTTCTTTTTCCAGATTTTCCCTGGCATTGTCTATGCTCACGTAAGATACCCCTATCTGAACTTCTACCTGGGTCGGTTTTTTAAAATCGTACCGGAAATAGGCGCCTATACTGTCTCCCACCACCTCACGGGTAAAGCCTTTCATCATACGGGTTTTACCGTTGTAGGTCATCCATTCGGCTTCCACACCTTCGTAAGTAGCCGGCTTTTTCCAGATACCAAATTCTTCGGCAGGGATGGAAAACTTCGCCACAAAATATACCGGATAAGCATGTTCGGGACTATTATAACAAAAAGACCCCACGGTTCGCATTCCTTCTATTTCAGTAGGAGAAACCACTTTTACCATTGCTCCCTGCTCATTGGTCAACCCCAGGCCAAGATTGAGTAGTATATTGGACTTTCCCGCGGGAAATGAATAGCGGGTTACTCCAGTCCTTGTACTGGCCGTGGCTTCCGCACGAACATTATATTCAGACAAATTCACACTGTAATATCCCGCTTTGGCCACCTCATCGGTGTAGGTTGTTCCATATTTCAGGTGATCGGTTTCCAGATCTCCCGTGGTAGGCATAGTGATGATGACTCCCAGGTCCGGGCATCCTACACCACTTAGATTGACATGGGTAAACCCCGTGAGAAAACTATTTTCATGCACATAGGGGTTGGAAAGCCATCTGCTGTCTTTTTCCAGTACATTCTGCTTTCCGGCCACGTTAAAGGGTGATACACTGGCCATTCCCCTGGGAGCAATGGCCCCCGGATTGGTTGCCCCGAAATTGGAGGTGCCTATAAAAGGATTCACGTAATCCACAGGTTTCTCCTGGGCAGTCCCGGTGTAAAGGGACATTAAAAGGCTTACGGATAATATTTTCAGTGTTTTCATGGTGTTGTAATTGCGTTTGTTTTTGGGGTGTCACTCCACTACAATCTCATCGACAAAAAGCCAGGTGTTCCCACCGTTCGGGGTTTTTCCCAGGTTGGTTGCCTTTACTTTTATGTAACGCGCAGATTGTGGAGGAAAGGTCACCGGAAAATCCTTTAGATCAGCGTTACCGTTTTTGGCATAATCCCGTTGTATTTCATTTGCTTTTTTAAATTTTTTTCCGTCGTCAGAGAGCAATACCTCTACCCGGATCGGATAGTATATTCCCGCTCCCTGGTTTTCCATAGATCCGACGGTAACTTTTGTAAGTTCTGCAGCTTCTTCCAGGTCTATGACCACTTCCATATCATTACCTATCCAGGCCTGCCATTGCCCATCGTGAAAATCCTTACCACCGCGCAACACGTTGACCATATTGTATGTCCCCGATCCGGGATAGTTTTTGTTCCATTCGTTCGCATAGGTCACTTTTTTACCGACTGCCTTATGCCAGGTAAATGTTTTTTCAAAAACCTTACCCACCGGTTTATCATTTTCAAACCGGGAAGCCCTTACCGTTGTTGTTCCGGTAATTTCTATGGGGGTGGTATATTTTCCGGCGGAAGTGAGATTTTCTTCATTAAGCACGTAACGGATATCCGTCTCCGGAAATTCGGTTTTCAGGGCTATCGTCACTTTCTGGTCTTCGTCCACTCTGGCATCTACCATTATGGTATATGCACTTCTGGCATAATTGATCCCGAGTTCGTCATATCTCTTAAACATATGTTCCAGCCTGGATGTAAAGTCTTTCCAGCTCCGGTCTTCTTTCGGGCTCCACACGGTCTCCGCAAGGGCGGTCAGCCTCGGATAGATCATATATTCGGAATGTGAAGTTGAAGGAATATATTCGGACCACAGATTGGCCTGGCCACCCAGTACGTGCCTGGCCTGGTCTACACTCATGGAATCTACCACAGGGTCGAATTCATATACTTTACTCAGGGGAGTGTACGCGTTGAATGCCAGGGGTTCGGAATCCTGTGGGCCCTGGTAATAATCGAAATAGCAGTGAGACACCGGGGTCATCACCACATCGTGTCCCTGTTCGGATGCTTCCCATCCGCCTTGTATACCTCTCCAGCTCATCACGGTAGCCCCGGGTGCGAGTCCGCCTTCGAGTATTTCATCCCAACCGAGCATCACCCTACCTTTGGAACTGACAAATTTCTCGATGCGCTTCATAAAATAGCTTTGCAGTTCTTCCACACCTGCAAGCCCTTCTTCTTTTATCCGTTTCTGACAATGCGGACAGGTTTTCCAATTGGTTTTGGTTGCTTCGTCTCCACCTACATGAATATATTTGGAAGGAAATAGCTCCATCACTTCCGTCAGAACATTTTCGAGGAAGTCGAAAGTCGAGTCTTTTCCCGCGCAGTAGATATCGGTAATAGGCCACACGCCACCGGGAGGTACCATGATCGGTTCGCCTTTGCAGGACAATTCCGGATAAGCGGCTATGGCGCTCATGACGTGGGCCGGCATTTCTATCTCCGGCACGACTTCTATTCCTTTTTCTCTGGCATAAGCCACAATTTCCTTTATGTCCTCCCTGGTATAGAACCCGCCGTAAGTAGCTTTTTCAGAAGAATCGGGTGTGGGACGGGCATTCCAGTGCATGTCTTCTTTATCTACACGATAGGCCCCGACTTCGGTAAGCTTCGGGTATTTTTTTATTTCTATCCGCCATCCCTGGTCGTCCACGAGGTGGAAATGCAGCACATTCATTTTGTGGAGTGCCAGTCCGTCTATGACTTTCAACACATATTCTTTCGGGAAAAAGTGCCTGGAAACGTCGAGCATAAGGCCACGCCACGGAAATCTCGGGCTATCCTGAATGTCCACTGTGGGAACAGCCCAGGTCATATTATCCTGTAAAGCTGCGCTTTCTATTTCCACTGGCAGCAACTGCCGCAAACTTTCCAGGCCATACAGCAAACCGGAATACCCAGCAGCGGATATGGTT
Source organism: Sinomicrobium endophyticum (assembly GCF_052983315.1). Taxonomy (NCBI): domain Bacteria; kingdom Pseudomonadati; phylum Bacteroidota; class Flavobacteriia; order Flavobacteriales; family Flavobacteriaceae; genus Sinomicrobium; species Sinomicrobium endophyticum. The sequence continues at coordinate 359,986 of NZ_JBRKIS010000043.1, forward strand.
ACCGCATTTTCGTTAATATGAAGTGCATAGGCTTCATCTTCCAGGTTTTCATCTTTTCGGAACGCTACATAATTCCCGGAAGGTGCGGAATTCACTATTTCCGGCTCCCATCCGGCTGCTTTGCGGAATTTTCCGGTCAGTATCTCTGCGATCTTCCGGTATTCTTCTCCGGTTACAAAAACGGTTTCCCTGTCAAACACAAAAGCTCCTTCCCGGAACTTCAGTTCTTTCGGTCGGGGGATTATGGAAATGTCACTTTCCTTAAAAGTTATTTTTTCCGGACGGTCACATCCGGAGAACAGTAAGGCCAAAGCCAGAATATAAGGATATATCGGGTTTACTTTCATTTTTCCTGAATTAGGTCCGGATTATAGAGATTTGAAGAAATACACTGAAGTACGGAACATGTGAAAAATCCGGGTTATTAAAAAATTCCCGCAGGGCCGGTAAAGGCCCCACAGGAAAATCATAGGGGATTATGAAATCTTATATTCGCCGTCTATAAGGCGATTTCCGTCCTTTTCATCATAAACGGCATAATTAAATCCGGGACGCAGGCAATATGCCCCGTATTCGCCTTGTTTGTTCAGCGCGATAAAGCCTATTTGCAAATATTCCAGATCGGGACGGTTTTTATATATTTTATAAATACGTTCCACGATTTCCTTACACGCCTCCATGGGACTTTTTCCCTGGCGCATGAGTTCCACTACCATAGCGCTTCCAGAGGTCCGCATTACAGCTTCTCCAAGCCCTGTGGCGGCAGCACTTCCCACTTCGTTGTCCAGGAACAGTCCGGCCCCGATAATGGGAGAATCCCCTACCCGACCGTGTACTTTCCAGGCTGCTCCACTGGTGGTACAGGCTCCGTAAAGGTCGCCGTTCTCATCTATGGCAAGCATACTTATGGTATCGTGGTTCTCTATGTTGATAACCGGTTTGTATTCGGATTTTTCCAGCCATTCCCTGTATGCTTTCTCGGCATCTTCGGTAAGCAGGTTTTCTTCTTTAAAGCCTTCTTCCAGTGCAAATTGCTTTGCTCCTTCCCCTACAAGCATGATATGCGGGGTTTTTTCCATCACTTTTCTCGCTACGGATATCGGGTGTTTTATATCCTGTAAAAAAGCTACGGAACCGCAATTGCTCTGGTGATCCATGATACAGGCATCCAGGGTAACTTTTCCCTCCCTGTCAGGCCATCCGCCATAGCCCACACTGGAAACCTTCGGATCGGCTTCGGCGGTCATTACCCCGGCTTCCACGGCATCCAGACCGGACCCGCCGTTTTTAAGTGTTTTCCAGGCTTCTTCATTGGCCGGTAACCCGTGATTCCAAGTAGATATCAATACAGGTTTCTTAACTGGTTTATCGTCTCCGGAAGCTACTCCGGATTTTTTCTGAGGGTCGTGGGGTTTTATACCATTGTCCACGCAGCTGTAGAGTGTTCCTACCGCTACCGTCCCAAGGGCAGTTTTTGTGATAAATTTACGTCTGTCTATCATAGCAGGTATATTTTCTGTTATATCTCCGTCGATGTCACGGGCAACTATTAATACATTCAAAAACCGGCACTATCGCCCTTCTTTGGTTTCTTTGATCGCTTTCAGCATACCATCGGTAAGCGCGGGGCCGTCAAAGAATGAAACGCCTTTAGCCCCATTCTCTTTTGCGAGTTTTACGGCTTCTTTTATTTCTTCGGGAGACATTTCGGGAACATAGACCCCGGTGTGGAGTTCGGTTTTTTTGTCTTTCAGGTCCTGTACACCCTGTTTTGTTGCAAAACCTATCCAGTCGGTCTCTTCATTATAGAAATTGTGATAGATCATGGGCAGCACTACGTCAATATTCCATTTATCCCAACGTTGGCGCACCATATGGTCTGCCATTTCCGGATAGGGAAATACTGCGGCTGTGAGTATTTTACCATTCTCATGGGCAATTTCGTAAGCATCATTGACTACTGCCCTTATTTTGTTCAGTCGGAATTGCTTCCATTCCATATCCAGGGCGGGATCTTTGAATTCCCTGGGGTTCTTATGGTGTATTTTTTCGAATTCGGCCACACAGGCGTCGCAATAACAAAAATCGAATTCCGGGAGTTCTTCTTTTTGTTCCAGATCATATTTCGGTAACAACCCTATAGGAAGGAAAATATCGGAAAAACGGATATAATCGAGGTGTACACTGGCCACTCCTTTTACTTTGGCCAGGCCTTCCACCAATCCCAGCACATGATTCCGGGATTCTTCCCTGGTGGGGCAAAGCCACTGGTAGTAGTCTACATAAGGCCTGTGATCGAAACAGGATTTTCCTTCGCGGCTCACGGCATACCAATCGGGATGTTGCAGGGCTACGGAATCTCCGGGGCGGTTCATGGCCATAATCCAGGCATGTACTTCCAGGCCGGCTTCATCGGCAAGGGGAGTTAATCTTCCCAACAGTTCGGGATCCGTGTTGGTATTGATAAGTACTGCATCCAGGCCATTACTCTTGTATTTGGTAAATTCTTCCCGGTATGAATCATCTGTCCTTTTAGCATCAGCAGTGATCCACGTCCAGTATTTGAAAGCCTTTTCCGCAGTGTTACCGGAGATGTTTTTTTCTTCTTTTTCCCCTGCAGATTTTTCCTGTTTTCCACAGGAAACAAGGCATATGAGGGCAAAAAATACAGTGAGCTTTAAGATTTTCATAGGATTATTTGTTAGTCGTTTTAGTGGTGAATTTTCCATCTTCCTTCAAAACAAGAAGGTTATCGGTAAAAGGGCTTATCGCTGTTATACTCCAGCCTTCGCTGTGCACTTCGAGAGCTATTTTTACCGGTTTTCCGTCAACGACAACGGGCTTGTCTACCAATTGCCGTATGGAAGTTATCCATGTACCTTTTTCCTGAAAATACTGTTTCTGTTTACGGTACAAGGCATAGAGTTTCCATTTTATCTTTTCGTCTTCCGGAATACGGAACTCTTCGGTCTCTCCCGGTTTTTTACCGGAAAAATAAACATAGCCCCACCATTCCGGTTCGTGCATGTTTATCACCCATTGGGGCGACCAAACCCAGTTGTACTCCGGCAGGTGTTTTCCGTTTTCGTCTTTCTTGCGTTGATATTTACCATCCACCAGGTCAAAATCCCAGTTGACCCTGGAAAAATTTATCCTCCAGAACTCGTTTTCGGGGGTATTTGGAGACGCACTGCCGTGCGCCTCAACTAGCACTTGCCAGGGCATGGCTATTTCTACGCTCCAACCCTTATCGGTATCGCCCGCATCATTTAATGTTCCGTCTACATGAACCGCAGTTTTTATCCCCTGTATATCCCAGCTATCTATGACCGGCGCACTTTCTCTGTACGGCTTTACAAGATATAAATCCCATATGGTATTCAGAGCATTCATCTCAAATTCCATATAGTTGTGCGTATCCCCGTCCGGGTCTATAAAAATCTCGAAATCGTTATTGTAGAAAATTACGGTATCGCGTTGTTTCAGGGTTGCCCATACATGGGGCTCTTCCATTTCGGCATAGAAATACAGGTATTTTTCATCCCACAGCATCTTCACATTGGTTTTATAGGCAGGGGTTTTGTCTCCTTCGATATCTATAAAATCCTCACTCCATGCTATTTTTTTCCAGGATTCTTCCTCTCCCTTTCCGTCTACCGTAATGGTTTCGGAGGTTTTATGGGCTACATATTTCCTTGGTGGTGTGATTTCTTCCTGGGCAAATGTGTTCAGACATAAAAAAAATGTCATTGCCAACGGAGTGATCATTTTTCTCAGATCGTTACAGCAGGTGGAGACACACGACCGTGTGTCTGTACGGGAGCAGGGTTTTGTGGAAATGGTCTGGTGTATTTTTGCCATTGGTTTTCGTTTAGGTCGGGTTACAGGCTGTTTTCCTTTATAAAACGGACAATTTCGCTTATACGTCCGAATGCCATTGCCGTTACGGTGTCAGCTGCGCCATAATACAGGGCCAGCTTGTCTTCTTCGTGCGAATGTAATGCTGCACACGGAAACACTACATTAGGGACATCGCCTACCATTTCATAGGTTTCGGCCGGCCCCAGGAGATAGGGTTGTGTTCTGTATTTTACTTTGTCCGGCTCGTTCTTATCCAGCAGGGCGGCGCCTACGGAATAGCGGAAACCATTACAGGTATTAATAACCCCGTGATAGAACAGCAACCAACCTTCATCGGTAAGGATCGGAATAGGTCCGGCTCCTATTTTGGTACATTGCCATGCACTGTCCACAAAAGGGGTTACCTTCATAACACAGCGATGCTCTCCCCAGTATTTCATATCGGGACTATAGCTGATATAAATATCCCCGAATGGCGTATGGCCATTATCGCTCGGCCTGCTCAGCATAGCATATTTACCGTCGATCTTCTCCGGGAACAACACGCCGTTACGGTTAAAAGGCAGGAAAGCGTTCTCACACTGGTAAAATTCTTTGAAATCGAAGGTATAGCCGATACCGATGGTAGGGCCATGATAGCCGTTACACCAGGTGATCCAGTAACGATCTTCGATAAACGTTACCCTGGGATCGTATTTGTAATCGGAATCGATCATTTCGGTATTGCCCGCCATAAACGATATGGGTTCGTGTTCGATCTCCCAGTTTATGCCATCCTTACTGAACCCGGCAAAGATATTCATCTGCACCGCCTTGTTATCGCAACGGAAAACACCTGCAAATCCATCTTCAAAAGGTACTACGGCACTGTTGAAAATACTGTTGGACGTGGGAATGGCATACCTGTCTATGATCGGGTTTGCGCTGTAACGCCACATGACGTCTTTACAATCTTCCGGTCGGTCCTGCCAGGGTATAGTGTTCATAGATATTAGATTTTAGACTTTAGATATTTAGACTTTTTTAATCTTTATATTTTCTTACTTTATCAAGCCAGGTAAATTTGAGTATTGCCGAAGTTACGGCAAATATGGTAAACCATAACAGGGCCAGGGGGTAGTCGCGGACCATGAAAAATACGGGTAAGAGGATCATACTGGACTGCCATACGATACCTATAGCGCAATTCAGCATGTCCATCCCGAAACCCTTGTTTTCCTGCACGTGACTTCCTTCTTCCTTCAACTGCCGGTATACGGGTTTCCACCAACCCCAGGGTCTTACATTGGCATAAAATTTCTTTAATGTTTCATTATTGGTTGCCGGGGTCAAAAGCGTCCCCAGGAAACATCCCAGGAGGGAGAAGATAAATATCACCGGGAACAGGTAAATTGCCGGGATATTGGCTATTTCATACAGAAACGATCCTTCGGTAAAATTGTGTTTATTATGATCGAGCAAAAACTGTAAGGTAGCTACTATCAGCCCGGCGAGCATTCCCCAAAAATATCCCCATCCGTTAAAACGCCACCACACCCATTTCAAAAAATTTGCCGCCACATACCCCCCGTAGAGAGCACTGGTAATCCAAAGGGTTATGGAATTGATGGATTCGGCAAAAAAGCCCATGATCACTCCGAGTATCACCACAAAGAAAGATGCGATGTGACTGGCTTTTATATAGTGCCTGTCCGATGCCCTGGGCTTAAAGTATTTTTTATAAATATCATTTACAATATAAGCGGGGCCTGAGTTTACAAAAGCCGAAAAGGTTGACATAAACGCCGCAAGAAGTCCGGCTAGGAGTAATCCTTTAATACCTACGGGAACGTGATTATTGATGACTTTGGGAAGGATCATTTCCAGGTCGTTGGATGTCACCGATCCGGTCGCTGCCATGGATGGCGCCAGGTATACCAGGCCTACAACCACAATACCGGCAATAAGCAGATAACGTGGTATAAACAACACCAGATTGGTAAACCCGCTCATATACGCGGCATCTTTTACCGTTCTTGTAGACAATATGCGCTGCATGTCATAGCTCGGGGTCGGCCCTGCCACGCTGGCGAAGAAGCCTTTCAGCAAAGTCATTCCTACAAATGCCCCGAACATCTTGTAGCCCTGGGTATCGATAAGTTCATTAAACGTAGCGAGTTTACCATCCCAGAAACCCTCCAGTTCATTGCCGAAGAAGATATTTTTCCATTCGGGAGGGATCAGGGCCGCTATTTCCGCATCACTGACAGTAATGAAGGCATACACTGCAATCAGTATCCCGGCAAGCACCATAATGAGGTATTGCAGCACTTCTGTGGCCACTACGGAATACATTCCGCCTTTGATGGTATAAATGGTAGTCAGTAATATAATAATGAGAGCATAGGTCTGTTCAGAAGTCAGCAAAAGTGTATTTCCAGCGGTCCACGACAAATCCCACGGCAGTATGATGGTCATAAACTTACCTACACCTTCAAAAAAATAGGCGATGAAACCTACGGCAGCCACTACGGCGAAAACAGCTACAATAAGGTGCGAGGCCCTTCCGGCACGGTCATCTCCGAAACGGGTGAGTATCCACTCGGATCCGGTCATAATATTGGACCTGCGTATCCAAGCGGCGAGGAATACCATGACAAATATCTGGTTCCATATGGGCCACATCCACATGAACATAAAACTCTTTACTCCGTAGAGGAACAATATACCGACCATCCAGGCCGTCCCGGAAACGTCAAACATTCCGGAACCGTTGCTCAGCCCCAGGTAATACCATTTAATACTGTTTCCTCCGAGAAAATAACCGTCCAGCCCTTTGGAGGCTTTTCTGGACACCCAGACCCCGATAGAGAGGGTTAAGATGATATACAGGGCAATAATAAGAATATCTATACTATTCATTCACCTGTTTTTCGGTGCTCACACCCCAGTTCTTATTCGGCTCAGGTCCCATTTCGAATTGCAGTTCACCTCCGGTGGTTATTTCTTTATGGGTGATATATGTCCGGTTGAATTCCTTTCCGTTGAGCGTAGCAGACTGTATGTATATATTCTTATCTGATACGTTATTTGCTTTAATGGTAAACGACTTGTTTTCCGATACTTTGATTACCGATTTTTCGAAAATCGGGCTACCTATCTGGTAGGTACCGGATGAAGGATTGTACGGGTAGATCCCCATAGCACTGAACACATACCAGGCAGACATCTGGCCACAGTCTTCATTACCGCTAAGCCCGGCCGGGGTGGTGTCGTACTGGGTATTCAGAATCTCCCTTACCCAATACTGCGTCCGCCACGGTTCTCCTGCAAAATTGAACATGTAGGCAATGTGATGGCTCGGTTCGTTACCATGTGCATATTGACCTATCAGTCCTGAAATATCCGGGGAAGCGTCTCCTCCCGTAATTTCGGAACTTTCCGTAAACAGTTGTTCCAGCATATCGGTAAAGGGTTCTTTCCCTCCGTGCAATGCGATCAGTCCGTCTACATCGTGAAGAACAAACCAGCTGTGTTGCCATGCATTCCCTTCGGTATAGTCAGTTCCTTTTCTGTGAATGGAGAGTTTAGGATCGAACGGCTCATGCCACTGTCCCTTATCCGATTTTCCACGCATAAACCCGCTCTCCGGATCATACAGGTGTTTAAAGGCACTGGCCCGGTCCGAGAAATATTTATAATCTTCTTCTTTACCCAGTTTTTTGGCAATCTGTGCAACACACCAATCGTTATAGGCGAATTCCAGGGTAATGGTCACCGACTCATCCAGCAGGTTGTAAGGCACATAACCATATTCCTTATAAAACTTTACCCCACGACTTTCCTCATCTTTCATCATGGTCACTTTCATCGCCTCGTAGGCTTCATTAACATCAAAACCCTTGATCCCTTTCAGGATAGCCTCCGTGATTACCGGAATGGCATGGTTTCCGGTCATGGTATAGGTTTCATTGCCATATAACGTCCATACGGGAAGGGTCTTGTTTTCGGCGTAGTAGACCAGCATGGAGTTGATAATATCGGAAACTTTGTCCGTATCCAGCAGGGTCATTAACGGTTGTGCGGCACGGAATGTATCCCAGAGAGACATGCTAGAATATGCCGTATAATCTCCGGCCGTAACAATGCTGTCGTTCTGCAGGCGGAACTGACCATTGGCATCACTGAAAGTAACGGGAGCCAGCCTGGTATGATACAAGGCGGTATAAAAAATGGTTTTCAGCGAATCTACCGGCGTTTCCACTTCTATTTTATCGAGGGTATTGTTCCATATCCCGTCCGCATCTTCCCTTACGCCATCAAAGTCAAACCCATCACGTTCTTTCATATTTTCCCTGGCATTGTCTATGCTTACGGAAGAAAGACTGAGTTTTACTTCAAGGGTTTTTCCGCTCTTTTCATCAAAGAACAACTGTGCTGATGTTTTGGTCCCGGAAACCTCTTCCGCCTCTTCTGCTCCTTTTGCATCTGCGTAAAGGTTATGTGCTGTTATCGGTTTGGAAAACTTAGCGACAAAAAACAATTTCTGGTTCTTAGCCCAGCCTGTACTGTGCCTGTATCCGCTTATGGTGGTTTCGTCTTCTACACTTATCCTGGTATCCAGCGCCTTGTCCCAGTTGATAGCAAACCCGAGATCGATCACTACGGATTGCGGATCATTTTCCTTAAAAGTATAGCGGTGGAACCCCGTGCGCTTTGATGTGGTAAGCTCGGCATTGACATCATGGTCTTCGAGGTATACCTGGTAGTAGCCGGGAGTTGCCGTTTCGTTTTCGTGCGAATATTTCGATTTATACGGATAGTCTTCTCTTGAAGAAATAGGAACAGACAGGTCTACCGTCTTATTCACCGGCATAAAAAGCAGGTCTGCCAGGTCCCCGATCCCCGTACCGCTAAGGTGCAGGTGACTGAATCCGACAGCTATGGAGTCGGTATAGTGATATCCCGAACACCAGTCCCAGCCGTTGGTTCCGTTATCCGGGCTCAGCTGGATCATACCAAAAGGCACCGTAGCACCCGGGTAGGTGTGCCCGTGATCGCCTGTCCCGATAAAGGGATCGGCATATTGTGTCAGTACAGGATTTTTCTCTTCTGGTCCGCTCTTTTCCTTTTTCTCAACCCCGCCACAGGAGGCCAGGGCACACAACATTCCGAGCAATGCGTAGGAAGTACATTTTTTTTTCATACAACAGTTTGTCAAGTCCGTCTTTATTCGTTAATTGCATCCCTCTAATCTACTTACCATTAACCCGATACCTCTTTATTCTACTGGTTTCAAGATTAATCCTTTGTAAATTAAACCCTCGGGGATGTTACCAAATATTTATATTTTTGAGAACTTGAAGAATAAATTTAGACCAACAACATTTTTTAAGAGCCAAACGTCATAAAAGTCGCTCAGAATATAAGGCATATGGGTGTAAGCAGGAATGCCGTTGGCAAGACCAGGTAAAAACAAGCTTCGGAGATGATTAAAAAATATGTTCGGAAGGGATGTGAAAGATTATGAGGCAAAACAAACAAACAGGTAATTTTTTTAATTTCGATCCCTCTGCCAATTACCGGATTGAAATTAAACACCACATTATTTTCTGGTCGGTTTATTTCCTATTTAACACCATAAGATGGGGGAGCTATTACCATGACTACTGGTATTCACTAAAAGCCAATATGTTAGGATTCCCTATTCATATGACTTTGTGTTATTTCAATATCTACTACCTGATGCCCAAGCTCATCTACAGGAAAAAATTTATATGGTATACGGTTTGTATCATCCTTGCCATCTATGTGATGGTCCTGATCAAGTTTTATCTGACCTATTTCCTAATAAGTACCAATGTATGGCCGGAGGGCCCCGAAGAGACTACCACGCTGTCTTTTAATTACGTCATACAAATGATGCTTGGAGAGCTCTACGTCGTGTCTTTCGTTACTGCTATTAAAATCACGGCCGACTGGCTCCGGGAACACAAAAGGGCGGCAGATTTGGAAAAAGTACAACTGGAAACCGAACTGCGGTTCCTCCGTACCCAGGTCTCGCCGCATTTCTTTTTCAATACCCTGAACAATATTTATTCCCTGTCCATAGAGCAATCGAAAAAGACCCCGGAAACCATACTAAAACTCTCGGAACTGATGCGATACCTGTTATACGAGACCAAACAGCGAAAGCAAAATCTTTCTAAAGAAATATTATGTCTTCAGAACTACCTGGACCTGGAACGCATACGCTACGGGGATTTCTTGAAAATAAAAATGAATATTTCCGGCGATATAGAAGGAAAGAAGATCCCTCCCATGCTATTGTTGTCCTTTATTGAAAATTGTTTTAAACACGGGGCCAATAAAAATATTGACGAAGTGCGGATAGATATAGATTTTGATGTGGAGGGAGATTTCCTTTACTTTAAAGTCGCCAATACCATGCCTACAGAAATCCAAAGAGGACTGCCCGGAAAACAACCCGGCGGAATAGGTATTAAAAACGTAAAGAAAAGGCTGGCCCTGGGCTACAAAGAACACGAATATGACCTGAATATCTATGAAAAAGACAACAGATTTATAGTAGAATTAAAAATTAAGGTCGGTTAATGTTGTTCCGGGTATGAGAAAAAACAACCAACCTAAAACAAAAAAGTAACGCAACATGGTTATACGATGTATTGTGATCGACGACGAACCTCTAGCTATCAATGTATTAAAAAATTATATTGGCCAAACCAAGGGACTGGAACTGATCAGTACTTTCAGCAATGCTTTGGACAGTATAGATTTTATGCGTGAAAACGAAGTGGACCTCATATTTCTGGATATTAACATGCCGGTTCTTGACGGTCTTAATTTTCTGAAAAGTGTAAACATCAAACCCATGGTTGTCATTACTACGGCATATGAAGAACATGCCGTGGAAAGTTATGAACTGGAAGTACTCGATTACCTCATCAAACCCATACCATTCCACAGATTTATCATGGCTGTCAATAAGGCCTTCCGGATGCATTCCATCCGGCAAAAAAATGATTTCGGAGACCCGGGAGAAAGAAAGTTTATCTTCATCAAGATCGATAAAAAGAAAATGAAGAAGATATTCCTGGACGAAATTACGGTTGTCGAAAGCCTGAAAGATTACATAAAAATAAACACCTACTCCGGCAAATACATTGTACACCAGACCCTGAGCAGTTTTACGGACGAACTCCCTGCGGACAAATTCATCCGCATACACCGCTCTTATACGGTTTCTCTTGATAAAATTGAGGCCCTGGAAGGGAATAGTATTGAAATAGGCGGTCAAAGATATACGATAGGGAGAAGCTATTTTAACGAAGTGCGGAGTAAAATACTGAACAAACCGCTTGAAGAAGATGAACTATAAAAGAAAGCCGGGATCGAACTCCCGGCTTCTTATTTATAATGTAAATGTACATTTCAATTATTAATCGTAATATCCGACCCGGATACTCCCGTTCCTGAAAACAACTTCACCGTCTATGGCAATTCCGGAACTTCTTCGGTATGGTGATTCCACATAATATGTGTTCCTGTAGTACGCCGGGTAACCTTTTCTTTTTTTCATCCGTTTGGCATAATGCTTCTGCATTTTCTTTTCTCTCTTCAGATAATCCTTATAGGCTTCTTTTTCCCGTTTTCTCTGTTCACGGTAGTGCTCTTCCCGTTCTTTTCGTATTTCTTTGTGGTACTTTTCCATATCTTTATGATATTGTTTCCCATAAGATTGTGCCATCACCCCTGTAAACGACACCACAGCGATTGCGAATAATAAGATTCCTTTTGTTTTCATCTGTTCCAGTTTTTTTAAATCGTAACAGACCAAAACCAACTATTATGCCAAAATAACGAATCAAAACACAACTATCTAAATAACAAGTATTTAAAACGTTTGTCGAAAAAATAATTCTGATCCGCAAAAGTTCATCACCTGGATAATTTATTCAAAACCCCGAAGACCCCGCGTATAAAAGTTGCACTGGTAAGCACTTTTATCAGTGGGTTCATCCGGGTACTTGTACGTTTTGAGCTTGTTTTTTCTACTTGTTTACGTTCTTTCTTCGCCTGTTCCTGTGCTTCTTCGGTCTCGGCATGTTCTATTTTCCTGTTCAGTATTTCGTAAGCGCTTTCCCGGTCGATGGATTCATTATATTTTTCAATCAGCCGGGAGCCATTTATAATTTCCTTAATTTCCGCATCCGTAAGTATATCCATCCTGCTCATGGGTGCACGGAGCATTGTTGCCGCCAGAGGGGTTGGCCGCCCTTTTTCATTCAGTACTGTTATAAGGGCTTCCCCCGTGCCCAGAGAAGTTAATGCGGTAGCTGTATCGTAATACTCACTTATGGGATAGTTCTCAGCCGTTAGCTTTATAGCCCTCCTGTCCTTAGCGGTAAATGCGCGGAGCGCGTGCTGAATCTTTAATCCCAGTTGTGACAGAACTGCATCCGGAACATCGGTGGGAAGCTGTGTACAGAAATACAGCCCGACACCTTTGGAACGTATTAGTTTTACAATGCTTTCTATCTGGTCCAGTAGCGCTTTGCTGGCTTCGTCGAATATCAAATGTGCCTCATCGATAAAGACTACCAGTTCCGGTCTTCCGGTATCGCCCTGTTCGGGCATAGTGTTATACATTTCCGCCAGCAGACTGAGCATAAAAGTGGAAAACAGTTTTGGCCTGTCCTGTATATCCGTCAGGCGAATGATATTTATATAGCCCCGACCCTTGTCATCTATCCGCATCAGGTCTTTGATCTCAAACGAACGTTCTCCGAAGAACAATTCAGCTCCCTGTTGCTCCAGTTCTACCAGCTTCCGGAGAATCGCACCGGTAGAAGCCGTGGATATCCTTCCGTATTCCTGTTCAATCTCTTTTTTGCCTTCATCCGTAATATATTGCAATGCTTTTCTCAGATCCTTAAGATCGAGCAAAGGCAGCTTATTGTCATCGCAATATTTGAATACAACCGACATCACACCAGCTTGTGTATCGTTAATATCCAGAATCCGGGACAGCAGAACCGGGCCGAATTCGGAAACCGTGGCCCGGAGCCGAATACCATCCTGGTCGGAAATGGTCATTAGCTCTACCGGGGAACCCTGTGCTTCATAAGGCAGGCCTATTTTTTCGTGTCTCTCCCGTATAAAATCCGCTTCTTCTCCGGGCCTGGCAATCCCGCTCAGATCTCCCTTAATATCCATCTGTAATACCGGGATCCCCTGTTGGGAAAGGTGCTCGGACAGAATCTGTAAGGTTTTGGTCTTTCCGGTTCCCGTAGCCCCGGTAATAAGTCCGTGACGATTAAAAGTTTTCAACGGAACTTTTACATAGGCATTGGTTACGGGTTCGCCGTCCAGCATGGCCGCCCCCAGAATAATGGCATCTCCTTTGGTGGCATACCCGTCCTCTATATGTTTGAAAAAGGTTTCTTTCCTGCTCATACGATATAAATTTTTATAAAAATAAACCAATTTTTAGAAATACGGGAGACAAAGTGTTTTACTTCCTGCTTCCGGCTTCTGACAGGTAGCCGCATTTTAAAACTCAAACAGTTTCTTAGTATTACGGATTATTAGTTGTTTTTTGTTTTGGAGTTCAGAGTTTTGGAGTTGGTAGGGAAAATAAAAAAAGGAACTTCAAATTTCATCTGACCTAAACTTTTTACATATGATACGTTTGCTCTCCGTACTTCTGACTTCGTACTTCTAATTTTGTATCGTATCTTTGCCCCCATGATAAAAGAAGATGTTTCAGGATTGGTGGCGAAAGGAGAAATGCTTCCTTTGATGGAAGAATTCTACACCATACAGGGAGAAGGCTATCACAAGGGTACTGCCGCATACTTTATACGGGTAGGCGGATGTGATGTAGGATGCCACTGGTGTGATGTAAAGGAGAGTTGGAATGCGGAAACCCATCCCCCAACGGCGATAGAACATATCGTGGAAAACGCGGCGAAGTATTCGGACACTATAGTGATTACCGGAGGAGAACCCCTTACGTGGAACATGGAGCCCCTGACATCCGGATTAAAGGCAAAGGGACTTACAATCCATATAGAAACTTCAGGTGCTTATCCCCTTACCGGAACCTGGGACTGGATTTGTCTTTCGCCAAAGAAAATAAAACTCCCGGTGGGTGATATTTACGAAAGGGCTGACGAACTGAAGGTTATCATATACAACAACCACGATTTTGCATTTGCCAAAGAACAGGCGGCAAAAGTGAATAAAGACTGTATCCTCTACCTGCAACCGGAATGGAGCCGCCGGGAAAAGATGATCCCCGAAATCGTGGATTTCGTCATGAAAAATCCCCGGTGGAAAGTCTCCCTGCAAACACATAAATACCTGAACATCCCTTAAAATCTTACCATGGGTAGAGAAGAAAATTATGCCCTGCTATACTTTCTGCGGTAATCCTGTGGCGTAAGCCCGGTAACCCGTTTAAAAATTTTCCGGAAGGTCTTCAGGTCGTTATACCCGACATCGTATACTACAGAATGAATACTTTCGGCGCTTCGTTCCAGTGCTTTTTTGGCGGCTTCTATTTTTACACGCTGCAGGTATTCCAGGGGAGTATTTTGGGTGGCATTTTTAAACCTGCGGACAAAATTCCTCTTGCTCATATTAGCCTTTTCCGCAATATCCTCTACGGATACCTGGCCATTATAATTTTCTTCTATGTATTTCTGAATCCTCAGGATCTCCTTGTCCTCGTGCTGATGCTGTCCCTGAAAAACGCTGAAATGGGCCTGGTTCACCCTGTCCATATCTATAGAGAACATCTTGCTGATCTGTATACCTACTTCCCTGCCGCAAAATTTCTCTACCAGGTAAAGTATCAGGTTTAAAGATGAAAACGCTCCTCCACTGGTGTAGATCCCTTCCCGGTCCGTAATCACCATATCGGGCATCAGGTCAATATCCTGGTAACGCATTTTCATACCCGGAATGGCAAGCCAGTGCGATGTGCACGGTTTTCCGGACAACAATCCGGCTTCCGCAAGAAAGTAACTGCCAAAACAAAGACTGGCAACTTCCGATCCTTTTTCACTCATCTGTCTTATCCACTCCACCAGTGCCTTGTTCTTTTCCAGTACTTCCGCGGCATCTCCATTAAACGCAGGAACAATGATAAGATTGGTATTCTCTGCCTCAACCAGGGTTTTCCGGCAAATGAAACTCGCCGGGGCGAACAGGCGGATGTCCCCGGCCTTTTCACTCACCAGTTCCAGTTCGAAAGGCGTTGTATTCCCCATACTCTCCACGAACCTGTTTGTTCCTATAAAGATGTCTACGGCTCCGGAAACTGCAGATAACACGGCGTCTTCATATACGAGAAGAGATATTTTTTTCATAAGATCATTTTTTAATACGATTTATTTCACGCTACTCATCACCGTTATCATACGCAGTAAACACCACCATACACTCATCCCCATTTCCGGAAAACGCTAAAATTCCGGCACTTAGGCCCGGACTTAATCAAAAATAAACATATTTTGTCACAAACACCCCCTCAATATGGCAATTATGCACTTTACAAGTGGACGTTTTCTTTCCGAGATTTGTATTATCACTAAAGCGCATCGCCATGAAAACCGAATTATTAATGCAGTTTGATCTTCATCACAGGCTTTTTAACAATGTCCTGGAAGACCTTACGGACGAGGAGACCAACACAAGGATAAACGGCAATACCAAAATGAACCATATTAAGTACATCGCCGGTCACCTGATGAGTGCCCAATACGGTTTTGCTTACCTGGCAGGGCTGCACCCGGAAGAAAAATGGAACGCGCTTTTTTCTCCGACAAGTGGGTCCAGGGCCATGGATAATATGACCTATCCGGACATCAGTGAGATCGTTTATGAATGGAACCGTCTGTATAAAGACATCCGGAGAGGACTGGAACAAGTACCTAACGATATTCTCCACCATCTTCCCCCGCCTCCTATGAATGGGATTATCGGTGATACTACGCTAAGTACAATTTTTGAAAATACCATAGCCGGGTTATGGGCCTTTTTTAACCATCATCAGGCGTACCATATCGGTCAGATAGGTATTCTGCGAAGGGGTTTGGGGAAAAGTGCCATGCGCTATGACGAACCGAAGGTTTACAACACTGAAAACAAATAATTTATCTATAAAAATTTTTAATCATGAAAGCAGTAAACATTTATCTGAACTTTGAAGGCAAGACAGAAGCGGCCTTTAATTTTTACAAATCCGTATTCGGCGGCGAATTTATGGGCGGGATCATGCGATATAAGGATTTTCCGCCATCGGAAGAATTCCCACCCCTTTCCGAAGCAGAGAAAAATATGGTAGGGCACGTTTCCCTCCCATTGGGCGAACACTCCATACTCATGGGGACGGATGTTGTGGAATCCCTGTGCAATGGCCATAAAACAGTGATGGGAAACAATGTGCTTCTTACCCTGGAAACCGATAGCATTAAAGAAACAGAAACCTTTTTCGGTAAATTATCCGAGGGTGGCCAGACTGTAATGCCGTTAGCAGAAACGTTCTGGGCAGAAAAATTCGGGACCTGTATCGATAAGTTCGGTGTACACTGGCAATTGAATTACACCGGAAACAAGATGCAGTAACTGGGTTGAGTTACAGGTTACTGATTTGACTTTCAATCTGTAACCTGTAACTTGGTTTCCTGTTTGCCTGTCTCCGGGTTGAGCAGCAACCTCAACTTACATGTTCAAATTAATTACTAACTTATAAAGGTTTTTAATCATGGAAAAATTTCAGATCACCATCGATGCATCCCGTGAAAAAGTATGGGATGTCCTTTGGGATGAAGACACCTACCCGGTGTGGACTGCTCCTTTCAGTGAAAGTTCGCAGGTAAAAACAGATCAGTGGGAAGAAGGCAGTAAAGTACTTTTTATAGACGGGAATTCGGGTGAAGGTATGGTTTCAACGATAGCAAAAAACATCCCCGGAGAATTTATGTCATTCCGCCATATCGGTATCTATAAAAACGGCGTGGAAGATACGGAAAGCGCGAAAGCAAAGGAATGGAGCGGAGAAGAGAACTACACCCTAAAAACCATCGACGGAAAAACCGAACTGGTTGTAGAAATGAATATTGACGAGCAACACAAGAGCATGTTCGCAAGCCTGTGGCCCAAGGCACTCGGTAAGGTAAAAGAACTGGCCGAAGAAAAATAAACCGAGATGCCAAAGAACATGGAAGACTGACGTAGATAAAAATTCCTCAAAAAATTTAAATGTAAAAAGCAATGAATCCCATAGAGGAACAAAACAATCACTCCGAAGAAGGCCGTCCCCGATCTTCGGTCTTCAAAGCACTCAAAAGTGCCATTGTAGGCACCGAAGCCGATTATACGAAGGTAAGCCTTAAAAAAGCCATCTTCCTCCTGGCAGTTCCCATGATACTGGAGCTGGTTATGGAATCCACCTTTGCCGTAGTAGATATTTATTTTGTCGGCAAACTCGGGCCTTCTGCTGTCGCTACCGTAGGCCTTACGGAAACTTACTTGTTCCTGCTCTACTCCATAGCTATGGGACTTTCTATGGCCGTAACGGCCATTATTGCGAGGAGGATCGGCGAAAAGAAGAAGGAAGACGCAGGGGCTTCTGCAATACAGGCTATTTTTATCGGCCTGCTGGCTTCCCTTCCGTTCGCTGCGGGTGGTATATTCTTTTCAAGGGAACTCCTCACACTCATGGGGGCTGACTCTTGGAGCCTGGAACACGGGTACAGGTACACACAATGGATGCTTGGCGGCAATGCCGTAATCATGCTATTATTTGTCATAAATGCCATTTTCCGCGGTGCAGGTGATGCAGCTATTGCCATGCGTATCCTATGGATATCTAACGGGATCAATATAGTGCTGGATCCTTTGCTGATCTTCGGTTGGGGCCCTGTTCCTGCAATGGGCATAGAAGGAGCGGCGATCGCCACCAATATAGGGCGGGGTGTAGGTGTAATCAGTCAATTATGGTTACTTTTTAAGGGCGGAAAACATATCCGTGTCAAACTTTCCCAACTCCACTGGGATGCCGGAATGATACGAAATATATTACGTACTTCACTCGGAGGTATCGGGCAGATGATCGTAGCCATGACCTCCTGGATCTTCCTCATGCGTATTCTTGCCGATGTGGGCAGCCAGGCCGTAGCGGGCTCTACCATAGCGCTCCGCATCATGATGTTCACCCTGATGCCGGCCTGGGGGCTTTCTAATGCCGCAGCTACACTTGTAGGGCAAAACCTGGGTGCCGGAAACCCGGAACGCGCGGAATCTGCCGTATGGAAGATAGGTTTTTACAATATGATCTTTCTCGTCTGTGTTTCTGTTGTTTACTTCTTCTTTAACCAACCGCTGATGAGTTTGTTTACAGATGATCCCCGGGTCATCGCTATAGGAGGCGAGTGGCTCCGCATCCTGTCCTATTCCTATTTTGTATACGGATGGTGGATGGTGTCTGTACAAGCCTTTAACGGGGCCGGGGACACCAGGACCCCGACCAGGATAAACCTCGTGTTTTTCTGGCTTATCCAGATACCCTTGTCCTATTTACTGGCCATTACCCTCGGCTGGGAACACTCCGGGGTGTTCTGGGCAGTGTTTGTCTCTGAGACCGGGGTGGGGCTGTATACCTTATGGCTCTTTAAAAAAGGGCGTTGGAAAACCGTACAGGTCTAGAAATGACAGGAAATATTTCCGAACGTTTAATCCGAAAAACAGAATCCGTGACCGAAAAAGAAAAATTCCTCCGAAAGTTCAACCAGGCCTTTGTCGAAAGCGACACCGGTTACCTCGTGGATAATATTACCGAAAACATAATCTGGAATATTCCCGGCGATCGTTATGTACGGGGCAAAGAAGCCTTCATCGCAACCATTAAGGAAATGAAACACCAAGAAAAAACCAAAGTGGAGATCGAACATATTATCACACATGGCAGGACTGCCGCCGTAAACGGGATAATACAGTCCGAAAACGGTCCTTCTCACGCCTTTTGTGATGTGTATATGTTCAGTGGATTTAAAAACCCTAAGATTAAAGAGATCACTTCATATGTGATCCGGATAAACAATCGTTCCGAATAAAAACCTTTGGTATGGAAAATACCAGAATCGAAGAACGTCCTTTTTAAAAGGCTAATCGGACAATGGGAAGAGGACAGCCACAATATCAACTGGAAAAAATTAAAACAAAGACAAATGGAAAGACCTAAGAAATTATCAAAAAAAATGTTCTGGGCAGGGAAGATCATCAGTGCTTTACTAACCTTGTTCCTGCTGCTGGACGCTATTATGAAGATAGTCAGAGCCACACCTTCTGTAGAAGGGACCATAGCATTGGGTTATCCGGAAAATTCGGTAGTGCCCATGGGAATTGTTTTACTGATCTGTACTATACTCTACATCGTTCCCCGAACTTCCGTACTAGGGGCCATTTTACTTACAGCTTATCTGGGCGGGGCGACGGCAACACATTTTCGTGTGGAGCAACCGGTTTATTTCGCTGTCATTTTCGGCATACTGGTATGGCTTGGCGTATATCTTTGCGACGAACGTCTACGTACCCTCATCCCTTTCCGGAAAAAGGATATTACAGGTGCAAACCGGATCTAAAACCAGCAAGACCATTAATTCCCGGAATTTAAGATTCCATTGCTTTATTTTATTCATACCAAAAAACTAAAATCAGGAACCATGAAAAAAGTAAGTATCCTTATTGCGGCCTTTGCCATACTGACCGCTTTCAGTACAAAGGACACCATCCGCACGAATAATCGGGCAAAAACCGCGGTAATTGCCAAAGATGACAAACAAGTTCTGCTGGACTATTTCAAAGAGACTAACAAAAACCTGTTGCAGAACGTAAAAGGGCTAAGCAGCGAACAATTGAAGTTCAAGGCCACCTCGGATAAATGGTCAATAGCCCAGTGCCTGGAACACATTATACTCACGGAAGGGTATATTTTCGATATGGTGAACACACTGATGAAGGAGCCTGCCAATCCGGAACGAAGAGAGGAAATAAAAATAACCGATGAAGACCTCATCAAAGGGATGACCGACCGCAGCCAGAAAGCCCAGGCTCCTGAAGAAATACAACCTTCCGACAAATACACCAATGCCAGACAGGCCCTCCAGGATTTAGAGAAACAAAGGGCAAAGATCAAAAAATACATCAAGAGCACCTCGGTGGAAGATATGCGTAACCACGTTACCGATTCTCCCTTCGGCGCTATCGATGCCTATCAGTTTACCCTGTTCATCGCGGCACATAGTGCCAGGCATACACTACAAATAGAAGAAGTAAAAAAAGATCCCGGCTTTCCGGCTGAATAACACCATTATACCGTAATGGCCCTGCTCAGATAATTACGGAACGGGAGTAATTCCCTGTAAATGGAGATCACTTCTTCCTTAAAACCGGGAGAAGTGATCTCTGTTTCCTTAAAGCCATGCGTCACAACATAACTCTTATTCCGCAAAAGGTCTATATGCGGATGTTCCTTGTCATATCCCTTGGGAGTAGTTTTCAGACGATCATCGTATAACCCGTCCGGAAATAGTTTCCGGAAGGAGGGTTTGCCCAGGATTTCCTGCAACTCTTCCCCGTCATAATCTATAGCATCCCGGATACTGGTAAGTATTCCTTTGTCCGGACGGTAAAAACCTCCCGCGATAAAACTTTCCGAAATACCGAGATGAATATAAAATTCGCTCTTATACGGCGATTTGTCCAGGACCGCTCCGAAATTGTCCTTATATACGGGCCTGTTCGGATGGTACAACAGGTTGTTGTTTATCCTGTTTAATGCTTTTCCCGGCGGGGTATGTTCATAATCCGTATCTATTGTTGCAAGTTCGGCATCAAGGGCTTCCAGCCATTTTTTGTAAGCATCCCTGACGGCATGGTATTCTTTCCGGTTAGCATCCATCCATTCTTTGTGGTTGTTTTTGTTCAGGTCCCTTAGAAACCGGAACAACCGCTTAAAGTCCATAGTATAAAATTTAAGGTTAAAACAGCTATAGACCGATAGCCGTATTTTATTTTTCCCACGGAAGATAATAAAAAAAAGAAACGTATCAGAATTTGTACTTCAAGGCTATCGAAAAATAGGGGGCGGCAGAAAAACGGGGGTTTCTTTCATCATCATCACTTTTAAAAATGGATTTTAAATTTCTTTCCTGGTAATACGCTTCCCTTCCGGCGGAAATACCTGCGGTAACAGGGATAGAAAATGATTTACCAAGAATTAACTCGGGTTGAAGACCTGCTACAAAGTACTGATGTGTAAACATCATCTTTTTGTCGTTAATTTTTTCCAATGCCAGTGCCCCGTTGAGTTCTGCTATTAGTTTTAACCTGAAATTCTCGTGTAACTGTTTTCCTGCCGAAACCATAAGTCCATTGAGCATGGAGACCTTAAGTTCATAATTCCCCTTTAATTCCCAATTGACATAAATTCCGGGAAAGACCATAGGATATCCTAGTAAAGTGTTGATAACAGGTCCTAACCCCACATCCAGGTTATCCCTTAAATGCCATATGAATATGACCCCGCCGTTACCCAAAACGTTACTCAGATTCACCTTCGATACATCGGTATGGCCGGTATAAATCCCTGCTCCCAACATGGCGAGTATAGACCATCTTTCGGCGATTGGTCTTAAATGAAAAAGAGATACCTGCGCGTTCGCTATTTTATCCGGACCAAAGGCCCTGTCCATATTCCGATTGGTAAAAGACGTATAGCTTCCTCCTATACCTATACCCCATACCGTAGGTTTGTTGTTTTCATCCGTTTTTACAGAAAAGGGGATTCTGGCATTCACCGAAAATATTTTCGCGTCCCCCTTGCCACCTGTTTTGTTGTTATCCGCATCCCTAAAACCGGAAGAACCCATGTATTCTGTTTTCAACTCTACCTGGGCATTTAATCCGGCAGACAACAAGGTTAATAATATTATGCAAAACAGTCTCATAATTGTTATCATAGTCATTGTTTTTAACAGTTAGAATCATCTCCATATGGATTTGACCCTGCAAATATTAGCTGCAACACCCTCCTGTTAAAAAACATTTGACGAATGGTAATACTCCTTTGACGAATAGTAATGGTACAATAGTATTATCTGCTAATTTTGCAACAGTAAAATCCTTACCAGGGATTTAACAGGCAAAGGCCAACATCTCCCGGTAATTACCGGCACGACATACACAACTATAAATCAATAACTTGATATTTTCAGATAGATGAAAAATCATTTTTTCAGAAGCTATAACCGGGTCATTATCCTCATCTGGGCGATCATTGTTTTCCTGGTCTGGTTACAATTCAAGGATCATTACCCGCCTCTCCCGGCCCTTTCATTGATCGCATGTATTTTTATACCGACCATCCTGATTTCCTACTTTTTGAGCAACCGCCCCTTACAAAAGGCGATGTACCAAAAAAAAATGAATGTTTTTATCGGTTGGTTCATAGGGTTGTCCATATTTCTTTCCTTTATAAACGCACTGACTTTCCAGGGGTTTATGCTATTGGAAGAAAAAGGTTTTTTCACCTCTTCACAGTGGATATATAAAGATTCCCTGCTATTGGAATTTATAGGTGAATTACCAACTCCTCTCATCGTTAATCTCGGTTTTTGCGGACTGCGGTTTTATTACGAATACACTAAGCTGGAAGAAGTACATTTAAGGAGCCAGCTCCAAATTCTGCAGGAACAGATCAACCCGCATTTTATGTTCAATGTGTTGAACCACATTCATATTCTGATGCAGAAAGATGTGGAACTGGCCTCTGCCCTACTCGTTAAATATTCCGACATACTCCGTTACCAGCTTTATAACGGCAAAAAGGAATCCGTATCTTTAAACCAGGAAGTACAGTTTCTCCGGGATGTCATTGAGGTGGAAAAAATAAGGTGGGGAGATGCGTTAAAGGTGCATTGTACCTGGAAGATCAAAGACGGGGAAAAAGAAATACAGCCTTTGTTATTTATCACCTTTATAGAAAATGCCTTTAAACATGTTTCCCGCTCCCTGTCGGAAAAAGGATATATTAATGTATTTGCGGAACAGAAGAGGAATTCCTTTTATCTCGAAGTCGAAAATTCAAAATCAACACGGCAGTTACAAAAAAAGAATGCTTCGGCCTCGGGATTGGGGCTGAAGAATATCAAAGAACGCCTGGATATCCTCTACCCGGGAAATCATAAATTGTGTATCCGGGAAACAGATCTTTGCTATACCGTTCAGTTAAACATCACATTATAGATCATGGGAGAACAGCCTGCAAAGTCCACAGACAACGCCGTATTGAAATGCCTGGTAACGGATGATGAACCCATAGCCCGGGAAGGGATCATTTCCTATATAGACAAACTGGATTTCCTGGAAGTTTCCGGGGTGTGTTCTTCTGCACTGGAAGCTGCCGAATATCTTAAAAAAAACACCATAGACCTGATATTCCTCGACATTCAAATGCCACATCTTTCGGGACTGGAATTCCTCGAATCCCTGGACACTCCTCCTCTGACAGTTTTAACCACAGCACATTCGGAATATGCCCTGGAAGGTTACAGGTTGCAGGTGGTGGATTACCTGTTGAAGCCCATTACATTCAAGCGTTTTTTCCAGGCAGCTATAAAGGCCCGGGAAACATTCAGTCTTCGGAATAAGGGTGAAGATCCCGATTCCCCGATGTATATCCGCCAGGGAGATTCTTTTATGAAGATCGTATGGATGGACATACTCTATGTGGAAAGCATGCAAAATTACCTGAAGCTGCACTTCAGGGATAAAGTCCTCATCATACACCAAACCATGACTTTCATGGAAAATATTCTCCCCAAAGATTCTTTTTTCAGAATACATAAATCCTATTTGGTACACCTTTCACATATTGACCTGATAAAAGGAAACCGCGTTTACATTAACCATACGGCGCTTCCTGTTTCCCGGCAGAGAAAAGATGAATTTTTAAATACCGTGGTCTACAAGAACCTGGTAAGTAAATAATACTACCCCACGGGAATATCCATATCTCCGGTTTATAGAGAAACCATAAGATCACTGTACGGGAGATTTACACCTTATCACGATTGCGTACGGTAAGGTCCGAATTATAAATTTGACCTTTTCCTTCCATCCATTCCTGTAATTATCACTATTTTGCATACGGGTATCGGGAAAAACCAGGTATAGACATACTGTACAAAAATGGTATTTTATACCATGAAAGCGGTTGTCTGTATATCGTTTATAAGCCTTCGTACTTATTTTATTCTGATCCTGAAGCTTAATTTGTAATCTTGTATAAGCAAAGAACATATGCTCTCTTTCGAAAAAGAATATAAAGGCTGGCCACCGGAGCGGATTGCCAGGCACATCATTTACTGGAGTTGCTGGCTGACTTTCTATTGTGTGATCAACGCTTCCTACTACGAGACGGACTACCTGCAATGGTTTCTGCTGGAACTGATCTTCATGACCGTAAAAGTGCCCTACGCCTATTTCGTGGCTTATTACCTGTTTCCAAAATTTCTCTCTCAAAAAAAATACGGCACCCTTTTTTTCCTGATGCTGTTCTTCGCTTTTCTGGGGGTGGGCTTCCTCGTGATCCTCCTCTCCAATTTCCCTCAGATTGCCTGGGGTCAACCTACCGAATTCTGGTCGGTCAAAACCTTTTTCAGAGCTATTGACCTGGTATACGTAGCCTCCCTGGTTGTGGTTATAAAGATGATACAGCGGTATCTCCGGCAGGAACGGATGAATGCACAGTTAAAGGAAGATAAAATGGACGCCGAACTCCAAATCCTGAAAAACCAGTTACAACCCCATTTTCTCTTCAACACCCTGAATAATATCTACAGCATTGTTCTGTCGGGCGACAAAAACGGGGCTGGGGCTATTTTAAAACTGTCAGACATGCTGAGCTATATGTTATATGAATGCAATGTGGACCTGGTAGGGTTGGACAAGGAAGTGGCGCTTATCCAAAATTACATTGAGCTGGAAAAAATACGGTACGGCGACAGGGTGGACCTCTCTTTTGAGGTAGACGGTGATATCCATGGAAAGACCATTGCCCCGTTGATACTGGTTCCTTTTGTGGAAAATGCCTTTAAGCACGGCGTTTTTAAAAACGAAAAACACTCGTGGATACGGATCCATTTACAGACGGATGAAAAAGGGCTGACTTTTATTGTGGAAAACAGCCTGCCCGAAAACAACAATGGTAATCCCGGAGTGAAGAGCGGTATAGGACTGAACAATGTAAAAAAACGACTGGAATTGCTTTACCCGGAAAAACACCATCTCAACGTAACCAAAACCGAAACTTTTTTGATAAACTTAAAGATAAGCTTATGAAGTGTATGATCGTAGAAGACGAACAGCCGGCGGTAAAAGTGCTGGAAAGCTATATCGGGCATTTCAGTGACCTGGAGATCACGGATGTTCACAATAATGCTATGGACGCCTTTACCAGTCTACAGAAAAGCCCGGTGGATATTTTGTTCCTGGACATACAATTGCCAAAAATATCGGGTATCCAGTTCCTGCATTCGCTGCACGACCATCCGGCTGTAATCCTCACCACTGCCCATCGGGAATTTGCACTTGACGGGTATGAACTGGAAATTACGGACTACCTGTTAAAACCCATTTCGTTCGGAAGGTTTACCAAAGCCATCGCCAAGGTGTACAAACAGCATCAAAAACCGCTGAATATACCCCGGGAAACCCCTGGCGATGACCGTGTCCTTTTTTCAGAGCCGTTCATTTATATCAAATCGGACAGGGAATTTGTCAAAATCTATCTGAAAAACATACTCTACATAGAAAGCATCAAGAACCACGTTAAACTGGTTACCCTATGCGGTAATTATTTTACGCTTATGAGCCTTTCCCAGGCCGAGGAAAAACTGCCCGGGGGACATTTTATGCGGATACACCGTTCCTTCATCGTTTCCCTTGAACACATTTCGAAATTCACCCCCGCGGGTATCCAGATCGACAACAAATATATCCCCGTGGGGCGGCACTATAAAAAGCAGTTCCTCCACTGGGTGGAAAAGAATACCGTGTAAAAAATGCTGTCTTTAAAAATTTAACCAGGGGCTCAAAAGGCTTTTAACTGCAAAATTTTTAAAGGAGTTTTCTTCTCTTTCTTTTCCCTGTTAAAGATAGTATTCTTATCGGAAACTAAAGGAAATCCCACCGGTCAACATATTATATTCCTGTAGGGTGTACTCCGCAAAAATCTTGAAAAAAGCCAGATTGATCCTGGCCCCGAGGCCTGCCCGCATACTTCCCACACTGTACTTTAAGGCAATAGGATCCGTAAAGGTTTGGGTATGCGTATATACTCCTCCTGCCACTTCGTAATCCACATCATAGCTTCCCAGGACATTCAGTTTGGACGTCCCTCCCGAATACCCCAGGCTTCCGTAAAGGGACAGGAAAGGAAAGTCGAGCGAAGCAAGCCCCTGAATGGTATATGTCCCCAATTTGAATTCTGCCTTTTGGTCCATTCCGGCATAGGTATCCCCCTCTTCAATATTATAATCTACACTCATATTGGAAAAGGCAGCCAGTATGGAAACGTTCAAAGGAAGTTTGTCCAGCGGACCAAAATATTGCATCAGGTCGTGCTTTATACCTAAACCGAACAAATTTCCCTTTACATCATCAGATCCTACCTTGGGCACAAAACGCACCACCAGGTCCGTATTTTTTACAAGTCCAACTCCCAGTTGTACCGCAGGTGCGGGCATGGCATTAAGCGGAACATCATTACCTATCCCTTCCGGCATGGTAAATGTTGCGGATTCTCCCGTGTCTCTCAGTCTTACACTTACCTGTGCAGGTTCCGTATCCCCTGCCACCGTAGGAGTTATACCGGGTGTACTGCTTATTTCATTTTCAAATCGCAGATCGGAAATACGGAAGACTTCCTTACCCGAAGGTACCATAGCCGCATTAAGCCCTATGGTTATATCAAACCCGAGAGGCTTATGAGTTTTGGCTGTATTGGCCCACCCTCCGTTGGAAGCATAAACCAATCCTTCCATGGCGGGAGCAATATAGGCTCCCATGAGGGTAGCAGCATCTTTCTCTCCGGCGGCAATAATACTCTCAAACCCATCCTGTGCCCGTAAACGGCTTGTCAGTATCATAACAAGTAACACGACTAAAATCGTAATTCGTTTTTTCATTATATGAAACAGATTTAGTTGATTATGCCGCTAAACTAAACCAGGAAGGAAAGCTTCTACAGGAAACGGGTTAGAACAAGTTCGGCCACATTATAGAACTTGTTCTAAACATGTGTTAAAAGAGAATTTTCTTATATTTTTCACGAATGGAACAGGTTTTTAAACATGATATCAAAGGCAACATAATGCGCATCCTTAGAGAAATCGTTGCCGAGAAGGTTGTTCATATAACCGAAATTTAAAGTTAGGTTATGCCTTGGTATATTCAAAGAATAATAGACAGAAAACCTGCTCTCGCCGTATTCCCAGGTATCCCAGTGTTCCTTTTTATCGGAAGCGTAAAGAACTTCCGCGGCAGTTATCAGTTTTTGGGTTTTATCCGGATTGAGATTTATAGTCATTTTGCCGCTAAACCTGGTACGAAACTGCGCCTTTTTCGCATAGGGTTCGAAACCGGAAGTATAGAACAACCTCAATTCCGGGCGGAAGGTAAACGAAAAGCTGACGAACTCAGCCGGGTGCAGATAAGAATAACGACCGTAAATCCGTATTTCCTGCCGGCCGTCATAAGAAGGTTCTTCGTCAAACTGGTTTTGCCACCGATAACTCAATGCCCCGGAATACTTCCAGTGTTTGGCAAACCGGTGTTCGATCTCCTGGTTGATCACGTAAATAGTTCCCCTTTCAAAAGGATTGTCATTTTCCGGACTATTAGTACTCCCTATCCCTATAAAAGTGGTGGATGTAAGATGCTTTTCTGCATTCAGGTCTTCCTTTACCCCTACCGCAAACCACCCGGAACTGTTTACTTCTCCCAGGCCGGGAGGTGTTATCTGGGCAGATACGGGTATATATAATACCCCGAGGAACAGCATACTCAGCAATAGTCTCATAGTCATTTTTATTAGATGATACAGCAAAGTAAAAACCGGAATTAGGAAAGAATCTGGAATTTCAGCCGGGTTCGGGAAGTAATTTGGAGAAAGATCACGATTGTTATATTATCCGCTAAAATGAAAGTCTCTTTAATCCGGTCTGTATCAAATGATGGTCAACGAAATGAAATCACGGATTTCTGGTATACCATTTTTTAAGGTAAACCGCTAAGTTTGTCCTCTATATAAACACATATACAAATGATTACCCAGGAACAGGCCCGTAAATATATGGGCACACAACGAAAGATACAGGTAACCGAAAAAGATCTGGCTACTTTTTCCGAACCCTATGAAGTACTCGGGAAAATTATTATGAATCAGACCCGAAAGACCTTCGGCAATGTTGCTTATATTGTAATATATGTAAATCATGTAAGTAAAGATCCTGCCTTTAATCCGTGGAAATCAGCCGAGGGCAGACGCCTGGCCGAACTGCTTTTTGGCAATATCAGGGCTCCTTATATAGAAGCTATATGGGATTTGGTTCTCTCTTTACCCTACCAGACAGGATATAACAGAAGACCTTTTCGCAATGAGCCTTCTGTTACATACAACCAGGTGCAATTAAAACAACTGCAATCCCTGTATTCTTCCGGAATTGCAGGTTTTGCTTTCATCCCTTTTGAAGAGCAGATACGATATGGCAGCCTGTTCCATAACCAGTACGAAAGCCATGCTATGTTGTTTTCGCTGTTATTGAAAACAGCTCCGGAAACCTATTTTCCGGTTTTCGAAGGTATCATTAACGGTGAAGACGAAACAGGCTCGGTAAGCGCGGAAATCATCAAAGCGCTACTGCTTTCCGAAAACCCGGAACACTGGAAACCCGTAGGTAACCTCCTTTTGGCGGCACAACGGCAGGAAGGACTGCGTCAAACCATTCTGGAAGTGTTGGATTTCACCTCTTTAGGAGCATTGGAATATATGATAAAGCTTATTCTAAGTGAAGATCTGTGTCGTTTCAGCAGTGTTGTCCGGGCAGTAGATTCCTGGTTCGGTTTTGGCTGGGAAGCTCCTAAAAAAGCTACAATACAACGTATATTAACCATCGTATTGAAATTACTGGAGAACCCGGGCTCTGTTTCCGAAACCGCCAGAAGCCAGGACCATCTGGAGGCCTACATAGCATTTTGTGTCAAAGGACTGACCAATGTCGATGAAGCCAATAAAATGGCATTCGATACGGTTTTCAGTGATACTGCCGGTAAAAATGAAAAGCTGGTGGCCCTGTTTTTTGTTCATGAAACACAGCGTACACGTAACGAATTGGTTAGTTATGCCGAAAATCATTTCGGAGAAAACGAAGAATATGATTACTGGATGCTCCTGAACATGCCCGAATTTAACCTCAGCGATCCCTTTTTCGCAAAAATAAGACAACGTGCAGAAAACCTGCCTAAAGACGGAAAAACATTTTCCGGAAGCGGGTTCTCCTGGAAGAACTACAAAATCACCCCGGATTATTTTTACAGGTTTCTCATCCATAAAGCCTCGGAAAAACAACTGGAAATATTAGGCTCCGACCTGGCTGCATTGCCTTCCGAAACACGTGAGTATTACATGCGTATCGTTTTCCCCGGGTTCTATACCTATTCTGCCCGGTACAACAACAATAAGACAGAGGCTGCATTTAATCCTCCCAGGGGTTCGTGGCAGCGTACCGTAGTGCTTCAGGCCATACAGGACAGAAACGAATCGGTTTCTGCTACGGGGATGAACCTGTTCCGCAAGATGGAACTGTTTCCGGAGGAACTGGATGTTCTGGAACAATTACTGGCGCGAAAAAGCAAACACATCCGTTCCGGGAGTATAGACGTATTGCTGAAGCAACCCGAAGAGCCCTTAAAACAACGCGTCCATAACCTCCTCTCCTCCGCCAAACTACCGCAACGCCTGGCGGGACTGGAAATACTTACGATCTTATATGACAAACAACAATATCCCGCTTTTGTAAAAGAGCAGGCAACACAATACAAAAACAGGACCCTCAGTAAAAACGAGTCGGTTTTTATAGATAAACTACAGGACCGTACCAGTGAGTATTCGTTTGAAAACGGATTCGGTGTCATCGATTATGACAACCTGAGCCCCTTGTTTAATCCCGAACAAAAATTCGAACGTAAAAACGGGATCTCCTTCCTGAAAAAGAAAAACAGTTTCCTCTTTAAGAATTTTATAGATACCGGTAAAATTGTTTCTCAATTAAACCGGCTTATTTCGCTCTTTGAAGAACACAAAGATTACGAGTACCGCACCAGGGGATACCAGGACGAAATGGTGACTACCTTACTCTCTCAAAGGCTGAACTACGTATACTCCGAAGAAAATGTCCGAAACCTTCCCGAAAATCAACGTTTCCGGCACCTGCCGCTGGCAGAAATATGGGAAAGATGGTATGAGGAAAGTACCTTAAACGACCTGGAACTAATGGTATGCCTGTATTGGTGCAGACAACTGGAATACCCATACCGGCAAGCCAGGCTCACTCCGGAAGCCAGGGAATTCAGGGATATCTATATCCCGGAAATTGAAGGTTTGCGCCTTAAACCACAGCCTCATGCCTACCAGGCAGATCCGGTACTAAGCAAAATGTGTGTTATGCTCTCCCTTTTAACAGAGACTTTTGCAGATGTCTCAACAATCATTACATTCAAACTGGATGTTATGGAGGATATGCTGGCTGGCCTGCCACATCAACTAAAGGAGGTTTCGATGACAGAAGGCGATAGCTATAATCGCAGGTTCTGGTATAATGTTATTCCCGAACTGGCCTTTAATATCCAGGAATACGAAGTAATGTCACTGGCACCGGAACAGCAATTGCGGTTCTGGAAAATGCAACAATACCTTATGGCCCATGAATTGAATTACCCGGCAAAGGTAACCGACATCAAAGAAGTAATTCCGGCCATACCTAAACTGAATGCGAACAACAGGTACAGAAACTATGAAAAGACCTCATTAAAACTCACGCTGGACCTTTACAAACACCAATATATTACGAAAGAGGACGTACAATTACTCGCACTTACCAATACCGCCTTTTTCTATTACCTGGATGGTGGTAACAACTATTTGAGAAACCGTTTTAAGGATATGGAACGCCCCCTGGTCATGGAAGCCATAAAGCACAACATGCTGGCCGTGGAACTGGAACGGGGTGACCTGGAAACCGAAGTATCTCCATACGTAAAAAGCTTTAATGCAGTGGAAGGCACACGTTATTTTCACAGCATTATGCAACGTATGAAAAACGAGAAGTTTGACCGGGGCGGTGGTTATTACGACACAAATACCAGGTCGAGGAATTTCAGTCATCTGCTGAAACGCACTGTTCCGTCGGAAGACGAATCATTCTTCGATTTCTCCCGAATGATGGATTCCTTAAAACTCCCCAAAAAACGGAACATAGAAATTGCATGTTTCGCCACACAATGGGCAAACTGGCTGGGCGATTATTTGAAAATAGAAAACCTGGAAGAAGCGGTATGGTGGTTCCTGGCACATACGACCGATTATATGACCGCCGAAAAAGAAACTGTCATTTCAAGATATTCCGGTATACCAAAGAATGATTTCAGCAGGGGCGCCATTGATATTAACTGGTTTAAAAAGGTATACGAAAGCCTTGGAAAAACCAATTGGAAATTACTGCATGAATCTGCCAAATACCTCTCGGACGGCATGGGGTACAGAAGGGTTAAAATTTATTCTTCCGTACTACTTGGAGAGACCAAAATACGCGAAACTCTCAAAAAAATAACCGAAAAAAGGGACAAGGATTATGTCATGGCTCTCGGGTTGATCCCTGTCAGCAAAGTGAATCCGGAAAATGATCTTCTCAAGCGTTATGACTTATTACAAATTTTCCTTAAGGAAAGTAAACAGTTCGGCGCTCAGCGCCAGGCCAGTGAAGCCAATGCGGTGGAGATAGGACTGGACAACCTTGCCCGAAATGCAGGGTATGAAGACCGGATCCGGTTCAGTTGGGCGATGGAGGCCAAAGCCGCGCAAAAGATCATGGAAAATTCGAGAGTGGTTAAAGATGATGCCGAAATAGAACTGATAGTCACCACAGAAGGAAAAGCCGATATACTGGTCACCAAAAACGGAAAACCCCAAAAATCCATACCCGCCAAATACAAAAAGGATAAGGATATACTACAGCTCAAAGAGCATAAAGAATATCTTAAAAAGCAATATACGCGTACCCGGGAATCCCTGGAAAATGCCATGATACGGGAAGATAGTTTTTCTGCGGAGGAAATAACCGGTATTATGGAACACCCGGTAGTAAAAGCAATGCTCGGCAAACTCGTACTCTTTAACAAGGAAAAACAACTTTCCGGTTTTTGGAATAACGGTAATTTAACAGACCATGCCGGGAATTCCGTTATGCCGGACAAAGAGGATAAACTGGTTATTGCCCACCCCGTACATCTCTATCATGCCGTACAGTGGGACCTGTACCAGAAATATCTTTTCGATCACGCTCTTGTACAACCTTTCAAACAGGTATTCCGGGAATTATACCTGCCTACTAAAAATGAAATGGAATTAAGCAATCGTTCCGAGAGATACCAGGGGCACCAGGTTCAGCCCGGGAAAACGATCGCACTATTACGATCCAGGGGCTGGACGGTAAATTACGAAGAAGGTCTTCAGAAAGTATTCCATCAGCATGGTATAATGGCTACGCTTTATGCCATGGCAGACTGGTATTCACCGGCCGAGACAGAATCTCCTACACTTGAAGAAGTGTGTTTTCACTATCTGAAAGATTACCACAAGGTACCCTTAAAAGAAATAAACCCGGTAATTTTCAGCGAGGTGATGCGCGATGTAGACCTGGTTGTCAGTGTGGCACACGTAGGAGAAGTAGATCCGGAAGCCAGCCACAGCACCATGGAAATGCGGGCAGTTCTTGCCACGGAATCGACCCGTTTGTTTAAATTGGATAATGTGGAGGTGAAAGAACGCCATATACTCATTAAAGGAGGGCTGGCGAATTACAGTATACACCTGGGAAGTGGTATTGTATTTAAGGACGGTTTACAGTTGTCCATCATCCCAGTTCACAGCCAGCACCGCGGACGGGTATTTCTTCCTTTTATAGATGATGATCCGAAATCGGCAGAAATCATTTCGAAAATGAAATTACTGGCCGAAGACATCAAGATCAAAGACCCCACCATTCTCGCACAAATCCGTAAATAATTAAAATGCAGAATATCCGGCTTCAATTAAAGAGACTAGGGAAAAAGAAGGTAAAAACGGCAGTGTTTCCGGTGGAAAAATACCCGGAAACACTTTCCGACCTGATAACGCAATGCGTAATAAGCGAAGTAAAACGTTACAACGATGAACGGACCGAAATGCTATTGAGCTCGTTTCTGACGCCTTCGGAAATCCAGGAAAAATCCGAAGAGGGGAAAGTCGGTTTCGGGGATATTTACAATACGACACCGGCAGATAGGGACAAGGCTATAGAAAATGCTATGCTGGCTTTTAAAGACGGGCTTTTCCTGGTATTTGTAGATGATGAGGAAATTACCGCCACCGATCAGCTCTTGCAACTTTCGCAGGACAGTACTATTACCTTTATAAGGATGACTTTTCTGGCGGGGACGTACTGGTAATATTTCTCATTTCTCTCTGAAATAACACCCGAAAACCGGTAAAAAAAACTTGCATTCCTAAATTATCCTGTAAATGACAATCCCGAATGTGAATACAAAACCCTTTACAGGCAACAGATCGAATATTTAGATAAATCCGTATCGTGTCGCCCTTTAAACCCTTACCCGGATCAGGTAACCGTTGGACAGCAGGAAAACCTGTTCTTTCCGCAAAACAGCATTCTGATTTTTAAAATCAGATAATTCCCTGCCCTATGAGGAATTGCAGCAAGGCCGCTCCGGTGGGGACAAGGATAAGCGACAATCCCGTTGAAAACAAAATGAGCAGTGCCGCCTCTTCTTCCCAGGAATTCAGAAAAGAGGCAAAAACCGCGAGATTAACGGCTATCGGGAAAAGGGAAATAAGAGCCATCACCTGTCTTTCTTCACTGTTTAAACCGTTTACCAGCCAGAATTCCAGGGATAACAAAAGTATCACAATGAGAATAGCAGAAAGGATACGAATGCCTAATATTCTTCCATAATAGCTCCAGGAAACCGCTCTGAATTTTATATTGGTGAGGTTCATACCTATAATTGTCATCCCGGCAACCGAAACAACAACTCCTAAGACGTTACTGACAGGGTTCATGACTTCCGGTAACTCTACGTTAAAAATCTTCAGAATTATGGCCAGGGAAATGGCATAGATAAAGGGCACTCTGAACACTTCCATAACAGCTTTCCTTGTAGTGTACCTGGATTTGGCTACCTGGATATATCCGAAGATATTGCCGTATAGTGCAGAACCTATATAAATACAGATCAGAACAGTTATGCCTTCTTCACCAAAAAGGGCTGTCACTACCGGAATCCCGAAGAAGGCGACATTGAAATAGGCGTAACTGCTTTTCAGTATGTTAATATTCAGGGAAGATTCCAGTTTACGCTTTACCAGGATGGCGGGGATCAGCATCAGGGAGGACAGTAAAAAAGAAATAACAGCAAGAATAGCAATATTAGACACGCTGGCTTCAAGAACTTTATCAATAACCAGGACAGGCAACAATACAAAAAGCAAGGGCTTGCTGATATAGGCCTTGGGTATCATATTCCTTTTACTCAGAATATAACCGATAGGGATAAAACACAGGTAGGGAAGCAAACTGAAGTAAAGTGACTTAAATGCGCCCATCCCCGGTAATTTTAAAAATGATCTTCGTGGCCAGCCTTGCTATGGTTTTTACATTAAACCAAACGGCATTCACATCGATCAGTATTCCGTTTACCAAATGGCCTACGCCGTAAATATGTTCCCCGCCTTTTTCCGAAACGCACTGCATAGTATGCGGATTGATTACGGCTCCGCCCAGCGGATGCGGTTGAAGATATTTTTTATTTAAAAGGTTTTCCAGTAAAATATTATCCATTTCTTCCAGTTTACCCGCACTCCCGGTGGCGTTCACCAACCTGTCCGCATAGTGTATTCCGCTTCTTGATGTACTTACCCGGAATTGCTTTTTTTTCTCATTAAATTCTACCTTCTCATTTTCGGGTATGACTTCCAGTTTTCCTTCCCGTAACAATTCCGCTACCCGTTTGGCATTGTACAAGGGCATGGCATGCCTGTTTATCGTCCAGTATCTTCCGAGCCATTTGTTGAACATCAGTTGTTGTTCCATATCCATCCAGCTCCATATAACGGAAGTGTCATAGCGAAGGGCATATGCCATATTCAAAACAGAATCCCCTTCTTTTTCTGCAATCTCTATATCTTGTTCCAACAGTGGCAAGGGATCTTTGGCATAGCGATTCATTGCGCGCCAATCCAGCTTTTTCCCTTCTGCGGCTTCCGCATCTTTTATAAAAAGCCGGAACAGTTCTTTTGTTTTGGGCTGGTGTCCTTTCTGTCGTTGCAATTTGTGCAGGTTTTCCAGGGTAAGATAACTTCTGTCGAGTTCTTTATTCTCATCGGGCTGTACCCTGGGCAGCATGCCATCCGGTGAAAACATGGTGATCTTCCCGGTATGCCCGTTATCTACCAGTGCCAGAACCGTATCTATGGCACTAAGGCTGGTGCCCAGTATACCTACATGGTCTTCTTTCCCGGTCCTTTCCAGAAGCTGTTCCGCAGGCCACGGAAAATCTATATATTGCCTGTGTTCCCTTAATTTCTTAAAAGAATTAGGCTTGGGAGTTCCGGGAGCCAGAAGTACCTCATCGGCTACTACATCGGAGCCGTTTGCCAATGCTATGGAAAGTTGCTCATTTTCCAGGCGATCTATTGTAATGGCTTCACTGTGTATGATCTTTACGGAGATTCTGCATTCCCGGGCCTTTTGAATTGTTTTCTCAAGTTCCCCGGACACATAATGACCATACAGGATACGGCTGGTATATGCATTCTCTTCATCACTTTCTCCTTTAACATCGCTTCTGCCCTGCCCTCCGTGTTCCCGGAGCCAAGTTGCAAAATGACCGGGTTCGTGGGCATATATTCCCATAAGATCGGCCTGGGTATTTAATAAATGTGATTTTTGTTCGGTTCCGAAGGCAAGCCCGTATCCAACCCGATCACTACGCTCTATGAGTGTAAAGCTGATCTGCTTTTCGAGTTTTTTAGCAATACTCTGGATAACAAGTTCTATAAGCGCAGCCGAGCCACAGGCTCCACCACCGATAATCACGACGTTTTTCATTGTTTTCTGTCCGCTTTGCCTGTAATTTAAAGAGATAAAAGGAAACATTAAAGAAAATCTGATTATTTACCGTTTTTATTTCCGGTCACTAAACTACTCCCGGACTTTAATCCTATAGGTTTAGAGCAGTCCGGAAGCCTGTTTTGCCACGTATACACCCACCACACCTGGGGTTTTGGACCCGGAATTGAGACCAATAAAAATATTTTCATAATGACAGGACTTGCCAGGCAGGAGAATCCTTATCGGACGAATATCATATCTTTACAAAAAGCCCATAATACCGGGGCATAAAGAATCACAAAATAAGTACGGCTATGACATTATTCGGAAAACCGGGAGAGACTCTTAAAAAGGGGGATGTAATCCCCTCATTTACGCTGAAGGACCAGGATGGAAAACCGGTAAATCTTCCTCAAGAACTGGGAGAAAAAGGAGCGGTAATCTATTTTTATCCGAAAGACGACAGTCCGGTTTGTACTAAAGAAGCTTGTGCTTTCCGGGATCATTTTGAAGAATTTACAAGCGCCGGCATTCGTGTTATCGGCATCAATTCCGGGAGTGTAGAAAGCCATAAAAAGTTCGGACAGAAGCACCATTTACCTTTTACACTCTTAAGTGATCCGGACAATAAAATTCTGAAACAGTTCGGGATCAAAAATATGCTGTTCCTTACGGGAAGAGAGACTTTTGTGGTTGACAAACAAGGGATCATACTGCATAAATTCCGCGATTTTATTCGGGCAGGGAATCACATAAAAGAAGCTTTACAGGCATTGGAATTGCTCCGATAGAAAACACTTTTCAAACTCCGGAGCCGCTGACAGGCATCCGGAAATCGCCAAACCGCTCCCCTCCTTTCTCAAAGAACTCTTACAATGTTTGAATTTCGTAAGGTCTGGTTTCTTTATAGTTAGTCCTCCGTTATGCCCTTTTTTACTTTTGTTTTGTCTTAAAAAACAACAAAATGAAAAGGTTAAATATCTCTCTGATCGCTATAGCAATTCTCCTTCTGTCCTGTGCTTCATCGGCAGAAAAGAAGGATACCCGGGAAAGTTTGACGAACAGGGAACTTATATCCCATGCATTTAAACAATGGCAGCAAGGAACGGGAAATTTCTTTGACCTTCTTGACGATAACACAGCATGGACCGTAACCGGAAGCGGTATGTTTTCGGGTACTTATAAGGGTAAACAGGATTTTATGGATAATGCCGTAATTCCTATAAATAAACAATTGGACAGTAAAATAACCCCGGAACTGATAGGTATCACTGCGGAAGAAAAAACCGTATGGTTACACTGGAAAGGCACGGCACAGACCAAAAAAGGGACAATTTATAAAAACGAATACGCCTGGAAACTACAATTGGAAAACGGAAAGATCATAAAAGTCGACGCTTTTCTGGATCACGAGGCATTAAATCAACTTTTCACTACAAATAAACAGATGAAAACAACTATGGAAGAATCTAAAGAATATATCGGTATGTGGGTTACCGGTGATGGATACATCCGTCACGAACTGCTACCGGGTAATCGCTATGATGAGGCACGCGGAAACCGGAAAAGTGCGTACCGGGGAAGTTATGAGGTAACGGGAAATCACATCGACTATAAAGACGATACCGGTTTTACTGCTGATGGTGAATTTGAAGACGGTATTTTATATCATGCCGGAATGATCCTGTATAAGGAATAGGACAAACCGCAAGAAAGATAGTTAAAACAATCCGGGCAGAACAGGGACATCGCTGTTCTGCCCGGATGATCTTTCTTCAGGTGTTAAAATATGCTATGGCCTGGCGGCCAGCGTATATGTCTTTCCCGCATCCGTTTCCAGATCATACACATAATACCCGGGAAGATTGAGTTCTGTCAACTCCGCTTTTGCGGATACCAGCGGCGTTTTAATTTCCGGATTCGGATAAAACCTGTTGGGGTTTTCCCCTGTAGCTTTTTCCGGTTCTTTTCCATCCCCATCAAATAAAGGGACCTCGCTCCTGATCCTGCAAACACCCCCCAAGCCTGAAAACACCTTTACCGTCTGCAGTTGATTATTGTCCCATCGGAGGGATACTTCGAAACCTCCCCTGGCTTTCAGGCCTTTTATTTCTCCTTTCTTCCAGGCATCCGGCAA
The DNA here is from genome assembly GCF_052983315.1 of Sinomicrobium endophyticum. Taxonomy (NCBI): domain Bacteria; kingdom Pseudomonadati; phylum Bacteroidota; class Flavobacteriia; order Flavobacteriales; family Flavobacteriaceae; genus Sinomicrobium; species Sinomicrobium endophyticum. Next base: position 398,500 of record NZ_JBRKIS010000043.1, read on the forward strand.
GGCGGGCAATACATGCAGGGCCTCATCATGGGACTGTAACAGCATCTCCGAGATCCCGGCAGTGCACCCGAAATTTCCATCGATCTGGAATGGCGGGTGGGCATCGAAAAGGTTAGGATAAGTTCCTCCTTCTTCCGTACCGTCCTTTACCAGGGTAAGCTGGGTTTTTATAAGATCATAGGCCCGGTTTCCGTTGAGCAGGCGTGCCCAGAAATTCACTTTCCATCCCATGGACCAGCCGGTGGATTTATCCCCCCGGTAAGTAAGCGTGTTTTGTGCCGCCCGGAATAATTCCGGGTGTCTGAAAGGGGATATCTGTGCCGAAGGATGCAGCCCGTATAAATGTGAAATGTGCCGGTGTTTATCATCCTTTCGGTCCCAATCCTTTATCCATTCCTGTAACTGGGAGTATTGACCTATCTGCATAGGGGGCAAAAGTCCTCTTTTCTTTTTTAGTTCTTTTCGCAAGGCTTTGTCCGTATCCAGGATTTCCGAAGCCCTGATGGCATTGGTAAACACATCAAATACCAATTGATTGTCCATCGTGGTACCATAGGTTAAACTTACCCCGTTTTGATAGGAATTTTCCGGAGACATGGAAGGGGATACGACGAGCCATTTGTTTTCCGGTTCTTCCTGTAATATATCCGAATAGAACCTGGCCGCGGACCTCAATACCGGGTAATATTTTTTTAAAAACTCTTCATCTCCCGTAAACAGGTAATGCTGCCACAGATGCTGGGTAAGCCAGGCCCCTCCCATGGGCCATACTCCGTAATATCCGCCGTCAATTACCCCGGTCACTCTCCAGATGTCCGTATTATGGTGCATATTCCATCCCCCGGCGTGGTACATCTCACGTGCACTTTCCTTTCCGGTTTCCGAAAGTTCTTCCAGCATTTTAAAAAGTGGCTGGTGCAATTCGGACAGATTGGTAACTTCAGCCGGCCAGTAATTCATTTCGGTATTGATATTTACAGTGTACTTACTATCCCAGGGAGGAGAAAGAAGGGGATTCCATATACCCTGTAAATTAGCGGGCTGTCCTCCGGGGCGTGAGCTTGAGATCAACAGGTAACGTCCGTACTGAAAGTACAGGGCTACCAGAGAAAGGTCCTGATCTCCCGTAAATTTTTCCAGACGTTCGTCCGTAGGCAATCCGGAAATGCCGGTATCCTGTTGCCCGAAATTCAATGACACCCGGTGATATAATTCCTGATAATCTTTTATGTGTGCAGACTTTATCTGCAACAACGACTTTGTTTTAACCGCCTCCAGATGGTCTATAGCCTTTTGTCCGGCATTATCCGCCAGTTCCTTATAACTTTTAAAATTGGTACCTATACTGAGAATGACGGTCACTTCATCCGCATTTTCAATTTCGAGTTCCTTTCCCCTAATTATAACTTTCCCCGATTTTACCTGTGGAAGGGCATATGCTTCAAAATCTACCCTTCCTTTTTTATTGGCTTCGTCACCACTTGTTCCTCTCAGGACCAGCATACCGTCTTCTACCGAAACTTCATGCTTTTTCTGTACACTCCCGAAATGAAGTTTACAGGAAATTTTTTCCGGCTTGTCAGCCTTCAGGTGAACAACCATTACCTGGTCCGGATAGGAAACAAAATACTCGCGTTCGTAGGTCACGCCGTCCAGGGTATAACTTGTTGTGGCCACGCCTTCTTCAATATCCAAAGTTCTCTTATACTCCTGTACGTTATCATGACCGAAATCAATCCGAAGATCTCCTACGGTTTGATAAGGCATTCCGTAATTGCTGTTTCCTGGCGCATGTCTGGGAAATACTTGATTGGCGAGCTCCTGGGCCTCTTTATACTTTCCGGAAAAAAGCAATTTCCGGATATCCTCTACCCGGGGATATACATCCATCGGTATATTATTTCCCGGTTCTCCCGCCCATACGGTTTCTTCGTTAAGTTGTATTTTATCGTCCGTCGTTCCAAAGATCATTCCTCCGATCCGACCATTACCTATGGGCAATGCTTCGTTCCAGTTTGCCGCGGGTTCATCGTACCATAAAACGTGCTCTCCCTCCTGCGCATATAAATTACAGACCTGTAAAAAGACAAGGACCACAAGCATACAAATGCCCCAGGTTCTTATCTGTGTCTTGGTTATCTCTTCTTCCGAATATTTCATATCAATAAATGTTTCTTTGTATAATTCTTTATCTATGGAACTGTCTTTTCGTAAAGATATTAATAGTTACAACGACTATAAGCATAAAAAAGAAAATAGGTTTAAATCAAATTCCGCTATGTTTTTACAAAGGATCACTGCCAAAACATAATAAATTACATTTTGCTAAAACCATGGCCACAAGGCAAAGCATGATCACAGAACAACCAAATTGAAAATATGTTCCGGAATCTGTAAAAATTCAGGATCCTGTAAATCGCAATTTCACAAACCTTATCTTTTCCCTGTTGTATGTATAGCTAACATAGACCGTACCGTCGGCAGATTGTATGATAGCGGGATAGCTGTATTCACCTTTATCCTGATTTTCCAGGGTATAGATGTCTTTCCAGTTTTCGCCGTCGGCAGAAAATGCCAGGTTCAATCTGTTTCTCCCTTCCCACCAATCTTTACCGCTTACCATAGGGTTATATACCAAAAGATGATTCCCGTTATCCAGGGTTACGGCGTCTATTCCGGAATTGGGATTGGCCACACCGGTCTTTTTTAACGAAGTCCAGGTTTTTCCCCCGTCCAAACTTTCACTCGCCAGGATAACATTCTGATCACTACGGATCAACGCTTTAATCGTTCCGTCCGCAAGCCTGATAAGGGTCGGTTGGATGGCTTTATAATCCGAATCCGGATCAACCGCTACTTTTTTCCAGGTATATCCCCCGTCTTCGGAAAGTTCCATGTGTACCTTCCATATATCCCCGTCTTCGGTGCTGGAGGGACTGATTATTTTTCCGTCGGCCAGCATAAGGGGTTTGTTTTTTATGGGACCTAATATGGTCTCCGGAAATTGTTTCCCGTCCGACCAGGTTTTGCCGTTATCTTCCGATGTTTTGTACATTCCCCACCATTCACTCGGGGAAGGTCCGGCTTTATAATATAAAAACAGGGTCCCGCCTTTGTTTTTAAATAATACCGGATTCCACGCAGGATACCGCACAGAGTCACGGATAATCCCGTCTGCGATTCTTTCGGGTACCGACCAGGTCTTACCATCATATACCGCCGAATAGATACAAACATCTGGATGGCGTTCGTGCGTACCTCCAAACCACGCGGCCATTATATCACCATTGTCCAATGATACCAATGTAGAGGAATGGCATTGCGGAAAAGGTGCTTCTTCGTAAATAAAGTCTTGTTCCAATATTTCTATTCCGGGGAGATTACCGGTCTGTTGAGAATTTCCGTTTTGTAAACCGGCAATAAGCAGTGCCGCAATCCATATCTTTTTCATGCGGTCAATATAGTTCATTCCGGAAAAATGTCGGATATCCTTTTTCATTTCTAACAGAATATGTGTAAATAATGAAATTAATTCCTGCCGTTATATTTATGCAAAACGGTATTGTACTAAAAACTACTTACGAAAAAAATCAGTTCAGGCCTCTGTTATACCATAGCTGTTCTTTCCCGTTGCTTTTCAGCATATTTTGCAACGTGTATCTTTTGACGTCCTGTTTGCTTAGCTGATGGCTCCATGAAACCCTGCCGGATACTTCTGCTCCTTCACCTGTATTTTCATATTCCGCATAAAAGGTCGTTTTTTCCTTTTCCGGGAACATTTTGTCTCCTTTCCAGGGGTTCCACCCTTCGGCAACTATGTGCGGGCCCAGGTTGCAGGAAATAAATACTGTTTGTGCGTATGGGCGCCAGGGCCTTCCCAGGAAGACTTTGGTTACATCTTTACCGGCAATGAGATGGCATTTTATAAATACAAATCCGAAATCCCGGTTTTCGGGTGTCGCCGCTGCGGTAATATACGAATCGCGTATGCTTTTTATGGTGCAGTTATTGAAAACCGCTGTGGCCTCTCCGAAGATAAAATCGGTGGTCCCTTCTATGTAACATCCGTCATAATATTGTTTGCTTCCTTCCGTAGCTGCGTAAATGGTATCCTGGCAACCGAGTATATTACAATTCCTGAAAACAGCCCTGTCCCCTTCCACATGCAATGCCACGGCCTGCCCTTCTCCGCAGGATGCGTTTTTAATGGTCAGGTTCTCTGCAATAAAATCGTTACCCGCAACCAGCAACGTATAGGAATTAAAGGTGGAAAATTCAGCCCCGGTAGCGGGATTGATTTTACCCGAAAAGTCATTGTTTACAATGATGGTTTCGTCCCTGTCCTCGCCTTTCAGGATAATTCTGGTCTTCCAGCTCGGAACAACTAATTTTTCATTATAGACTCCTTTTTTAATTGTAATCAGAACAAAACCGGGCCCGAGGTCCCTGGTAGCATTTATCGCTTCCTGAATGGTTTTAAACTCCGAAGTTCCGCCCTTTGACACAATTATTTCCCGATAGGGTTTTACAACGTCCTGGCCGGAAGCACGGACAAAGGGGGCAGACAGTAATAACAGAAAAAGCAATTTTTTCATGTGTTTAGTTTTATTGTTTATTAATGGTCACATGTAACCCCTGCCTGACCGGCAGGCGTTTGATGACTTGCATAATCATTAGATGTACAGGGTAATAATTATGTAAATCATGTCGGCTTCATCCGACATTTATTTTTTAAATACTTTATCCAGAAAAGATATGTTGTAATTCAGTGTAGTTTCAAACCACGGATGTAAAAGCCAGAAAGAGTGCGGGGAATCCGGAATGGTATGTACTTCATTATATATACCGTGTTTTTCCAATATTTCGATCATATCGTCCCTTCCGGCATGAAACCTGGGCTGAGCACTGTTTATAAAAAGTGTTGGTGGTGTGTTTTCATTCACGTATTCCAATGGGGAGGCTTCTTTCCATTTCCCGGCTTTTTCCGCTTTCGTACCGCCCAGCCAGTAAGCTGCGTATTTCCCCTCTTCCGCTTCCGGATGGACAAAAGACACGATACCATCTGTATTGATAATAGCCTGTACTGCATCGGAATAGCGGGATTTACCTTCTTTATATAAGGGGTTACCCGGGGTGACTCCTACCAGTGTGGCGAGTTGTGCCCCGGCGGAAGCTCCCGAAATCGCGATCCTGTCCGGATCTATGCCATATGTCCCGGATTTTTCCCGAAGCCACCGTACGGCAGCTTTGATATCCAGCACAGCGGCCGGATAAGGCGCCTGTGAACTTAACCGATAGGATACCGTGGCCGCAACAAAACCGTTTTTCGCCAGGCATTGGGCCATAACCCTCTGGTTTTCTTTGGTCCCGGATACCCAACCTCCCCCGTGCACCAGCAAAATGGCAGGAGTACTTTCCTTTTCCTTACCGGCAGGGGTATAAATATCCATGTTCAACCAGATACCGTCAACTTTGCGATAGGTTATATTTTCTCTTGCAATGACCCCATCATCATGCAGTTCTGCCACGGGGGTAACCGTAGGATAATATTTGCGGAGTTTCTCAAAAGTCGTCTGTACCGTGTATGGTTGCGCTTCGATCTTCTCCTGTGCAAACATACCTGCCCAATTCGAAAAAATCAGACAAAGCCATATGTACACCGGTATTTTCATAGATGATCTATAAACTCATATTTTTTATCGGCACTCCATTCCTGCATGCCTTCAAATACCAGTCGTGCCACTTCCGTAGCACCTTCAGGCTGGAAATGGGTGTTATCACTTTGTCCATCGGGATAGGCTTCATACACCCCGGCAGGAAGGTTCATAAAATAATTTCCGGAAACGTATTCTTCTCCTTTTTCGGCAAAAAAATCCATAGACTTTTTATTCAGGTCGATCATCGTGGCATGCAACTCACGAGCCACTTCTTTTACTGCTTTGTCGTATTCGCCATGTACATTCTGAAGTTTCCCGTCTTTCCACGGATAATTGCGGGCCACCGGGGTAAGGATAACGGGATATGCCCCCTTTTCCCTGGTTTGTGTAACGAAAAGCCTCAGAAATTCCTTATACCCTTCGATATCCACATATCTTTCCGGCTTATTCGTTGCAGCGTCGTTATGACCGAATTGTATGATGACTATGTCATTTTTCTTTAAGCTGTCATAAACGGAACGCCACCTGCCCTCCTGGAAAAAGGTACGTGTACTTCGTCCTCCCCGTGCCCTGTCATCAACAACTACACTGTCACCCTTAATAAGTTTCTCTACCTTGTGTAAACTGTCAACACTCATAAAAGGCTGAAATACCTGCCCCCACCCGGTAATAGGGTACCTGGTTTTCTTATAATCTTTTCCCGGCTCGTAGTCATTACTATAATCTGCCATAGTAGAATCTCCTACGAGGTAAACCACAACAGGGTCTTTTTTACCCGTACAACCGGTAAGGAACAGACATATAAGACATACGGTCAGCAGCAGAAAAGCCGGTTTCGTTTTCATTCTTTATGATTTTAATGTGAATTAAGGGTCAGATTTTTGTTTTAGTTAAAGATCAGTCCGTTGTGGTTTTTCCATAAAAAAACAGTCGGGTTATTAGGTTACTGAGTTATTCAGTTTATGGGTATTGCCTAAATAACTCCATAGCTTAATAACCAATAACTAAAATGCATTCCCCGCCGGACGAGCAGGATCGTTTATCAAATATATCCCCTGAAGGGTATAAATAGTGAATTTTAACCCTTAATTCGCATTTTTAACATGCTGGCGGAAAAGTTATGCATCTATTCCTCTCCCGGTTTTTCACCGTTAATGGTCGTATTTATAAATTGTACCGGATCCGAATGTTCTACGGACATTATGGTATCGGCCCTGTCGATAGTAACATTCTCCAGGGTTACATTCTGTACTCTGGCTTCCTTTCTTCCCCGGATCAGCACGCCATATTTACCGCTGTTCTTTACGGTCACGTCTTTCAGGTGGATATTTTTGATTACGGGAATGTATTCTCCTTCCTGGGCTTCATAAATGGCGTAATGGGTATTGATCTTTAACGTGGCTTCCTTTACCTGGCCCACTTCTACGTTATTTACAAAGACATTTTCCACGAACCCACCTCTGAGGGTATTGGTTTTTATCCGGATGGCCCTGTCCAGGTTCGGGCTGTCCATAATACAATTACGGACATATACATTTCTAACCCCGGCGGAAATTTCACTACCCATAACGACGCCTCCGTGGCCGTCTTTCATTTCACATCCTTCCACGACAATATTTTCACTCGGAATGTTTACGCGCCTGCCGTCGTTATTCCTTCCCGATTTTATGGCAATACAATCGTCCCCGGTATCAAAAACACAGTTTTTAATGTGTACATTTCTGGCATATTCCGGGTCACATCCATCATTATTAGGGCCGTGGCTACTCACAGTTACCCCATCCACCGTTACACTGTTTGACTTTATGGGGTGCATTACCCAGAAAGGCGCATTGGTAAAAGTGACTCCCTGTACCAATATATTCTCGCATTCGAAAGGTTCAAAGAAAGTAGGTCTCAGATGGTGCCCTTCACCAAAGATTCGTTCAGCAACCGGGGTACCTTCTTCATTCATTTTACGCAAGCGTGGCAAATTCTGTTCGTCCCTTTGATGCGGGCCTCCTTCCGTATAGCCATACCTGGTACTTCCGCACCAGGGCCACCAATTGGTTTTATCGGCTTGTCCGTCAAAGGTTCCTTTTCCGGTAACCGCTATGTTTTTTTGCCGGTATGCATAGATAAGCGGGGAGTAGTTCATTAATTCCACCCCTTCGTAGGAAGTGTGAACGACGGGCAGATAGTCCTCGGTATTTTTGCTGAACAAGACAACTGCCCCCGCTTCGGTATGCAGATTTACATTGCTCTTTAAATGGATAGGCCCGGTAAGAAATTTACCCGAAGGCACAATAACCTTTCCTCCACCCGCTTCGTGGCAGGCGGCAATAGCTTTTTCGAATGCATCCGTACTCAGGGTGGTACCATCTGCAACCGCCCCGAAATCGGTGATATTAAAAGTTTTATCCGGAAAAACGGGTACTGTGATACCTTGTATAATTTTATCCGCCGGATCAACAACTTCTCCGGTATCCTTTTTATCCTCTTTATTGTTTGTTTTACAGGACTGAAAACAAAAAGGCATCAACACTAACAAGATGCATACGGCTTTCAGAAAACCGGAAGTTCTGATTTTCATAGGTTGGGTTTTAGTTAATTTTTATACTGTTATCCGGAAGATTTTCCTGCCTCCAGGATCGAAACAAATTATGCAATCGATTACACGAAACTAAACAATAATAATGAAACAGAAAATTTTTCACCTTAAAAATGTCAGGTATACAATTAAAAATCCCAAAAATTAACACTATTGCATCCTCGGCAGGTGTAGTAACCTTCAGGGTTGATCTGTTATTTTTAAACACAATAACATTTCGGGATAAAATTGTGAAAGCATAAGAAATGATTTACCACAGGAAATATTGAACTCATTTTAAACTTCCCTGTGACTTACAGTTTCCCGATATCTAAACAGGTCTTATTTTTCAAAAATAAAGGTATAGCTCCCGGACCCCAGGTGAAGAACTGTTCCGGTTTTGCCGGGCTCTGCTCCGATTTCCCCGATATCGGGTACTGGCATACCACTTTCTTTCAGCTTATTGATATCCGTTACGGGAAGATGCACTTCTGCGACTGTATTTACCGGAATCCGGACATTATAGGTTATTTCCTTTCCTTTTACTTTCCAGTGCGAAACAATCTCCCCGTAATATGTTTTGAGGCTTCCGTTTACTTCGGTCAGCTCCTCACTATTATTCTGCTCCTTAACCTTATCCGAAACATATGTATTGGTGAAGTGCGGGGTCAGCACGATTTTCTTATATCCGGCTTCATCAGGGTTCTCTGCATTATTAATTCCTGCAAGTTCTCTGTACATCCAATCGCCAATCGCACCATAGGCGTAATGATTAAAGGAATTCATGGAAGGTGTCTGGAACGTTCCGTCCGGTTTTCTGCCGTCCCACCGTTCCCATATGGTTGTGGCCCCCACGGTAACGGGATACAGCCAGGAAGGATAGGTTTGCTGCATTAATAAGGTATACGCGAGATCGTGATAACCGAATCCGGACAACACAGAACACAGGTAAGGAGTTCCTAAAAAACCTGTAGTCAGGTGATAATCGTAGCCTTTAATATTTTCAACCAGGCGCCGGGCTGCCTGTGCCCTGAGATCTTCCGGAAGCATTTCAAATTTCAGGGCCAGCACATAAGCCGTCTGGGACCCGGAAACCAACCTGCCGTTCGGAGTTACATACTCCCTGAGAAACGCGGCTTTTATGTGCTTTAATAAACCGGTATACACGGTTACGTCATCTTCTTTTCCCAACACTTTTGCAGCACGGATAAGCAGTTGTGTGGAGTTTGCGAAAAAGCACTGGGCGATAAGGTATTTATCGGTTATCGCGGCTCTGCCATCGTTGTCGTCATCTGGTCTGTAAAATAACCAGTCCCCGAAATGAAACCCGGTATTCCACAGGTAATCGTTGCTGTGGTTTTTCATAAAATCTACCCAAGACTTCATGCTGTCATACTGATTTTTCAGTATCTCTTTATTTCCGTACAACATATACGCATTCCACGGAATAATCACAGATACGTCCGCCCAGCCTGCGGATGCTCCGTCATTCGGCCCCAATACGTCGGGTACAACATGTGGTACACTACCGTCATCCGACTGATCTGCGGCAACGTCTTTCATCCATTTTACAAAAAAGTTATCTACATGCATGTTAAATGCAGCCGTACGAAAGAACACCTGGGCATCTCCCGTCCACCCCAGGCGTTCATCGCGTTGCGGACAATCCGTCGGAACATCCAGGAAATTACCTTTCTGTCCCCATTCGATATTGTGTTGTAACTGGTTCAATAATTCGTTGGAAGTCGTAAAGCTTCCTGTTTTCCGCATGTCGGAATACAAGGTTACAGCCTTGAAATTGTCGGCTGAAATATTCTTTACATTTCCCCTGATCCTTATATACCGGAAACCTTGCCATGTAAAGTGCGGTTCAAAATTTTCCGAACCCTTTCCGTTGAGGATGTAAATATTCCGCTGGGCTGCAGCCCGCAGATTTTCGGTATAAAAATTGCCGTTTTGGTCCAGTACCTCGGCATGGTCTATAATCAAACTGTCTCCTGCATTTCCCCTTACATTTACCTGTACCCGGCCCACCAGGTTTTGCCCGAAGTCTATTACCTTATCTCCCTTGGGGGTTGTAATCATTTCTACCGGGGTAAATGTTTCGTGCCCGGTTACCGGTTCGTTATAGGTAGCCAACAGGTTATCATAGTCAAAATTCTTTACTATTGCCGGAGACCATTTATTGTCATTATAGTTTACGTTTTTCCAGTCTTCGAGGGATTTTCGTGCGTCTGTGATTTCGCCATCGTAAATCTCCGAAGATAGTATCGAACTCTTATGCGTTTTCCAATCATCTCCCGTCCCCACAGTTTCGGAAGTTCCATCGGCATAGGTAATATTTATCTGTAACAAAAGCGCCAGGTCACTTCCGTATATATTTTTATTATCTCCCCAGGCCAGGGCACCTCTGTACCACCCACTACCCAACAGTGCTCCGATGGTATTTTGCCCTTCTTTCAACATATCGGTAATATCGTATACCTGGTATTGTAAGCGTTTGTTATAGCTGGTCCAGCCGGGTGTTAGATACGCGTTGCCTATTTTGTTACCATTTATAAAAGCTTCGTATAAGCCGTGGGAAGTTATGCTCGCCGTGGCTTTTTTTACTTTCTTCCGAATAGAAAATTCCTTTCGGAAAGCCGGACTTTCCCGGAGCGTATCTTCTTCGTATCCCATCGTGATCCACTTTGCTTTCCAGTCGGACGGATGCAAAATTCCCATCTGCCAGTATGCGACTGAACTCCAGGGAGAAGATTTTCCTTTATCATTCCACACTTTCACCCTCCAGTAGTACGTTTTCAGCGAACTTACTTCAGGTCCCGCATAAGCCACTCTTACGGATTGGTCCGATTCTACCTTTTCACTGTCCCAGATCACTTTGGAAGTGAAGTCATCACTTTCGCTCACCTGGACCCGGTAAGCAGCCTGTTTCTCATTTCGTTTCAGAGAGGAAAGTATCCAGGTGAATTTCGGGTTGATATTGTCTATTCCGATCGGATTTTCCCTGTTTTCACAATAAAGTTGCTCCGGTTGTACCTGGGCATGGGATAAAAAATGTATGCTCAACAGGATTATTGCTATGGTAATTACCTTTAAATAATACTTTTTCATGTGGCTGGTATTGAGGATGCACAGTTTATGGAAAAACAGTTATAAATTTATCAATAAATCTGACATTGCTTTTCCGCATATGATATATTGATTCCGCATTTAACAAAATAATACGGATTAAGCCACATTCAAAAAGGCTGGCGGATAGCCGGCAAACCTATCCCCTGCCCTGATATTTCATTATTGTTTTCACCTTAGTCCATTGCGAATTCGAACAGACTTTTCTATTTCTGTTGCCAACAGTCATTTATTATTCTGTCATGGCCAACTGCGACAGCATTTCCACAATAGCTCCCTGGTGAAGGATCTCCCATTTATCCTGTGTGGTTGTTCCTTTAAAGTTCTCATTGATAAGATTAGTATCCCTGTTCCTGGCATCGGACAGCCAGGCATGGAGCAGGGTTTTCTTATAATCATCAATATACTCGCTGTTGTGATCTACATTGTAGAGTTCCACATAGCCTCTTAGCATAATGCCCTGGAACCATACATGGCCGGGCTCTAATATATTGAAGGATTTATTCAGAATATCGGACCGGAACGGGGCAAACCATTTCTGGTGGGCCGCTTCGGCTATATTTTGTGCATCTTCCAGATAATGTATCTCATTGGTAATATTGTATAGCAATACCGCTGCCTGCATGGGCTGACCGGAATTATACGAGTACTTGGCCGTGGATATTAGTATCCCGGAATCCGGATCATTTTCATCCGATAACCGGGCATTGTCCCAGTATAAATAATCAGAAGGGTCCTGAAGTACTTCTTTAACCCAGGAATAATATGCTTTGGCACTTGTTAAATAGTGTTCTTCCCCGGTAGCCTCATATAACCGGGCAGCCAGCACGGCTGCGGGAGCTGTAGAACAGGTATGTTTGGAGTTTAATCCTTCTTTCCAGTATACTCCGCCTCCCATAATATCATCTGTTCCTGCCTGAACAAAATTCCAGACGATCTCGGCCCTTTCAAGATACCTCATATCATTCGTCAGTAAATAAAGGTTAACCATATCGGTTGCCACCCATATATTATCATCGTAATACCGTTCGTCCCCTTCCCCTGGATACACTGCATATGCCTCCGGTCCCCCGTTCCTCTGATTCCTGAACTTATCGATAGCGGTAAGTAATCTTTCGTCGTATTTTTCTTCCACTTCCGCCCTGAGTCCTGGAATATCCCAGGTGCTGTGTTTAAAAGCGGTATACCCTGAAAATGCCGAGCCATGTCCCCATATTACGGCGGCCCCGTCCCAATAGCCACCTCCCTGCGGATACTGTGAACTCCAGATATCGCGTGGTTTTCCGTCGAGATACAGTTCAACAATGGCTTTCATAAGCGTATCCGCTTTAGTTACCCAGTCATTTTCCTCTTCTGCAATAAGACCGGTAACGTTTTCTCCGGAAATGGCACCATCCGGATCCGATGTCACTTTATCATCACAGGAGTACATTGTTAACAATGTTATCGATCCTAAAATGACATAATACATAAAACTTCTTTTCATAATATAAGTAGGTTAAGGTTTATATTTGACAATTATTTTAATACTGAAAAGCCTTATTCCAAATTGTTTGAAACAACTCTTCTATAAACTTCACACTTAAGTATAGGAAAAGTCCCAGATAATTTTTATTTTTCTCACAAAATCCTTTCCTAAATTATCAAACGCCTGTTTTTTTAACACAAAAAAAAGTGTGTCATTTAAGCGCAACGTTAAGGATCAGAATCCGTTTCTCCAGATGAAGACAAAATACAACCGGTAAAGTATATGACAAGGTTCCCGACTATTTCTTTAAGATTTCACCTCTTAGTAGGAGAAAGCGTTTTTAGATGATATCGGGAGGTGCCCGATCACCGTCATTAATGGAAGAATTCAAATCTTAATTTGTTCCCTTTTATTTTTCACCCGGCACTACTGTTATCTGCATCGGGGCACACAGCCGGTCCAGGGGGCAGGACTTATCTTTATTCCTATAGTAACGATCCTTCCAAATGCCATAACTAACCCAAACGTAACTACTAACCTTTGATATATTGCTAATAAAGCCATAGTAAATAGGTTTAATTTAGCCATATCAAACAAAATAAAAAAAAATGAAAAAACCGTGGAAACTGACTTACTGGGTAACAACCATTATCGTATCCCTGATGATGTTGTTCTCTACGTATTCCTATTTGACAAATGCCGGTATACAACAAGCTTTTACACACCTTGGGTATCCTGATCATTTCCGGATAGAACTTGCCATCGCCAAACTGATAGGAGCGATTGTTCTTCTTGCGCTGATAAAAGGGTGGATCAAGGAATGGGCCTACGCCGGGTTTGCCATCACCTTTGTTTCCGCCTTCATAGCCCATACGGCTTCGGGTAATCCCATGTCGGCCAGGATATCACCTGTTATTTTTCTAGGTCTTTTAATCATTTCATTTATTTCTTTTCATAAAACAGATACCGGAAAGAGGAATGCGGAAACAAAAAATATATCCTAAGCCAGCTACTTCGACGTATGAGGCGGTAACCATGGATTATTTTCAATTAATTAAGGTACAAAGCAAACAGGCTTTTTAAGAGCGCCGGACCGTATTATTGTTAAATGCATCTAAGCTTTTTCCAACCTGCCGTTTTCCTGTCTAAAATCATATCACTTATTGAAAAGCCAATAGTCAACAGACAGACCTCCACTCCCTTTAAGGATCACCACCAGAAGTAATGTCAGGAGCATAATAAAATATTCTATCCCTTCCCCCTGTTTCTTACCGGTCCAGTTCATACTCCAGCCTTCGGAAAAATGCACGGCAAGGGCCCCGCTAAAAATAAGGAAGTTACAAAATGCAGCTACCCTCCCGGCAAGACCGATAAACAACATTATACTGCCTATCGATTGCCCCAGAATTACAAGCCAAGCAATAAACAGCGGTATTTTCTTCTCCTTAAAACTACGCAGGGAAGCTTTAATCCCTACGCCTCCTCCCAGATCATCGAACCACCCAAATAATTTTTGCATTCCATACGGGATGATAATTACACCCGCGATGACCCGGATAAAGGTGATGATCAGATCACCGTTGGTTTGCATTATGTGTATCATTTGTTTAAGATTACCATAAGCAAGGATAATTACTAATTGAAACTCACAAGATTACTGCATGCCGAAAATCTGTCTGCAATTTACCATACCATTGTTTTCAAATATAGTGTTTAATGCCGAATCGGAACACTTTTTCTGATTGTATGATGCCATAAAAAACGGGATCTTTTACAAGAATCCCGTTTTGTTTTGTACGGATGAAAGAACTTTCAATTGATATTACAAATACTTATATCGTGATGTTCGTTTATTTACGGATTTCAACAATTATAAATTCACTTCGCCTGTTTAACTGGTGTTTCTCCCTGGAACAAGGTACTCCATTAGCACATTCATTCACCAATTCTGTTTCACCATAACCCTTTCCGCTAACCCGGTCCGGAGATATTTCCCCTTTTTCAACAATATAATGGACTGTAGACTTTGCTCTCCTGTCAGATAACCCAAGGTTATAGCGGTCACTGCCCCTGCTGTCCGTATGCGACCGCACTTCTATGACCATACCCTGGTATTGCTGCATAACCTGTATAACCTTAGCCAGTTCTTTGGCAGCATCTTCCCTGATATTATGCTTGTCGAAATCAAAGTAAATAGGGTTCAGGTTGAGTTTTTGCGCCAGATCGTCGCCGGGGAACATATCCCCGCGTTCCAATTCAATGAGCACTTCCCTTTTTTCTCCTGCTTCGAGCTTCGTTACAAATTCTTCATGCGGCTGGTATTCCTCCTTATCATAACGGGTATTATAATTCTTACCTGCAAGTACTTTTACGCAAAAATTACCCGCGTCGTCTGTTTCGAATTCTTTTTTCTTTTCCCCTTCTTCATCGTATAGTGTGACTTTTGTCCGGGCAAGAGGTTCTTTGGTGTGAATATCCCTCACATGTCCACATAATTCCGCCGCTATGGCAAGAGGAGCGTTTTCCAGGAAAGTGTATATATTGTCAAATCCGGTTTCTTCATTACGGTTGGATGAAAAATATCCTTTTCGTGTATTAACATCAACGATATACCCAAAATCATCATCTTTCGAGTTTACGGGTTCCCCTACATTGATCACCTGTTCCTCTCCGAAGGGCCCGTTGATAACCGCAAAGACATCCAATCCGCCGATCCCGGCATGCCCGTCGGAAGCCAGATAGAGTGTTCCGTCTTCAGCTATAAAAGGGAAAGTTTCCCTACCTGCGGTATTTACAATTTCCCCCAGATTCTCCACAGGGCCGAAACCGCCGTCGGTCGTGATCTCTACCCGGAAGATATCCGACATTCCCTTGCTGCCGGGCCTGTCCGAAGCAAAATACAAGTATTTATCATCCGGACTAAGGGCAGGATGCGCAGTGGAGAATTCTTCCCCGTTAATAGGCAGATCTTCTATCTCTGTCCATTTTCCGTTAGCATATTTCGCCCTGTATATCTTCAGGTGATTGGTTCCTTCTTCGTCCTTGCCGTAATTTCCCCGTGTGAAGTTATTCCGGGTAAAGTACATGGTTTCCCCGTCTTTGGTGATTACCGGGGAACTTTGATGGTATTTGGTATTTACATCGCCTTTGAGCTGTTCGGGCTCGTACAGGGTCCCGTCATCGTTTGCCGACGCCGTGTAAAGTTTTAAAAAAGGCTTTTTATTCCACTTATGCGTACGGTCTACGAAAATCCCGGTATCCCTGGCGGAAGCAAACAGGATTTGTCCGTCCCTGCCAAAAGCGGGACCGAAATCGGCATATTTACTGTTAATTTCCACATCTGTGATTTCGTATCGTCCGGAGTTTTCCCGGATTCTTGACAATTCTTCAGTCAAGGAATTTCCTTGCCTTCCGGACTGACCGATCAATCCGTAAAATTTTTCCAGTACTTTCCCGGCTTCCTCATAATTACCTTCGGCCTGTAAGCACTTGGCATACCTGTAATAGTACACCGGGTCTGTTTCTTCTTCGTAAGAAAACACTTTTTCGTAATGTTGCAAGGCTTCTGCATATAGGGCATTGTAGTAGTAGGTATCTCCCAGTTTGCTGTACAGATCTTTGGATTCATACCCCTTTTTCAGCAGATTTTCATAGAGTTCCCTGGATTTTATGTAGCCGAAATCTTCATAGCTCTTGTCTGCCCTTGTTTTTTTTGCTTCCTGTGGAAAGGCTATATTTCCAATAATCAGGCATAACCCGATGAGTATATATTTTTTCATCCTGATATATTTGTTTTTCATCTGTTCTTTTTATTTGTTTTCAACGGTCAAAGATTAGCTACGCTGAACCACTGCGTTAGGTTTCACAAGCTCCATCATATAAAATCAAAATGCCGTGAGTAATGCCCAAAGAACATTTTCTGTTAGGCTTGCGTGAATTTGTTAATGGGTATTTCATATTCAATTAATCTAAAAGAATCTTGGAGAGTGCAGCCTGTTACGCGATGAGAAAATAAACTCATACCTTAAAAATACTTCATGGCTGCCTGAGTTATAGTTACCAATACGGCGTGTATCCCAGTCATAAGCGTATCCTACAAACAGGCTTGGGGTAATATTAAATCCGGCCATGGCACTCACTGCCGCATCCCAGCGATAGGCCGCACCCAGTGTCAGGTTTTCATTAAACATAAAATTGGCCGAAAGATCCACGGAAAGAGGGGCGCCGCTTACGGCTTTCAGTAGGGTTGCAGGTTTGAATTTCACTGAGGGGCCCAGGTCAAAAACATACCCCCCGATCAGGTAAAAATGCATCTTTTCCCTTGCCACCGATTGCTGCACATCGTCATAAAAACTGGTTTCGAGCAATGCCGGTACCGACAGCCCTACATACCAGTTATCGGAATGCAGATAGGCCCCTACTCCGACATTCGGAGAGAATTTGTTCAATTTTCCGGTAAGGTTAGGATCCTGATTATTCTCCAGGTTAAGTTTATTATAATCCACCTCCAAAAAACTTCCTCCTCCCATAAGTCCCAGATTCAACCTGGTCCTGTCGGATAATTGCAACAAATAAGAAAAGCTGGCATTGATATAAGTATCCCTGGAGGGGCCTATGTTATCATTCACAACAGATAACCCCAGTCCATGCCCTCTACGGCTTACCGGAGAATGGATTGAAAACTGGGTGGTCCTCGGTGCGCCGTCAAGACCAATCCATTGAGAACGGTGTAATCCGAATAAACTGGTTACACCCCGTGTACCTGCATATCCCGGGTTCACCGTTACAGTATTATACATATACTGTGTGTATTGCGGTTCCTGCTGACCGAAAACCGACAACGACCAAAATATGATGAGCACCGATACTGCCTTTTTCATAATATACCTTGTATTTTTAGTTCTCACTTTTAATCTGACCTTTAAAATCCGGTGCCGGAATACCATCCGAAATACGTTGGAAACAATATTTTAATTATGATCGTAAGCCCAAACTACCGACACCGGAATATTTCACATTTTTTGAAGCATTAGTTGATAAAGAGATAACCCGATTTATCCTGAACACTACTGTTTTCTGTCCTGTATTTCAGAACATAGAAATAGGTTCCCGTAGGCAATCGTTTTCCCTGGTTCAATGTTGCACGTCCTTCGGAATAACCGCGGAATACCCTGTCGTTATTATTATATCCACGTACATCATATACCTTAACTCCCCAACGATTGTATATTTCAACTGTGTTATCCGGGTAACATTCTATCCCCTGTATCTTAAAGGTATCGTTCAATCCGTCTCCGTTGGGTGACACGCCATTGAATACTTCTACGGTACAGCCTTCCAGTTCTATGAAGGTAGGGTTGTCGCCCAGGCCATCTTCACTATCGGAGAGGTTACTTACCCGGGAACCATCGGTAGCATCGGCATGAACCGTAGCCTGGTTGGTAACTCCCCGGGCAATAATATCATCCTGGGTTATCGTATAAGTTCCCGAGAAAGTGATATTGTCCGATTCACCGGGTACCAGGGAAACAGGTCCGCCCGTTATGGTTACCCCCGGCAGGGGATCTTCAATATTTATATTACTCAGGTACACATTTCCTGTATTGGTCACTTCAAATCTATAGGTTATGGTTTCTCCGGCCTGGGCCTGTCCGTCACCGTTTTCGTCATTGAACTCTCCTGTCTTGAGTAAGGTAATTGCAGGGTTCCGTTCGAGTTTGACAACCGTACAATCGGGACATTCGTCCATATAAAACGGATCTGAAGGATCCAGTGGTTCCGAAGGTTGTGATTCTTCATATACCTCTTCTCCATCGGGCGTTTCCGCACTTGCTTCTGCAATATTGTATACCGCACCTACGTTGATATCTTCCTGGGTAATTACATAAACCGCAGATGCTGTTCCCGTTTCTCCCGGGGCCAAAGCAGGCGGACTTACTTCCGAAACTTCCAGGGCGGGCACCATGGTTTCATCGGAAATACTCACATTACTCAAGGTCACATTTCCTGTATTTTCCACCACAAAACTATATTGTATAATATCTCCCGGACTTATACTTCCGTCACCGTTTTCATCGACATACACACCTGCCTTGATAAGTGTCATATCAGGTTTTTGCTCTATAGATGTTTCGGTAGGATCATCGTTGTCCGGGTCTGTTCCCGAAGTATCCTCTACAGGATCACCATTCGGGTCTTCACCGCTGGCCAAAGCCTGGTTGCTGACACCACCGTTGTCCACATCGGACTGGGTGATCGTATACGTCACCGTAGCGGTCCCTCTTTCACCGGGGGCTAATACAGCCGGGGTGATGGGCAGACCGAAAGTTCCTGTCAATGCATCATCGATAGTGATATTATCCACAGTTACATTACCTGTATTAATCACCGTGAAAGTATAGGTGATTTCATCTCCCTCATCTGCCATATCATTATCGTTGATATCCGCATACTCTCCTGTCTTTACCAAGGCTATGGACGGGTTTTGTTCTATAGGTGTATCCGTAGGATCGTCATTGTCTTCGTCTGTTCCGGACTCATCTTCTATCGGGTCACCGTTAGGGTCTTCTCCACTGGCCAGAGCCTGGTTGCTGACACCGCCATTATCTACATCCGACTGGGTGATCGTATACATCGCCGTTGCAGTACCACTCTCTCCCGGGGCAAGGGTAGACGGGGTGATCGGCAAGCCATTGGTGTCTGTCAATGCATCATCGATGTTAATATCCGCCACGGTTACATTTCCTGTATTGGTTACTGTAAAGGTGTATTCGATAGCATCGCCTACTACAAAGGCACCGTTTTCCCCGCTACCCGTATTGCTTACTACTTTTACTAAAGCGATCGACGGGTCTTGTACGATCGGAGTATCTGTTGGATCGTCATTATCCTCATCTGTTCCGGACTCATCTTCTATAGGATCACCGTTAGGGTCATTACCGCTCGCTAAAGCCTGGTTGCTCACGCCACCGTTATCCACATCTTCCTGGGTGATCGTATAGGTTGCCGTTGCTGTTCCCGATTCTCCAGGTGCCAATGTCGTCGGAGTAATTGGTAAACCGGCAGTTCCTGTCAAGTCATCATCAATGGTAATGTTATCCACAGTCACATTACCTGTGTTACTTACCGTAAAGGTGTATTCAATCGCATCACCTACTACAAAGGCGCCATTTTCCCCGCTACCGGTATTGGTCACGGATTTTACTAATGCGATCGATGGTTCCTGGGTTAGAGGAGTATCCGTAGGATCATCATTGTCTTCATCTGTTCCGGACTCATCTTCTATCGGGTCACCGTTAGGGTCTTCTCCACTGGCCAGAGCCTGGTTGCTGACACCGCCATTATCTACATCCGACTG